>NZ_CP010836.1:4200000-4500000 GCF_000935025.1 Sphingomonas hengshuiensis
AACACATCGGCGATATGACTGGTAAGGCCGAATTGGCCGATCAAATTGACGCCGCCATCCCCCGGCAGGCCTTCGAGCAATCGCCTGAGCTTTTCGAGACCGTCCTCGACCTTGAAATCGGTCCAGACCTGCGCCTCGCCGGGCACGACCGCCGTTGCCGTCGAGATCGTCGCGCCCAAGTGCAACTGGACAATCCAGACCTGCTGCCCGTCATGCACCCATTCGAAGCGCACCGGGCCAAAAGCCGCCTGGAGCCGATCGAACGCGTGCGTGACCGCAGAAATGATTTCCGCGGGCAATGCCTCCGGATCGCGTGTCCCGAGCATGAAGAGATCGCCTTCGCCGGCTAGGCCCTCGACGGCGAGCGAACCGTCGGCCTGGACTATCGCTGCACCCGAATATCGCGCCGGTACGGCATCCTGGCGCAAGATCGAGGCAAGTATCGTGCCAGCAGGATCTTCCTTGGCCATCAAGTCATAGGGGTCGGTCCAGCCCTTGACGGTCGTGTACAAACCCGGATGCGGCTCGGTTGGGCAGGTTCTGATCCACACTTCGGCCGAGCCGGTCGCGGTGCCAAAGGCAAAGGGCGCCACGCGCCGCGGGATCGCCAGCGTATTGGGGACAGGCAGGCCCGCCAGATGCGCCATCATCAACCCATAGGCCTTGTCGCCGAGATGGCGGCTAAACCGGTTGGGCCAGCGATAGCCCGGCTCGGCCTCATCAGGCACATCGTCTTCCTGTTCCCAGAGCAATGTATGGCTTGCGCGCCAGCCCTGGAGCAGCGGATGGATCGAGAATTCGGTGCGCCGGCCCGGGCATGCCTCGAGATCGGGCGTGAAGCCATAGACCGTCGTCAGCAGCGCCATGCCCATTTCGAAGGGCAGAGAGGCCACGCCGGGCTTTTCGACACAGCGCGGCGTATCGTCGGGCGAGAATTCGATAAGTCCGCCCTGGACGACGCCCGAGACGCCACCGTCCCGGACATCGATGGTCTCGTTGACGATGAGGTGCAGGCCTTCGCCGGCGAGCCGTTCGAGTGCGGCAACGACCGTTTCCACGCTATCCAGCGCGTAGAGGAATTCGCGGCTCCGCGGATCATGCGGCACATAGCTGCGCACGTTGACGGTTCCGCTCCCGCTGGCGTCGAGCAGCGCAGCGACGGCCGCTGCTACACTCTCGAAACGAAAATTGGGCGTGCGATTGCGCAGGCGGCAAAAGCTCTGAATCAATCCATCGGTCGCCGGGCGAAATGCAACGAACTGGGCGACATTCGCGCCAGTCGCGAGACGATTGAGCACTTCGTCCTTTTGAAGATCCATCGTTTTCACTTCCTTACAGCCAGTGCTCAACCGGCTGACGCTCTGCCGATTCCGCTCTTCACGGACCGCGGCGCAATACCCCATGCACATTCCCCGACTCTGAATTTGACGTGTTTATACGTCTGCATTCGAGCATCGGGATAGGGGTATGAAGGGTGAACGCGGCGTTACCATGGCCCAGCCCGGAAGGACCGGCCCCGCGAAATGCGCCAAACCGAGGCAGCCGCGCTGTGAACCTTCAAGGGTGATCGCCGGCGCCGGCATGCGGCGCTTGCCAGATTTGCTCGAGAATCTGATCGTTACGCACCGAATGTACTGCGAGCACGAAATCGGCGACGTCAGGAACCGAATGATCCACAACCAGCTCGACGACATTATTTTCAAGCGCGCGTGACTTGGCACGCTCGGCAAACGGAAAGTCCGCGATCCGTTTGAACGTAGCGAGGCCGCGGGGCTGCGGCTTGAACAGGGTCGAGCCGCTATTGATCGGGCTGAGCCAGATCCGCTCCTTGTGCTTGGCAACCAGGCTAGCCGTATCGAGCGTCAAGACGGTTTGGGTGACGCCGCGATACGCCTTTGCGCCGAGCAGCCGCCAGATCCGGCTCTTCGATAGCCAGAAAAAGGTCCGCGAATTCAGCAATTCATACCATTGCTGTGGCGTCAGACCGTCCTGCAGGCATTTCGCCAGTGCATCGTCATGCATTGGCTTTTGATCGCGCAGCACCGCCAGCGGCAGGCCGTCGGCGTTAAGCGGTACCGATTCCGGCCGCCGGCATGAGCCGAGCAAATGCCGGCGCGGATCCACGACGCCATAAGAATCGAGCAAGGCAGCCGCACTTTTCAGGCCGTGGCTGTGGATCGCCTCCCAGGCGCCGTCATGCGCCATATGGTAGAGACGCGGATAGCGCTGAACCAATTCGCTTTCGGTCATGTCAGAAGCCTCGTTCGATCACGCCGTCCAGCGCAAATGCCTTGGAAATAAGCGTCACGGGCGTACCCGCGACCCGTTCGAGCCGCCTAATGAAGTCCTGCGCGCTTGGATTCAATGTCTCAAAGCTGGTGGCCTCGCGGTTCTCGATACCGAGATAGTCTGCGAAGGTGATCGCAATGTCGGTCGCGCCATTGAGCTCGGCCGAGCGGCGGATTTGCGCCCAGTCGAATTCCGCTATCCGCCGCTCGACGCCCGAGATCGTCCCTTTTTCGACCTTACGAAATTCCCCGACGGAAATGCCCGACCGCTCGGCAAGTTCGGCCATGCTGATATTGCGCCCCATCCACCCGGACGTGCCGCCGACCCGGATCGGATAGGTTCTGACCACCATGATGATCTTGCGCACGCGACGCGGCGATATGCCGGCGTCCGACAAACAGCCGGCCGCGGACGTCTCGCGCGATGTCACGCTTGGCCAGAAGCCGTGATGGAGACTGAGCAGCGTGCCCTGGGTTCCTTCAAGCAGCACGCGCGTGCGGCTGGCAAAGTGCCGATCCAGCTCGGCGCGCACGTCACGGATGAAGTCCTGCAGCTGTCCGACGTCGCGCGCCAGCTGTACCGCCGGACCAAACATTGGCGTATCGCCGCGATTGGCGATTTTTCGTGCCGAAGCGGCGCCGACGCCTTGCTTGGTAGACGAAATCGACTGAAGCGCACTGGACTCTAGGCGGCGATCCTCGTCATCGATGACCATCGCCTGCGGGTCGATCGACAGGCGCTCCGGGGTCAGTCCCTGATCCATGATCTCGCGCAGCAGTTGCGGTAGCCATAGCGTCGACCCTGCTCCGATCAGGATCTTGGCATGCTTGTTCGAACCGGTTCCCGATGGCAGCTGGACATATTTATATTCGGGCTCCTTGACGAGATGACCGGCATTGGGGCCGCCGATCCGCATCAGCACCCCATAATGTTTGGCAAGATGGGCGCAGACATTGCCCTTGCCCTCGCTACCATATTGACCGCCGACGATCACATCGACCAACGCCTCGCGGCTGCGCGGGCCGTCGCCTTCGAACCACTCCATCGCGGTGATCGCCAGGGTGTCGGGCGCGACAAAATCGGTGTCGAGCACCAAGTCTGCCAGGGCTTGCAGCGCACCGACGCTCGCCTCGGTCTTGTTGCGCTTGACTTCGTCGTAGGTCGGGAACTCCTTGAGATGCGCGGGGCGGCCGAGATAGCGCCGCTCGAGCGTCGCATCCTCGGCATGCAGGTGAATATGAAAGACCTGACCGGGCCACCGGCTGCGCAGCGCTTCCACCTGTTCCGGGATCCTCGCCGAATCGAGAAGCAGTATCTGGTCGGCTGGTGCGCCGGTTCCGGCCGCCGCGACGGCGTCGGTCACCCACCTGCCGTTGGTCTGCGCATCCAGCTGATCACCGGCCGCCTGCAGTGCGCCGCGATCGTCGGATGTCCCCAGACGCTGCTGGATGAAGGTGCGCGTCGACACGCGCGTTGCGCCGGCAATCTTCAACAGCGCACTGCCGAACGAGGTTTTGCCGACCGCAACCGGGCCGGAAAGCACGATCAACAAGCGCATGATATCTCCTCTAAAAACGATATCCGTTCCCCGAACCGAGCAATATAGTCGACGAATATTGCTTGGGTAGTGGGTTGTTATACCTCCGGAATGGGCATAGACTAGCCAGTAGAACCGGTGAGACCTATGCCGATGGTTCGGTGAGGCTTGTCGCACCGCGAAGTGAAGTGGCTGTGCTCAACTCCACTTCGCGGAATTTGCCGATATCGGTTCGACACGCTCAGGCTGCCCACATTTCATTCAAGATCTTGGCTGCCATCGAAGCCTTATCCTGCGGCAGGAACCGGCCATAATGTTTGGCGACCATCTCAGGTGTATCCTGGATCGCGTAGCTTGCTTGCTCATAGGAACCAGTCTGCTTAAAAACATGCGTCGCCAGCACGTCGCGGACGCTATTCGGCTCATGGGGGCAGGGGACGGGGGCACACTGACACTCCGCCCCGATCGGCATCGCTGAACCGCGGCGTTCGGCGGCGCGACGCCGGTGCCGCCCCGGCAGCTGGCGGTGGCCGATCCGGCCGCTCGGTGGACGGCGGCGTCGCGCGACCGCGCCTTCTTCGCCTATTCGACCAACTATCTGATCGACCTCGACCATGCCGTGATCGTCGATGTCGAGGCGACCGCCGCCATCCGCCAGGCCGGGGTCACCGCCCAGCGTCGGATGATCGAGCGCACGCACACCCGGTTCGGGCTGTGGCCCGAGCGGCTTGAGGCGGATACCGGATACGGCGATGCCAGGAACCTGACCTGGCTGGTGGAGGAACGCGGCATCGGGCCGCACATCCCGGTGTTCGACAAGTCGGCCCGGCGCGACGGCAGCTTCGAGCGCGCCGACTTCGTCTTCGACCATGACGACGACAGCTATGCCTGCCCCGCCGGCAAGCGCCTGCGGCAACGCCGGAAGCACTATCGGGAAGCGCTCCCCTTCGTCGACGCGGAGGGCATGACCCGGTACCGCGCCAGCAAGCGCGATTGCGACGCCTGCGCCCTCAAGCCGCGTTGCTGCCCCAACGCGCCCGCTCGCAAGATCCTGCGCTCGATCCACGAGGGCGCCAGCGACATGGCGCGCGATATCGCCACCACCGACGCCTATGTCGCATCCCGACGACAGCGAAAGAAGGTCGAGATGCTGTTTGCCCACCTCAAGCGCATCCTGAAGCTCGGGCGCTTGCGGCTGCGAGGGCCCAACGGAGCGAAGGACGAATTCCTCCTCGCCGCCACCGCCCAGAACCTCCGCAAGCTCGCCAAGCTCATCCGGATGCCGGCCATGGCCGGAGCGCGGTGAGCGACGAGGCAACTCGTCAGCGTCGCGCAGCCATCACGCCGACCGGCGACAGACACCGCCTTTTTCAACATTGGGTAATGGTCGTTCTCCTCTTCTACATCGGAGCCGATCCTATCGGTCTCCATCGAAGAGCAGCCAGACCATTACCCAATGTTGAAATACTCCTGCGAACCCGGCCGTGGGCTCTGGCCAGGAAATATTACTGCAAACACAAGCGGATTCCCACATTTATGTTGCTCGATCGCCGCTAATCTTGAGTGACTATTGCTTTGCCGCTCACGCGTGCGGACCCCTTGCGGAGTTTTTCAACAGAATATCCCAGCTCCGGACCTTCGTGCGCGTGCGGCGGCGGGTCGCGGGAACGGCGGGTATTAGGGACAGGGATAGAGGCGCTAAACGACAACAGTTGGGACGCAAAGCTGACTAACTGACCCCTCGCGTTCGCGATCGTTATCGCCTGGGGCGCCCGAGACCCTTCAGGGGCTCGGTGCCGCGCAGCGGCATAGAGCGCGGTCGCGCCGCAGGCGCGAAACGCCCACTAATACTGCAGTGCTGACACCTGTCAGGCGTTTGCTTCCGAACGCAGGATTTCCAACTGCTCGAGGCTCAACACTTGCACGATATCACGCAGCCGGCTCACCGATGCCTTTAGCGTCGCGAGATCCTCGTTCTCGATCTCATAGCTGGGCGAATAGCGCGCCTCGACATAGGCTCGCTTCAACAGTTCGAAACGGCGCCGATCAATACGAGTCGCACGCGGCCATGCATCGACCAAGCGCGGCTCCTTGTCCTCTGACAAGGACCGCAGGAATTTGATGTTGTGCGACCGTGGGAAGTAGAGCGTCCGTACCAACAGGAAGCACGCGTAGGCACGCTCCGTCGCTTGGTGCAGCGTAAAGGCGGCGAGATTCCTGTTTCCGATGCTCAGATAGTGCTCCGCACCTGAGAGGAGATCAGCGATGTCAGGATACCAATGGTCGAAATATTTCTGCGCCATCATTAATGCATCCGCCGCCGTCAGCGGCTTCGGCGCCGCCAGCGCATGCTGCGGCAACTCATACAGCACCACGCCGTCGCGGACGATATCGACCCAAAAATACTCGCCGCGGTGCAGCGCCTGATTCACCTCATTCAGGGTGTGGACGATGATGTTGACCGGACGCAGCACCGCGCGATCGTGGAGGATCTTGTCCTCGGCGATATACCAGTAGGCGGCGATATCGGTGAGGTCCTCGTGGCTGACGATCACCAACAGGTCGAAATCGGACTGATAGCCATTGTCCGGCTCATCGACCCAGTCGTCACGCGCGTAGCTGCCGAACAGGATGATCTTGAGGATCTTGCCGTTCTTCTTCCACGGCTGGGTCGAGGTCGAGATCGCCTGCGCGAACTCGGCCATCAGCGTGTCGCGCACGCGGGCAAGCTCAGCCTGCTGGACATCGGGCAAGTGATCGAGATCGACGCGCATGTTCATTTCCTAGCTGTGGCTGGCCGTTTCCTCAATGTTCCTGCCGGTCATTCCCGAAATTGCATGAGATGCAGCATCGCGGAGGCGAGAAGGCGCTCGACCTCGGACACGGCGATGTCGAGCTCGACCGCGATCTGGAAATAGTCGAGGTCGCAGTAGCGTGCGCGACAAAATACCCGCCATTCAGGGTCGGGCATGGCGTCTATCGCAAGGCGCAACCTTCTAAGTTCGCGGTTCATGATCCTTCTCCATCGCATGGCGGCCGAAGCCGGGGGAAAGGCGGTTCGGGCCCGCGACAGGAGGCGGGGTGCACCCGCAGGGCCGGAACGAATGTGTGGACGGCCCCTGCAAGTCGGCTTCTGCAAACCCTACTTCCCTCCTCCCGCACCGGAACCCCGGAGTGGGGTGGGCGGCGAAAATCGACCGGAAAGGCACGCCGCAAAGGCGGGCTGCACCCGAAGGGCCGCAACACCGTGGAGGACCGGCGCGCAGCGCCGGTTGCGGCTCGCCGAGGCGGGCCTAGCAGGGAGAGCCGGCCATCCCGCTTCGGGGGTCAGGCCAACAGACACGCCGCCGCGCGACAGCGCGGCGTCCACTGAGCTCTTCGATAAATTATGCGAGGTGACACCGAGCATGACTTCGATCGGTCGGGTGCGGTCATGTGTCCGGCCTGTTGGTGCGGTCGACGACCGCTGGCCCTGATGAAATCCGCGGATCGCACGTTCCATCAGAGAAACGGGCTCGAAGGCTCCCTTCGTTTTCCGAACTGAGCAATCCCCGGCTCAACCGGTTCGTCATCATGGCTTGGGCACCACCTCGCTTCCTTCGGAGCCAGGCTCCGCGGGAAACTCTACAAATGCGTCATGATGTCCTCGCCGGCGCGCGAAAACTGCCGCCGCGCGTGAGGATCGCCCAGATGATCCGCGCCATCTTGTTCGCCAGCGCGACGGCCGCGACCAGCGGTGGCCGACGTTCCATCAGCGCCATCAACCAGGGCGAGGCCTTCTCTGGCGCGACGCGGGCGCGCTTGATTACCGAGAAGGCACCAAGCACCAACAGCGTTCGCAGGGTCTGATCACCCGCCTTGGTGATTCGCCCGAGCCGGGCCTTGCCGCCGGTCGAGTTCTGGCGCGGTGTCAGGCCAAGCCAGGCTGCGAAGTCGCGGCCCGTTGGAAATCTAGAAACATCCCCGGCAAGCGCAATGATCGTTGTCGAGGTCACCGGTCCCACGCCCGGAATCGTACTCAGCCGCTTGCAGGTATCGTCGAACTGCGTGCTGGCCGCGATCTGGTGATCGAGGGTCACCAACCGGGCTTCCACCGCTCGAATAGCATCAGCGAGCAATCGATAGGGCTCGCGGATCAACTCCGGGAGGCGATCGTCGCCCGCGCTCGCGATGCGCAGAATCTCGGTCGCGCCGCCAAGCCCCTGGTTGGTCACAATGCCAAACTCGGCCATCCCGGCGCGAAGGGCGTTCAACATGGCGGTGCGCTGACCGACAAACTGGGTCCGCAGCCGATGCATCAAGGCCAGCGCCTGTGTGTCCGGCGCCTTGATCGGCACAAAGCGCATGGTCGGTCTGGTCACCGCTTCGCAGATACCCTCCGCGTCGGCCGCATCGTTCTTGCCGCGCTTCACATAGGGCTTCACGTAGTGCGCCGGCATGAGGCGAACATCGTGGCCGAGCGACTGGAGATGGCGACCCCAGTAATGCGCCGTGCCGCACGCTTCGATCCCAACGAGGCATGGCGGGATCTCTTCGAATAGCCGAACGAGCTGCGCTCGAGAATAGCGCTTGCGGAGCACTACCGTGCCCGCCGCATCCACCGCGTGCACTTGGAACACGTGCTTCGCGATATCCAAACCGATCGTTGCGATCTCCATCTCCGTTCCTCCTGTCATGCTGCGAATCAGCAACTGATGGTATCCCGCAGCCGTCCCACCTCATCAGAGGAGGACGCGGGCCTGGGCCCGCGTTGCGGCCCGCCGGCGCGGGCCCAGGCCTGGCTCGCCCGGCTTGGGCTGCGTTGGAGGCGACGATCATCGCTGCCTGCGGTCGATGATCGCGATGCCGGCGCTGCGCGCCTTGTCGAACAAATTGTCCTGAATGCCACCGCCCGGGAAGATGATGATGCCACGCGGCATGCAGGCAATCACGCGGTCGTTGCGCTTGAACGGAGCGGATGCCCGATTGTGCTTCACGAAGTCGGGCTTGAACGGCACCTGCGGGATCTTGCGCTCGCCTGCCCAGAGCGAAGCGATATGCTCGGCGCCTTTGCTGGCCCCGCCGTGGATCAGGACCATCGCCGGGTGGCGGCTATGGACCTTGTCGAGCACCTGCCAGATCGTGCGATGATCCATGTAATCGGTGCCACCGCTGACATAAATGCGCTCGCCGGGTGGTAGGAGGAGCTTTGCATCGGTCCAGCGCCGATCGTTCACGAATTCGCGGCTTTCGATCACCGCCGCGGTCATCGCAGCGCGGTTGAGCATCGAGCCGCTCTTGGGCAGCCAGGGTTTGCGGAAATAGTGGCGAAACTGCTCGGCGAATGCTTCGCGATACGCTTCCATCGCGTCGCGGCGCTCGATCATGCTCCTGCCCTCGGCGATCAGCGTTTCGAGTTCGACCGACTTGACCTCGGACCCGTCCTGCTCGCGCTGGAGGCGCTTCTGCGCCAGCTCGTTGCTATCCAGCTGCCGGTCGGCCCGCTCGGTCGCGCGGTGAAAGACATTGGTGAACCCCCAGAGGAGTTCCTCGAGTTCGGGCTCGAGGCGGGTATCGGCGAGGCTGGCGCCCATCGCGTCGAAGGTGTCGGCTGCCGCTGCCTCGATCAGGCGCCCCTCGGGCAGTGGCCTCGGATCGAGATCATCGTCGAATGGCCGTCGGCCGAACAGTTCCAGTTCCTCCAGCAAATGGGCGAACTGCGATCCGCCCTCGCCCGCCCTGTCGTGAAAATCGTCCATCCGAAGTGCTCCTAGCTGGGGCCGCGTCGCTGCGGCCTTCCTGGCGACAAGAGGCGGTATCGCGCGTGCCCGCGCACGACCGAGCGCAGCGGCCGGCAAAGCCGGCGGGCGCCGAAGCACAGCGGAGGACCCGGGAGCGCGGCTATTTTGCTTCGCGATGCAAAGCGGGCCGCAGGCACGCGGCGGAAAATAGCCGCGCGGACGGGTTGCACGGGCACGCGCGATGCCGCCCCGTCGCCCTCTGGGAAGGCGTATGGCGCGGACTCTCGCCAGCGGAGCAACGGGGGCGATGCCTCCCGGTCATGGGGTATCAGGGACGATCTTCGGGCAATATCTGTGCGAGGAGCCGCGTGCGCACCGCTTCCAGACCGAACGCGCCAAGATCCGCGTTGAGGTCACCCAGTTCGGAATCGAGGGGGCGAACATAGACTCCGCACTTTCGGGCGCGGCTTGCCAGCGCGGCGAACGCCTTGCGACCGGCGGGATCGCGCTCGCGGGCAACATAGAGCCGCCGAAGCATGGGCGGAAATTCCAGGGCAGCGAGATGCGCCGATGACAGTGCCGCGATCGCCGGCAGCGTCGGGACCGCGGCGTAAAGCGATAAGGTCGATTCGATACCCTCGCCGGCAGCCATGACCGGGGCGGCGATCCCGAAGCGGACGCCATTGCCGAGGAGATGGCCCATCGCTCGTCGCGGATAGGCGACAGGCGCCTTGCCCGATCCGTCCGGGGTCAACCAGGTGCGATGCGCACCGGTCACGTTGCCCGCGATATCGGTCACCGCAGCGATCATCGCCGGCATGGCGCACGGAACATCGCCGCGGTCGTCGATCGAACGACGATACCAGCAGCGTGGGTGGAAATGCAGAGCGTCCAGGCCGGGCAATGGCGCAATGCCGCGGCCGCGCAGATAGGTTTCGACCTGCGTGCCGGCGATGGACTTGCACATCGCCATCAGACGCCGCGCTGCTCCAGGCGAACACGCCGAAGCGTCGCGGGCCACCTTCATGCTGGCGGAAACGGAAGATTCGGGCAGGCTGAGAAAGCGCCGCGCCTCGGCAAGAGCTTCCCCCAGCGTTCCGGTCAGCGTCGATGCGCGGATGATGTCGAGCAGGTCGCCATGTTCGCCCGACTCCGCGTCAGTCCATTTGCCCGCCCGGCCGGTTCCGTCGGGACTGTCACGGAGGCGCACATAGAGGCTGCGACCCGGCGTGTTGCGAACATCGCCGACCTGCCAGTAATTGCCTTCGCGGCGGCCGTTGGAAAGATAGCGCCGGCACAGTCTTTCGGCTTGCCCCGCCAGGTCGCGCGCGATCGCGCTTGCAGGATGCTCCATCGCCCGTCTCCCGCTCAGACCGCGCCGGCAGTGCGCGCCTCGACCCGCGAGATCGGAAAGCGTTCGAGCAGCCTCGCCAGAATCGCCGGACCATCGCCGCGGGTCGGCACGAACAGGCTCAGCCTCCACGATATGATCCCGGACATCAGGCCCATCGCCTTGAGGCTTTCTGCACCGAGGGGGTTGAAGCCGGCCAGCTCGATGCGGTGGAGACGCATCGCGAGACCGCGCTGATTCCGTTGGCGTTCAGCGAGGCACAGCGCCATCGGCATCGCGCGCACCAAGCGCTGCGATCATCGTCGTGCGATGCCCGTGGGCGTCGATCCGGGCGTCCGGTTCGAGGATAGACAAAAGCTCGAGTGCGGCGCGGCGAAGGCCGTGGGCGGGGTCGGGGGAAAGGCGAAGCGGGCGCATCAGGTTGCGCTCCGCCAAGGATCCGCAGGTTCATGGCAGGTCTCCGGAATTTGGGAGGCGGCGGACATTTCGGGTCGCGCATGGATCGTCAGCTAGCGGGTTACGCCGTGTCCTCGGGCGGCCGGTAGAGCGCGAAAGGATCGCCGTCGGCAAGATGCCCGAACGGCGTCGTGCAATAGGCCGAGCCGTCAAAGCCGACGGCACACAGGACGTACCGAGGTTCGCCGGATGCGGCGTCGGCGCATTCGAGGAGGGCAAGATTGCCGTCCGCGGCAGCCCGCAACAGCGTGTCGAAATTGGTGCGATATGTGTCTGGGATAGCCATCGGGCGCTCCTGCTGCTGAAGGGGACAAGAGGAGCGGGACGGTCAACGCCCGCTCCCCAGTCGGTCACTGGGCGGCGATCGCCATCGGCTCCTCGTCCCCGGACGCATCCGGCATGGCGAGGAAGGCAGGGAGCTCGACCGCCGCCGTGGCATCGAGCAGCTCGGCGCGGGCGGGCAGCTCGGGAGTGCGCAGCGGCTCGGGCAGCCAGCCCGCGCCGTCCATCAGCCGTTCGGCCTCGCGGGCCATGTCCGGCTTCTTCAGATGGTCGATCAGCGCAGCGGTCTCGCCGCCCTTGCCTTCCCTCACCGCGTCGAGAATGCGCGCCTTGGTCACCTTGCCGAAGAAATTGTCGGCTGTGGGCTTCCAGCCGCAGGCGACCATGTCGAGCCCGGCCGCGCGAGCAAGGACGTGGCTGTGCACGAGCCGCCGTTCGACTATGTGCGCCGAGATGCGCCCATTGTCGTAGTTGGGCGCCACTTCGTAGAGCGCGTTCACCGAATAAGCGGCGCAATGCGCGAACAGCTCGGCCTGCTCGGCAGCGTCGAGCAGCTGAAGCGCGTCCCAGAGGTCCCGATCGGATTGGGGCAAGCGCTCTTTCCACAGGGCGTGCCGGGCCTCGATCGCGATGGCGGCGGGACTGTCCTTCATGCCGGTGGGCTGGAAGCCGAACCCGACCCTGGTCAGGCTGACCGTGAGGCAGCTCTCAGTGCGGCCATGATAAAGGCAAGCCAGCACGAAATTGTGCAGCACCGCCGCGAACGCGACCTGAGGATTACCGGCGATCGCGTCCTGGAGCGCGAGGGTACGCTCGGCCGTAAGTTCGGAGAGGAGGCGGTCGGGCAGCGGCTTCAGACCCTCCTCCTCGTCTCCGGTCTGCGGCTCGTCCCCATCGGATTGGGGTTCAGGCCTGAGCTGAGGGTCACCGTTATCGACCGCGTCATCCCGCTGCCCGCCCTCGCCTTCCTCGTGATGTTCGGTCTCGACGACCGGCTCGTCCTCGGGTCGAACCCAGCCGGGATCGACCAGGAATTCGCCGTTCCGCTCGATCGTGACGAACACGCCCGCCATCGCCATCTCGGCGGGGTCGTAGGTCCAGGTGCCGCCAGCGAGCTCGGCAATATGCTCGTCGAGCGCGTTCACCCGCGCATCGATTTCATCCGGGATCTCGTCGGCACCGCTCCACGCGGCCTCGAGCGCTTCCGCCTCGGCCTGGAGCGTGGCCACTTCGGCCAAATCCGCCTCGGTCGGCGGAGTGTGGGTCGCCTCGATCGGTCGCAGCCCGTGGTGATAGCCATAGGGCAGATCGATCGCCGCCTCGACCCACTTCCATCCTTCGGCGCGGATGCGGTCGGCCTCGGCGCCGAGCTTCTCGAGCACGAGCTGGTCGAGCAGTGCGGCATCCTGCAGCCAGCCGCCGCGGTCCTCCTCGAACAGGTCGCGCACCACGCAACCGCCGCCCGCGAGATAGGTGTCGATGCCAACGAACAGCGCTCGCGGATCGCCTGCGGGGACCGTGGTCTCGTTCAGGCGGGCACGGATGAAATGCGCCGACTGGTTGTGATGACCCTGGACCAGCTCCCAAACCCGCTCCTGGCGAACAGGGTCATCGCAAACGGTGAACGCCATCAGTTGCTCGAGGGTCATGCCGTCGGCGGCATAGACTTCGTGCAACGCGGGCGACACGCAAGCGAGCTTGAGCCGCTGCCGCACGACTGCGGGTGTGACGTGGAACCGCGCCGCGACATCCTCGATCCCACCGCCCTGGTCGACAAGGCTCTGCATGGCGCGGAATTCGTCGAGCGGATGAAGCGCCTCGCGGAACGCATTCTCGGCATAGCTGTCCTCCTCGGCCGAGACATCGCCGTCGGCGGGCTTGACCACGCAGGGGATGACCGCGTCGGCGGCGAGACGCTTGCGCTTGATGAGGATCTCGAGCGCGCGGTAGCGCCGACCTCCGGCGGGCACGTGGAACGTGCCGGTATACTGGCCCTCGGCGTCGAGCAGCGGCCGGACGCTGAGGCCCTGGAGCAGCCCGCGGCGTTCGATGTCGCCGGCCAGGTCCTCGATCGTGACGCCGTTCTTCACGCGGCGCACGTTCGACTGGGACAGGACCAGGAGGTTGAAGGGAATCCCCTGCGCGGGCGCGAGGACGATCTTGGGTTGGGCTTTCGCCATGTCGGTTCTCCACATGGCGGGAGGGTAAGGAGACTCTCTCCCGACCTTCATCCCGCCATGGGAACGGCGCAGCCCTCACCCTTTAGGAGGAGGACTGCGCCGCCTGGCGAAACTGACGTGGATCAGTGCGCGGCCGCGAGGAGCTTCGCGGCCTTGCCTTCAAGATCGAGCCGCGCATCCTGGTGCGGCTTGTCGCGGGCGAGCGCGGTGATCCCCTGGACGAAGTCGAAGATCGAGGTGGGCGGATGCCCCTCCTCGTCGAGCACGGTCGCGATGATCCTGCCGGTCTCCGCCTTGGAGAAGCCACGCTTGCGCAGGAAATCCTGCCGGTCCTCGTCAGTGCGGGCGACGATGCGCTGCCGCGCGGCCATGATTCCGGACATGAAGGGCTGGGGCGACGAGGTCGCAAAATTCTCCAGCGCCGGCGCCGCCTCGTGCGCGAACCGGTTCGCGGCGAACTTGCTGTGTCGGATGCTGATCTCCTCGAAGCCCTCGGCGCCCCAGATGTTGCGGTTCATGCAGACCGCGCGGAGATAGAAGGACGCCATGCCGAGCGTCTTCGCGCCGACCTCGCTGTTCCAGCAGTAGAAGCCGCGGAAGAACAGGTCCGGATCGCCATTGGGCAGCCGACCGGCCTCGATCGGATGGGCGTCATCGACGAGGAACAGGAACACGTCGCGGTCGCTCGCATAGAGGGTGGTGGTGTCCCTGGTGATCTCGACATTGGGATTGTGCATCATCGTGGACCAGTCGAGCAGGCCGGGGACCTTCCAGCGGGTGTCACCGGTGCCGTTGCCGGCGATTTTCATTACCGCTTCGACCAGCTCATGGTCCCAGATCCGTCCGTAATCGGGTCCGGTCACAGCGCGCAGCTCGGTGCGCCCGTCCTCGGTTTCGAGGGTCTTCATCAACTCGCCCCGGTGAGAGAGCAGGCCGTGCTGGAGATTGATCCCGGCAAGCGGCGCGGGAAGCTGGCGCAGATAGCCCGAAGGCGCGCCGACCAGGCTGCAAAGCTGGCCGAACGACCAATGGGTTGGTGCCACCGGCTCGTCGCGGCCTGGCACGATCAAAGCGAGGCGTTCGGCATTGTCGCAGCTCGCCTCCACCCGGACCTCCCGGGTCTCGACGGTGCGGGTCGTGGCGCGCGTTGCGCGCGCCAGCGTCGCCGCATGGAGCTCGCGCAACGAGAGATAGCGCTCGTCGTCGGGGCGCGAGAACCATTCGGACGAGACGCGCCCGATGCGAGATCCTCGCGAGATATCGACCTTGTAGGGACCCGGACGCCGGGGCGGCGCGGATGCGTGATTGAGGACAGTCGCCATGGAATTTCTCCGCGACGGGTGCCGAGAGACTTTCTCTCAACCCTGACCCGTCACGGCCGAACCGGCCGCGCTCATCCTCTTCGGGGCGCCCGCGGGGCCGCCCGCTGTAGAAGGGACAGAGGTGGTCCCGCCTTCTTGGACAGTTTTGCGGCTGAGCTAAGCTAATCCGGGTTGTCGATCATGCCGCCATTCTGGTCATCAGATCATGGGGGGCATGCCCCCCATGATCTGAAGCGCCGATCCACCCATAGGCTTCCGCCGGAGTTCGCCCGGCTAGTCCCGAGTGGGGTCGCTGGTGATTGTAATAGGTGATCCACCGGCCAAGGCCAGCTCGCAGCTCCGAGCCGGTCTCGAACGCGTGCAGATAGACGCACGCATATTTGAGGGAGCGCCACAGCCGCTCGATGAAGACATTGTCCATCCACCGACCCCTCCGTCCATGCTGATCCGCACCTCGGCGCCGCGCAGCACGCTGGTGAACGCAAAGCTGGTAAACTGGCTGCCCTGATCCGTGTTGAAGATCTCAGGCCGACCGAAGCGCGCCAGCGCTTCCTCCAGCGCCGCGACGCAGAAGCCCGCGTCCATCGTGTTCGACAGTCGCAAGGCCCGCACCTTTCGCGTCGCCCAGTCCATGATCGCGACCAGATACAGGAAGCCCCGGCGCATCGGGATATAGGTCACGTCCGCGCACCAGACGTGGTTCGGTCGCTCGATCGCCAGCTTGCGCAGCAGATAGGGATAGACTCGGTGCTGCGGGTGCGGATCACTCGTGCGCGGCCGCTGGTAGATCGGCGACCGCCCTCCACCGCTTTCCAACGATGCTGCGCATCGTTGGAGCCTTGCGCGGCTCCGCCCATCTTCGCCATCAGCCGCCGCACCCGTCGTCGTCCGACATCATGGCCATTGCGGCGCAGATGCCGGACCATCTGGCGGCTGCCGTACCACGGCATGTCGAGGAACGCCGCATCAATCACCCGCATCAGCGCCAGCGTCTCTTCGGTCTCCGGCACTGGCGCGTAATAGTAGCTCGACCGGCTGATCGACAGCAGGCGGCATTGCGCCGCGATCGACAGGCAGTGGTGAGCAGGATCGATCCACTCCCGCCGCCGTGCCACGCTCATCGACCGGAGGCCTTCGCTAAAAAATCCCGCTCCACCAGCAACTGCCCGATCTTCGCGTGCAGCTTGTCCACCTCGGCGTCGCTGGCTGCTCGGGCCGCATCACCCGCGCCGGAGAACGTCACCGACATCCCCTCGATAGCCTGCCGCTTCCAGGCCGCGATCATCGTGTGGTGGACGCCATGTTTGGCCGCCAGTTCCGCAAGGTCGCCACGGATCGACTCCAGCGCAACCTTGGCCTTGAAATCTGCGCTGTAGCGCTTCCTCGTCGTCTTCATTCCCGTCCGTTCCTCACGTCGGGATTAGCTTAACGCCCTGCCCAGAAATCCGGGACCACCTCTGAGAGGAAGTCACCGCCTCCGTCATGCGTGCGTTCGAGCATCTCGCGATCCGGGGATCGCGACGGGCTTCAACCCCTCTTTCGCCCTTGTTGCGGGGTCCGGAAGAAAGATGGCGGGAAGCCGGCCTGCGGGCTGCCGGCGGCGTTGCGCAGCTCGTTGCGCTCGCCCGCGTCCGCGCTAAGCGGAATCTGCATGCCGTTGGTTTCGTCCAGCAGCGCGAACAATTTGCCGCTCAGGCGTTCGGCCAGGTCTTCATGGCCGGGTCGCGCCAGCAGATTGTCGTTTTCGTGCGGATCGGCGACGATGTCATAGAGCTCGTCCAAATCCCAGATGCCGTGGAAATGCATATATTTGTAGCGGTCCTCACGCAGAGCGTGCACCGTCGGCGTCTGCGGGAAATTGCGTTCCCAATAATATTCGTAGAGCAGCTCGCTGCGCCACGGTGCCTTGGGATCCTGCGCCAGCGGCAGCATGTCGGATCCGGCCATATAGTCCGGCGCCTCGAGCCCCGCCGCAGCTAGCAGCGTCGGCGCGATGTCGATATTGGCGACCACGGACTCGATCGTGCTGCCCGGTTTGAACAGCGAGGGGCAGCGCACCAGCAACGGCACGCGCATCGATTCCTCATAGGCGTTGCGCTTGTCGATCAGTCCGTGCTCGCCAAACAGGAAGCCATTGTCGCCCATATAGACGATCAGCGTGTCGTCGAGCTCACCGCGCTGTTCGAGCAAATCCAGGATCCGCGCCAACCCTTCGTCAACGGCGAGCAGCGTCTCCATGTAGCGCTTGTAATAGTCGGCGATGTCGAGCGTGCCGTGATAGGCATAATCCACGCCGTGCCAGCTGTTGCGCTGGTTCTCGACCCACATCGGGCGCCCCGGCACCCCGGGCTTCATGTTCTCGGGGTAGCGGAAGGTTTCGTTGTCGTAGCGCCCCTTGTGGCGCTCGGCCGGCAGGAACTCGGCATGCACAGCCTTGTGCGCCAGATGCATCATCCACGGCTTGTTGCGATCGCGCTTGCGGATCCAGTCGATCGCATAGTCGGTCAGCTCGTCGGTGATATAGCCCTTTTGCGGGACCTGCCGGCCGTTGACGTTGAGTCCGTTCGGGCTCGGCAGATAGGTACCCTGTCCCTTGAAACTCACCCAATGGTCGAAGCCGGGTTGCGGGGCATCGCCTTCGTTGCCCATATGCCATTTGCCGATGAACGCCGTGTCGTACCCGGCGCGCTGCAGATACCTGGGATAGAAGATCAGCTCGGGCGGGAACGGATGGTTGTTGTCCACCACCTTGTGCTGATGCGCGTAGAGGCCGGTGAGGATCGAGGCGCGTGACGGCGAGCAGAGCGCCGTCGTCACAAACGCGTTGCGGAAATGCGTGCCCTCGCGCGCCAGCCGATCGAGGGTCGGCGTGTCGCCAAAGTCCTGGGCTTTCATGAACCCCATCGCGTCGTAGCGATGATCGTCGGTAAGGACGAACAGGATGTTCTTCGGCTTCACGCCCGGCTTGCGCTTGAGCCGCAGGTCCTGCTTCCCAGGCTGCCCCTGCGCGACCTGCGCACCGGCCGCCCAGGAATAGAGCCCGAACGCGCCGCCGCTGCCTGCGAGCAGCACGCCGCGCCGATCAAGTTTGTCGACCATGTCATTCTCCCTTGCGATCGGCCGGCACCTGGCCGGCGCGATCCTGAATTTGTCAGAAGTTGAGGCGGATACCGCCGAACACGCGGCGCCCGGCATCAAGATAATTCGCGGGAAGCCCCGTGGTGTATTCCACGATCTCGTCGCGATCGAGCAGGTTCACGGCCTCCAGCACCACCGAGGCATTGGGCGTGACCTTGAGGCTGATGCTCGCATCGAGCGTGCCGAAGGCGCGGTTCACCCGCCCCTGGGCGGGCGCGGCAGCTGCGGAGGCCAGATAACTGCTCCGCCAGGAATAGGAGACGCGCGCGCCGACCGGCCCTTTCTCGTAATAGCCTATCAGATTGTAATTGTGCTTCGATGCCGCGGTCAGCTGGTTGGGATCGCTATTGTCGATGTAGGTGTAGTTGACGATTGCCCCCAAGCCGTCGAGCGGGGCCGGCAGCCAGGTGAAGGCCTGCTGGAAATAGAGCTCGACACCCTTGAGATCGACGCCCGCGCCGTTGACCAGTTGGCTTACCGTGAAGTCGGTCTGGATCGTCGTCGTGCCGGTCGTCCGGATATAGGAAACGGGCAGCGAGATGATGCTGGTCTCACGACGTATCAGGCTCTCGAGGTTCTTGTAGAAAAGCGATGCCCCGACCAGCGAGTCACGTCCGAAATAGTATTCGACCGTCGCGTCAAGATTGTTCGAGCGAAAGGGATCTAGATACGGGTTGTTGCGCGTTACCGTCAGGGCGTTTCCGTTGGCGGTTGTGGTCGGCGAGATGTCCCCCAGATTGGGGCGCGAGATCGTCCGCGACGCCGAGAAGCGCAGTTGCAGTTTGTCGGTGGCCTCGAACTTGAGATTGAGGCTCGGCAGCCAGTCCCAATAGCTCCGTTCCGCCCGAAGCGGCGCGGCGGCAGGCACACGGGTGGTCATGCCAGTCTCGACGGCCACGGTGATGCCGTTGAGATCCGGCGCGACGCCCACCGTTGTCTGGTTGGTACGCACTCCCCGCAATCCCAGATTGCCGGTGAACTTGCCGAAAGCGAAGTCGCCACGCGCATAGAAGGCCAGAATCTTCTCCTTGACGTCGAGGATACCGGTAGCGTCGTTGGTATAGGTGCCCGCCGCGATCAGCTGGGCCTTGGTGAACCGGGATGCGAACGACTTGGCGTCCGAACCGAGCCAGTTGCTCGGGAAGGACGCGCTGCCGCCATAGCTGCCGAGGAACGATCCCGAACCCGGACGGATCGGGATCATGAAGGGGGCAGCGCTGAACGAGCCCACGATAGGCCCCGCCGGTAGCCCACCATAGAGCTGGGCGACGCCGGCGGCGGCAATCGTCAGAGTCTTGTTGTCGGAATAGAGCGCGCGATCGGTGTATTTCACACCCGCCCTCAGCGCCGTGAGCCCACGATCTCCAAAGGCGCGCCGGACGTCGAGCTTGATGTCTCGCAGGCGGTCGGTGGTGATGCGATCGAGTTCGCCGTTCAGGCTGAGCAGGCGGAAATTGTTCGCATCGAGCTTCCGATCGGCAAAGCCATCGAGATAGGTGATGCTCGGAATGGAATCGCCGGGATTGGCGACAACCCGGACAGTCCCGTTGATGCTGTCGGCGATGTTGAGCGTATCGCGGGTCTGGCGCGAGCCCTGTTCAGACCCTTCCAAGACCACGGTCCACCCACCGCTCTCGAACTTCGCACCGCCGATGACGGAGCGGATATAGCCGCTGCGATCCTGATAGCGCCCCCCATCGCGCAGATCGATCCCACTGACGGTGAAGTCGGTCGCCGTCTCGACCCCGTCCAGCACCTGGGTATGCGACGCCACGGCCCCGCTCGATCCGGCGAAATTCTGCCAGTTCTCCTGCCGCACCGCTTCGACATCTACATGTGTGTAGAAGCCGTCGACATAGAGTTCGAGCTTGTCGCTTGGACGGAACTGCACCGATGCGATGCCGCTGAGCCGACGGTTATTCTCGGTGAACATGTCGTGGATGATGAGACCGGGGATCCGGACGAGCTTGTTAGGCTCGATCACGCCGTTGCCGTTGAGGTCGTCGGCACCACCGCCCAGCGGTACGCCCTGTGCCTCGGTCACGGTGTTCCAGCCGGTTTCCACCTGCTGGGTTTGCGGGCGCCGCTGGGAATAGGAGGCGCCCAGGGTCACCCCCAATCGGCCGTCGAGGAAAGTATCCGCGTAGAGGCCCGAGATGCGCGGCGACGCCTTGCCGGAATTGCTCTCATATTCCGCTTGTGCCGACACGGCGAGCACGCGCTTGCCGATGTCGAGCGCGCGCGGCGTCCGCACGTTCACGGTGCCCGCCAGGCCACCGTCCTCGAGATCGGCGGTCGGCGACTTATAGACCTCCAGGGTCCGCACGAACTCGGGTGCCAGCGCCGAGAAATCGAACGAACGCGAGACGCCCGCGAACAGGTCGTTGAGCGCGTTGGGGACGGCACGACCATTCAGCGTGACCAGCGTGAAGGTGTCCGGAAGCCCGCGGATGTTGACGCTGCGCCCCTCACCGCGCGTGCGGTTGATCTGTACGCCGGTGATGCGCTGCACCGACTCGGCGACGTTCACATCCGGGAAGCGGCCAATGTCCTCCGCACTGATCACATCGACGATACTGTCGGCATTGCGCTTGATCCGCACCGCCTGCTCGATACCGCCACGGATGCCGATCACAACGATATCAGGCCCGGTCGTACCGTCGGCCTCCAACTGTCCCACCACCGGTTCTCCCGCCCCCTGCTGCGCTGTCTGGGCGATGGAGACCCCAGGCACGCCAACCAACATCGATGCCGCAGCACCGGCGACCCACTTTCTATTCGCGCTCATTCTTGCTCCCCGAGCGTTGCCATTACCCTATTATTTCTATCGGAATGATGGGATTAGCGAACAAGCTTTCCTTGCCAGCTCGACAAAGGAGGTTGCCAGGATCAGTGCGCAGGCACCGGGAGATCGCCCGCTATAGCCCCAGACCGTGAATTTCGGCTGTCGGCGCGAAACAGTTCCGGCATCGCCATGATGCTGGGAAGCTTAGGGCAATCGCGCCGCAGAATTGCCACTCTGACCTCCATCCTGGCCTGGATAGCAACGGGATGCGAGCGGAGCTCTGCTCGGCAACGGCGGCTTTCGAGATCGAGCCTTTGAGTTTGAAATGACCGAACTGAGGGCGCAAAGCCGACCTCATCCGGCTGCGCTCGCGATCGTCACCGCCCATGGCGGCCGAGACCTTCCAGGGCTCGGTGCCGCGGAGCGGCATAGAGCGCGGTCGCGCCGAAGGCGCGAAGCGCCCAGATCGAGGCGACTTCCACATCGACCAAAAGGTTGGCTTCGGGACGCAATTGCCCAGCTGCGCGGACATGACGAGAGCCCGTAACCCCCATCAGTCCGCCGTAGGGCTGCGACTATCGCCATCGGCGCCGCTCGCCCAGCCACCGATGCGACTTCGGGCTGGCCGCAGCCACCAGACCGCCCGCGCGCCTTTGCTGCTTACGATCCGGGCCGGAACCGGATAGCAACGCATCATGGTCGACGAACGTGAGCTCTGGGCATGCGCGAACCAGGTGATCCGGCAACATGGTGCCGAGGCCTCGTCGTTTGCGAAAAAGCGTGCCGAGGAACTACTCCGCATCGGCGATCAGAAGGGAAACGCAGTCTTCCTGGCGATAGCAACGCGTGTCGACCAGCTTGAATGCCTGGTTGCTCCCGGCACGCCGCACTGAGCACACATCATGCCGATGGGAACGAGGCACCGCGTCACCCGAATTCTGAAGGACTCCCGCCGGGGCCTGATCCTCGAGATCGCCGATGGCGATGTCTATGCGCTCGACTGCGAGCGGGATGCGCGAAAGCATCTGGGCCAGAAGGTCACGGTGGAGGGCATCCGGTCCGGTTTCGATCGGATCGATGTCGAGTGGATCGGAGCCGCCTAGCGGATCTCACCCGGCCGCTCCGGCACAAGACAGGTTCTTCGATTTCATCGCATGCCGACGCTGCATGGAACCGAGCGCGGCAAGGCTAGGTCCAGACGGCGCCCGCGAGCCTGCGGGGCGTCACCGCGCATATTCCCGCTCAGTCGCCTGGAGTATGCCAGCGGGCACGCCCTCGCGTCGTAGTGCTCGGTTACTGTGCTATCCGGACATCGATCATGCCCGATGCATCGCCGCGGACGATCACGGTGCCGTCCCACCCGGTCGCGTAGACTGCATGATCCATCGCGAACGGCAGGAAGGTCTTCACGGCCTTGGCGACCTGCACGGACTTGGTGGCACGCCTCCCGCTAACCGCGCTGTAGAGCAGGTCGGTCGTCACCTTGCGAGGATGGCCATAAGCCCAGGCCGTCCATTTCTCCTGCGTCGTCCAAGGTCCCATCGACATAACGGCGACCTGCGGTGAAACCGCCGCGAGGAACGGGGCGGTGGTGCCGTTGACCGCACCATGGTGGCTGACTTCAAGCACATCGGCGTCGAGCATGGCAGTGCCCGAATAGCGCGCGATAAGATCAGTGATGGCAGCGTTCTCGATGTCGCCGGGAAACAGGAATGCGGTCTCGCCATAATCGACGCGGATCACGAGGCTGTGATTATTGCCATTGTCCATGTCGTCATCCCCCCAGTCTGCGGGACGATATTCGGTACCATCGGGCAACTCACGGCCGCCTGCCAGAATGCGGACTTTTGGATCGGTGCCCGCGCATGCCAGCGGGTCGATCACGCCGTCGGTAAGCCCCACCCTGCCCGCGGCCTCGACCTCGCCTTCGGAAACGGGCCTGAGCGCGATTTGCGGCGCAGTCTGCTGTGCGTGGTTCAACATCCACCTGGCGTTGGAGCGGCCAGACCCTCGCGCGACGCCATTATAGACATAGGCGCCCACCTTGAATCGCGTCGCGACCTTGTCGAGGCTGGCATTGTGGTCGATGTGCGTGTGCGTGACATACACAGCCGCAAGGCGACCATCGAGATCGGTGCGGCGGGCAAAGAAAGCGTCGAGATAGTCGAGCAGACGAGCCTCGGCATCCGCGCCGCGGCCACCGGCATCGATCAGGATCGCGCCGCAGGGAAATTCCAGCAATGCCGAATTGCCCTGGTCGACATCGATGAAATGCGCGACCACCGCGCCTGCCGGAGCCACGAGCCCGTCGGCGCCGCTCGGTGGAATGCGACGGACATAGCTTTGGTAGATCCAGCCTTCCCGACCGTCCTCCAGGCGGACATGATAATAGCCCGCACGGCGGACCCCGCCATCCAACAGCGTGAGTTGAGCGCCGATCTTGGGATAGTCGATCTTCGCGCTTTCGCGGGCAGGCGCGGCGCGCACCGTGACATGCCGGAGGACGACGACCTCCTGGGCACTGGCAGCAACCGGCAAGAGCGACGCGAACAGCATCGCGCTCACAATAAGCAGGCCTCGAATGGGAAGCAGGATAGCGCGCATGAGGGGTTCCCAGGTCGATACGCGGCACTCTTGGAGAAGCATCCGCCGATCGGTTCCCCTCGTCAATCGCGGGTCGCCCGACCACACCATTTCGGTTTGAATTGTCCGCGTGCCGTGACTTCCAGCCCGCTCCGGCGACCGTCAATAGTCGATTTCCGCACGTCCTGATGCGCTGCACGGTTCCGGTACTCGCGCGCGCCAGCGTCAAGCGAAATTGCGCTGGCAAAAGTATCGGTGACCATACGCCCTGTTCGTAGGAGATCGGGGGGAACATTTACGGCTCAGATGCGGCTCGATGGCGCCTTGGTGGTTGATCCGAATCGCCGCCAGCAAGCGGTGCCTCTCTGCCTGCCAATCTCTTGGCCTCTCCGATACAAAAGCTTGGTCATTGCATGTAAACACCGAGGACTTATATCATGCCGCATGGAACCGACGACTCATCGACAACGGGCCCTGGAGGTCGTTCGGCACCGCGGCATAGCGCGGGGACGCGATTTCGATGCGGCCGGCATCACGCGGGCGACCCTGCAAAGGCTGCGTGACGAAGGCGTCCTCCAGCAGGTCGGCCGCGGACTCTACAAGCTGGCCGATGCTGAGGTCGACAGCGCGACGAGCCTGGCCGAGGCCGTCCGCATCCAGCCACGCGGCGTCATCTGCCTGCTGTCGGCGCTGCAGTTCCACGAACTGACCACGCAGACGCCCCATGCCGTGTGGATGATGCTCGGCCAAAAGGACTGGGCACCGGTCAATCCGTCCGTGGCGCTGAAGATTGTTCGCGCGAGCGGCGAAGCGCTGACAGCGGGCGTCGAGACACACGTCATCGACGGCGTTCCCGTGCCCATCACCGTACCGGCCAAGACCGTCGCCGACTGCTTCAAGCACCGCAACAAGATCGGTATCGACGTGGCGGTCGAGGCCCTGCGCGATTTCATGAAATCCCGACCCCGTCCGGACCTCAATGCGATCTACCGTTACGCCCAGCTCGATCGGGTCCAATCGGTGATCCGGCCCTACCTAGAAGCCATGACATGAGCCGGCCGCCGAAGAATATGGCGATTTCGGTGCGCGACCGGCTGACGGCGGTTGCCCGCGAGCGCCGGGAAAACGCACAGCTGCTAATGACCCGCTACGTCATTGAGCGCCTGCTCTTTCGTCTCAGCCTGTCGCCACATCGCGACCGGTTCGTGCTCAAGGGCGCGATGCTGTTCAGCCTGTGGGCGGCAGCGCCCTATCGCGCCACCGGCGACCTCGATCTGCTGGGCATAGGGGAAAATGCGCCCGAGCAGCTCGCAGCGGTTTTTCAGGAAATCCTTGGCGTCGCGGTCGATGACGACGGCATCGTGTTCCGGCCAGAAACCCTGCGCGCTGCCGCCGCCCGTGCCGAGGATGAATATGCCGGCGTCCGTATCGACTTCGTCGCCGAACTCGCGGGCGCACGCCTGCCGATGCACGTCGACATCGGCTATGGCGACGCGATCACGCCGGGCGCGATCGAGATCGAATATCCGTCGTTGCTCGGCCAGCCCACCGCGCATCTTCGGGCCTATCCGCCCGAAACGGTGGTGGCCGAGAAATTCCAGGCCATGGTCGCGCTCGGTATGCTGAACACGCGCCTGAAGGATTTCTACGATATCTGGGCGATCGCGGGATCGTTCGCGTTCGATGGCGCCGTGCTGTCGCGCGCCATCCAGGCCACCTTCGATCGCCGCCAAACCCCGTTGCCCGTACAGACGCCTCCGGCGCTCACGCCCGCCTTCGCCGACGAAAAGCAGGACCAATGGACAGCGTTCCTGCGGCGGACCGAAATCGCGCTGGCGCCCGAACCGTTCGCGGCAATCCAGGCCCAAATCGCGACGTTGGTAATGCCGCCGGTGCTGGCGCTCGCCCAAGGCGCCGGCTTTGACAGCAAATGGCCCAGTGGAGGTCCCTGGCAGGAGAAGTGACGATATGGATGTGCAGACGGGCACTTCGGAAGATCGTTCGATAATCGGTGATTACCCGGTGATTACCTGGGCAATCGCATAATTACGGATCAGCATGATTCTCGATTTCTGCTCAATACCTTGCGAGCGATTGGCGACTAAGGCTTGGTATTACACCCTGCCCAAGCCATGGAATGGCTCAAGGAGCGTGGTGGGCATCCAGAAAAGCAAGGGCGCTCAGCACATGAGCCGTCACGCCGACCGGAAGCACCGCTTCGTCTATGTCGAAACGGTCGCTATGGTTGGTGGGCGCCTGGGCCGGGTCTATGCCCGCCGGGGTCGAGCCTAGAATATAATAAAGCCCGGGGATTTCCTGTTCGAGGAACGAGAAATCCTCTGCCGCGCCACGCAGGCGGCTGTTGGGATCGACCCCGGCGACCCCGGCGGCGGCGCGGAGCGCGGGCATGAGGCTATCAAGCAACTTTGGATCGTTGCGCGTTACCGGTGTGCTGTCAGTAAAGCTGACCCGTGCCTGCGCGCCGTAGCTTTGAGCCAGGCCGTCTATGCTGGTACGGATGAGGGCCTGGATGCTGGCTTGCTGATCCTGATCGAAGGTTCGGATGATGCCGCGCATTTCGGCCGTGCCGGGCAGGATATTCTTGCGCAGCCCAGCCTTAAGCGACCCCACCGAGATCACATTGGGGTAGGCGACCAGGTCCAGCCGCCGGGCGGAAATAGTCGTCAGCGACTTGACGATATCGGCGCTCAGATTGATCAGGTCTGTTCCTTCCCAAGGCCGGCCAGCATGGGTTTGCCGCCCGGTAAGGTCGATGGAAAGGTCGGTCGACCCCGCAAGGAAGGGTCCGGGGCGCACCTGTATCTGGCCGACCGGGCCGGGCTCGACATGCAACGCCAGAATCGCCGACGGCTTTTCGCGCGCGAAGAGGCCGTCGGCCAGCATCGCCCTGGCGCCCGACACCATGTTCGGCGGGCCGCCCTCTTCCGCCGGTTGGAAAATGAACATGATCGTGCCGCTGATACGGTCGCGCATCCCGGCCAGCACCGTCGCGGCGCCCATCAGCATGGCGGTGTGGGCATCATGACCACAGCCATGCATAACAGGCACTTCATGGCCGTCGAAAAGGCCGGTCGCCTGCGACGCGAAGGGCAGGCCAGTCGCCTCACGGATCGGGAGGGCATCCATGTCGGCGCGCAGGGCCAATATCGCCCCCGGTCGCGCACCCCGTAACAGGCCGACGACTCCCGTCCGGCCGACCCCTGTGCGTACCTCGTCAAAGCCCAGGCGACGCAGATGAGCGGCGACGAGGGTCGCCGTGCGCCGTTCCTCATTGGCCAGTTCGGGATGGCTGTGGATGTCCCGGCGCCATTCCCTGACCTGCGGCGCGACTGCGGCGACCCGGGCGCTGACGTCGGGGGGCGGGGCGGGCGCCTCTGCCCGCACAGCACCGGACCAAGCCAGGGCGAGGCATGGCAGCAGGACGAGCGATAGGGCAGGGAAGTGAAACATGCTGAATCCTTTCATCCTCTGAACATGGGCCGGGCCGCGCCGGACGACAGGACGGTGCGGCGCGACATGATGCACGCCACCGCGCCTGCTCCCGATCAATCCGGACTCGTCAGAAGCTTTTATTGACGGTCAGGGATACGGTGCGGCCATAAATGGTAGCATTGGATGCATCATAGACTTCCGCGGCGTTGCCCGAAACGATCCGACCAGTATCGACAAAGGGCGGGTCTTTGTCGAACAGGTTGGTCGCCCCCAGGGTCAGGCGGGTTCTACCTAGCACGCCACCGCCATCGGGGAAGGCATAGGACAGGCGCAGGTCGAACGTGTTCCAGGATCCGATCCTCAGATCCTGCGTGTTGACGGTCGGCGCCCCGGTGGAGGAAGCAACATAACAGCCGCCCGCCCGGCACTTATAGGACGCGGTATGGTTGACTGTACCCTGCGCCGAGAAGCCGCCGGAGATCCACTCGACCCCGGCCCGACCGCGGAAGTTCACAGGGTTGCCGGTACTTTCATAGACGCCCAGCTTGCTTTCATAGGCGCCGCCCGGCGTCGACTGGACATCGTAGGAACTCACGATGGTACCATTGCCGAACAGCGAGAGGCGCCCGATGCCCCCTACATCGAAGCCATAGCTGGCAGCCAGGTCGAAACCGTCCATGCGCAAAGATGCCAGGTTCATCTGCGTGGCATAGATGATGGCCTGAATCTGGCTGGCCGTGCGCGTCGGCCCAGGCCCTGACAGGCCGGTGAACCGCGGATCGTCCATGAGCGCCTGAACGACCGCGTCGTCGGGATCGAAATCCAGATTGCTGATATAGGGGCTGGATCCGGTAGCGAAATAGCTCGACAGGATGCTGGCCAGCGACCCCGATGTGATGCGGACCAGGCGATCCTTGATCTTGATATGGTAATAATTGACGCTCGCCCGGAAATTGGGCAGCTGTGGCGACTCGATGTCAAAGCCCAGGCTCCAGCTGCTTGCTTTTTCCGGCTTGAGCTTTGCGGACGTGCCCCCAGCAACCACCATGCCGGTGAAGGAGCAGTTGCCGCTTCCGCCCGGTGTCCCGCTATAGCCGTTAAGTGTCACCAGCGTGGTGGTGCAGGGCGCGGTATAAAAGGAATTGGCATAAAAGATGGCGTTGCCGCCGTTCACAGGCTGAACCCCGGTGAACTGATAGCGCATGGGCGGGGTGTGGAACGACGTGCCCCAGCTTCCCCGCAGGTTGAAGCCCTCGACAGGGGCGTAGCGAAAGCCGAATTTCGGATTGGTTGTGCGGAAGCCGGACAGATCGTTCGACCGTTCGTGTCGGAGCGCCACCGAAAAATCGAGATTGACGATGCCCCGAATGGCGTTGCGCCGCGAAAATAGCGGCAGCGACAATTCGCCAAAGGCGGCGAACACATTCTGGGTGGTCGCGCCATAGGGCACGGTCGTGTCGTCGATGCTGCGATAGTTGAAGGTCAGTTCGCCGTCGATTTTCTCACGCCGCCAATCAATGCCGGTCGCCACCTTGAACGCACCGCCGGGCAGGTCGATCAGGCTACCGTCAACCTTCAGCGTCGCCTGCAGGACGCGCGAGGTAAAGGTCAGATCCTCATAGCCGACCAGCTGGTTATAAAGCGTGTCGCTGAGCGGCTCGGTCGAATAGGGGTTCCAGGTTTCATAGCCCAGGCTGTTACAATAGGCCTGCGCCGCCGTCGCGGGCGTTGCCACGGTGCCCATCAGCGAACAGGCGACGGAGCTGGGCGCGGAAGCGCCGGTGCTCAGCTTTTCGATGACATTGCTGTCGCGCAGCGCCGTCTGGTAGCGATTTTGCCGTTCCTGACTGTAGGAAACGCCAAGGTCCATCGCCCAAGTGGGCGCGAAGGACCAGGACGAACCGGCATTGAGGGCCAGACTGTCAACCTTGACTTTGCGCTCCTGCACCAAGTCGTCGATCAGCACGCCGAAATTGTTGGTTACCCCGCTAATATAGGCGGGATTGCTGGTCGGAACGGTGCCGTAATAGGCCAGGTAGCCCAGATTATATTTACCCTTGCGATGGGTATATCGGCCATCGACGCGCAGCGTCAGACTGTCCGAAACCCCCTGGTCGAATGCCGCAAACAGGCTGTGTCGCTCCATTTCCGGGACGATGTCGACATCATTCCACGGGTCGAAGCTATTGCCTATGCCACCGGTTGTCGGCGTCAGGTCGGCAATGGTAAGGCCCGTTCCGTCGCCTTGCGGCACCGTATAGGCGACCGCGCCATTGTAGGCGGCGTTACCCGAGAAAATATTGGCGGCAGCCCCCGCCCGACTGGTATAGGCTGGCCAGCTGACACCGCCATAGGATGACAGGTTGCCGCCCTTGAACCCGCGGTCATTCGCCAGCACGTTCGCGCGCCGATTATATTCATATCCCACGACGAAGCCGCCGCTGTTCCAGTTGCGGCCATAGCTGATGCCGCCCTGATATTCCATTTCGCCGCCGCGGGTGGCGGCGCCGATCCGGCCGGATGCATCGAAGCCCTTTTGCCGCTTTTTAAGGACGATATTGGCGACGCCCCCAACGGCATCCGATCCATAGACCGCCGACGCGCCGTCCTGCAGTATCTCTATGCGTTCAATGGCATTGGTGGGAATGTTCGATATATCGACAAAGTCGCCAAATTGACCTGACAGCGCGACACGGCGCCCGTTGACCAGCACCAGCGTGGACAGTGACCCCAGCCCGCGCAGGTTGATGCCGGCGCCGCCGGTCAGGTTGGCCGCCGCAGAACTGCTGTCCTGCCCCCCCCTGTTCCCATCGGGATTGGCAACGCCGCCCGCGAAATTGACCGGCAGGTCGCGCATCAGGTCGGCCAGCGTCGCGCGGCCGGATTTGGCGATCGCGGTAGCGTCCATCGTTTGGATGGGGCTGCCGATCACCGGCGCACCGCGAATATTGGTGCCGGTTACAATGATTTCCTGCCCTGCATCGTCGTCCTGGGCATAGGCGAACTGCGCTTGCCCGATGGCGAGCAGTGACACCGTTGCCAGTGTCGCTAAACGGAATGGTCCCGTCATAAATTTACCCCTTTTCCTCGCTCAGATTTCCCGCTAAGCGAAAATACAATGTGTACGTTATATTTTTTGGAGTCAAAGCCTTTTCGCAATTCACAATAATATTTCATACTTTTGAAAAATAATAATATTATGCCAAATTGACTACAAATAGCAGTCGCAGCGGAGCTGCGTGGCGAAGCGATATGACAATTCAGCGATCAGGGTGGGGGCGAAAGAACAGATATGCAAAGCGCAGCAGATCGGGCCAGGCCGGCCGGGCCGCGATTGAGCCGCAAGGCACAAATCCGGCAATTCTGGCTAAAAATCCATCGCTGGATGGGGCTGGCCGGGTTGCTGTTCATGGCGGCTTTCGGCCTGACGGGCGCCCTGCTAGTCTGGCCCACGACATTCGACGCCATGGCGCACCCCGCACGCTATCCCAGCGTTTCGAACCGCGATTTCGTCCCCGACACAGCCTTCCTGACCAAGGCGGCGGCGGCTTTGCCGATGGGCGATCGGATCAGCGGATTGCGGGTGATGCAGGGCCAAGGGGCCATCCTGGTCGCCGGTGAAGCACGGGGACGGCCTCCGCTCGGCCTTGGCCCCGCCAGCCGGGTCCAGCTCTGGCTGCATCCGCAAACAGGCGAGTTGCTCGACCGGCAGGAGCGAGCGGGCGGCTTCATCTGGGCCTTACACGCGCTGCACGGCCATATGCTGCTGAAGCAGGGCGGGCGCATCGTCGTCGCATTACTCGGCGCCGGGTTGCTTGCCCTGTCCGCGATCGGCCTGTGGCTCTGGTGGCCGGGCCTGCGATCGGTGCGGCAGGGGCTGCGTTGGCGCAAGCAATTCAGCCGTTCCATGAACCTGCACCGTCAGGCGGGGGCAATCGTCGCCCTGATATTGCTGGTGGAGGCATTTACCGGCGCATGGCTTGCCCTGCCCACCCTGTTCGCCCAGATCGTTTCCCCCGGCAGCATGTCAGGACGGACCGAGGCCAGCGAAGGGCCGCCGACCACGCGACCGGCCGCCTCTACCATGCTCAATGCCGATCAGGCGGTACGCCGCGCCCGGACGTTGACGACGCCGGATGCCCGGTTGACGAGCATTTTCTTCCCGGACGACGCGAAGGGCCTATGGGCAATAGGCCTTGCCGCGCCATCGGCTCGCCCGGTCACGATCATGATCGACGACCGCACGGGCTCTGCCTCGCTCCGTCCCGCGCCGCGCCCCGACCGCGCCGAACGGGCGGCGGGATTGATGATGACGATCCACGCCGGACGATTTGGCCTGGCCGGCCAGATCATCGTTTTCCTGTCGGGACTGGTGCTCACCCTGTTGGCCGTCACCGGCTTGCTGCTCTGGCTTCAGGGGCACACCCTGCGCCGCCGCCGGATGCGCCGGACATGATGGAAAGGAATTGATCCCGCGCACGCGCCCGCCACCGGCCTGCATGTTGCGGCGTATGCCGGGCACCTATCCGCCAAGAACGGACATGATAGAATAAGAGTTGGAGAGTTGCCGAAATGACATCAAAAACCACGATTCCATTCGAGAATTTCGAACTGAGCCGGTCCCCCGGTCATTTACTACGCCGGTGCCACCAGCGCAGCCATGAGATATTCCATCACCATGCCGGCGAGTTCGACCTGACCCGGCAGCAATTCGCCATGCTGCTCGCCGTGTTCCGGCATCCCGGGGCCAGCGTGCAGGACATGGCCGATCTGACCGCAGTCGACCGCAATACGCTGGTCGGCATCGTTCAGCGACTGGTGGCCAAGGGGCTGGTGAAGAAGCAGCGTTCGTCACGTGATGCCCGGGCCTATGAACTGGAGATTCAGGCGAGCGGGATCGACCTGCTCGAACGCATGGAAGAGAGCATAAACGAGGTACAGGACAAGATATTCGAGCCCTTATCCGATGACGAGCGCGAAATTTTCATCCTCTGTGCCCAGAAACTGAGCGGCATCGGATTCTGAACATAACGGAGCCAAATTCCCGAAGCTCCCATGATTCCGGTTCGGGGCACTCCTTCCTCGACCAGCGCCGTATCGGCATCTGCCCCCAACATGGGCCTTGAAGCCGTGAGCGGCTCGCTTTCCCTTGTGCTTGACCCAGCGCGCATCTCCATCGTCCTCGCTGGCAGAGGCGATGATGGTCGCATCGACCAGCGTGCCTGCCTTGACCGTTACTGCCTTGGATGTGAGCTGCGCTGTCACTGTCGTGAACAGCAGTCGATCCAGCTTATCTGCCTGCGGCGCTTGGTCAGTAAGCGCGGTCTGCAGGCCGCAGATTATGCGGCTTGCGCGGTTGGCTGCTCCGCTGGCGGGGTCCAGTTCCACGGCAGGAGTTCGTCCCAGCGCGCGGCGGGCCAGTCGCCGGCAACCTTGGCGATGACGTCAGCGATATAGGCCTGCGGGTCGATGCCGCTCGCCTTGCAGGTCTGGATAACGGTGTAGATGGCTGCGGCGCGTTCACCGCCCACGCGCGAGCCGGCGAACAGCCAGTTGCGACGGCCGATGGCGACGCCGCGTAGCGCGCGTTCGGCGATGTTGTTGTCGATCTCCAGTCGGCCGTTGTCGAGGAAGCGCGACAGCGCTGGCCAGCGCTTGGTGCCATACGCAATTGCCTTCGCCATGTCGGACTTGGGCGACAGGCGACGCAGCGCGGTGTCGAGCACTTCGCGCAAGGCCTCGGCCAGCGGTTTGCTGCGTTCCTGCCGTGCCCGGTGCCGGATATCCGGCGGCTGGCCGCGCACCTCGGCCTCGACGGCGTAGAGCGCGCCGATCCGCTCCAGAATGTCGGTAGTCAACGGCGTGGAGGTGCGCTCATGCAGGTCAAAGATCTTGCGCCGGAAATGTGCCCAACAGGCAACCTCAGTCACGCCGCCCCGATACAGCCCGTCATAGCCGGCATAGGCATCGGCCTGGAGGAATCCGCGAAAGCCGGCGAGATGCGCCAGCGGGTGCGCGCCGGTGCGGTCCGGCGTGAAGCGATACCAGGTCGCGCGCGGCGCCGTGCTGCCCGAGGCCTGGTCGTCGGCCGCGTACACCCATAGCCGCCCGGTTGCGGTCTTGCCGCGGCCGGGGTCGAGCACCGGTACCGGCGTGTCGTCGGCATGGATCTTGTCGGCCTTGAGGACTTCGTCGCGGATGCGGGCGACGACCGGATCGAGCAACGCTGCGGCCTGTCCGGCCCAGCCGGCCAGCGTCGAGCGGTCGATATCGAGCCCTTGCGCCGCCATCATCTCGGCCTGGCGATACAAGGGGAGATGGTGCTCGAACTTGGATACCACGACATGCGCGAGCGTGGCGAAGCTGGCCTTGCCGCGCGCGACGGCGCTGGCCGGCGCGGGTGCCTGGACAATCTTCTCGCAGACCCGGCAGCTATATTTGGGCCGGATGTTGCGCACGACCCGCCAACGCACCGGCACCACGTCGAGCATCTCATGGGCATCCATGCCCAGCCGGCGCACCGCGCCGCCGCAATCCGGGCAGGTGCAGGTGCCCGAGGCCGGTTCGTGGACAACGTCCTCGCGCGGCAGATGCGCCGGCAGGCTGCGAACCGGTGCCGGCCGCGCCGTCGCCTCCGACGGGCGCTCCTCTACCGGCGCCGCGTCGCGCTCGGCTTCCAGCTCTTCCAGCGCCAGTTCGAGCTGCTCGATCTCGCGGCCCAGCTTCTCGGACGAGGCGCCGAACTGCATCCGCCGCAGCCGGGCGATCTGCCCGCGCAAGCTGTCGATGAGCAGATCGCGCGCGGCGAGCGCGGCATTGGCCCGGGCGAGCATCGCCTCCAGCGCGGCGATCCGCGCGGTGGCATCGGCAGGGGAAACGGGCGCTTCCGGCACCCGGATTTCCTAGCAGATCGCAGCGCTTCAGGCGAGCAAAACCGACGCAAAACCGCCGGTTTCAGCCCGCCAGCGTCGGCGTGCACGTCCGCTCCGGACGGCGCCAGTCGATGCCCTCCAGCAGCATCGACAATTGCGCCGGCGTCAGCACCACCGTGCCGCTCGCCGTCACCGGCCAGACGAAACGGCCCCGGTCGAGCCGCTTCGAAAACAGGCAAAGGCCTTGCCCGTCGAACCAGAGCAGCTTGACCAGATGCCCGCGCTTGCCGCGAAACGCGAACAGCGCGCCCGAATGCGGGTTTTGCGCCAGTACCTGCTGCACCAGCACCGCCAGCCCGTCGAAGCCCTTGCGCATATCTGTCACGCCGCACGCCAGGTATACCCGCGTCGGCAACGGCGCCGGGCTCACCGCAGCACCGACAACACCCGCGCCAGCGCCTCCGCATCCACCCCGCCGTCGACGCTGATCCGCACGCCGCCGGGCAACGCGATATCGATGCGCCCCGACGAACACGGAACCGGCGGCGACGCCGGCACGATCGGCTCGGCGAGCCGAACCTCGGCAAACACCGGCAGCGAAGGCGCAGCCCCGGCCAGCCTGCCTTCGCGCAGTTGCTTGCGCCACGTATAGATCAGGCTGCTCGACACCTCGCGCCGGGCGATCACATCGCAGACCCGAACGCCGGGTTGGAACGCCTCGGCCAGGATCTCCAGCTTCTCCGCGTCCGACCAGCGCCGCCGGCCCGACACCCGGCCCACGACCTCCATGCGACCAGTCATACGAGTGCTCCTATGACTGGTCGTCGAACCCGAAACTTCCTGCACCACCACCGCCCTCGTCAAAGGCGGCAAGCATCCCGGCTATCGACGATGCCGCAAGGCGGCCTGCAGACCGCGCTTACCTTGGTCAGGCATCCCCGCCAGCCGATCAGCGTGTTGTCGACCACCAGGTACGGCTTGCCTCCATGGCTGCCGGGCCTGCGCTTACTCAGCTCTATCTACCGACTTGGCTCACGAGTCATATCTTTCGTGAGCGCCAACCGCCGGCCGGTATTAGAATGAAGGCATACCCTCACGGGCAAGATGGCATAGAAGGAGCGCGGACAGCGAGGCACGTTCAGCCAGACTGGACGGTATCAAATATTCGTCGGAAGAATGGATTGCGCCGCCGCGCACGCCCATTGTATCCACCACCGGAACCCCACAAGCTGCGATATTGTTGCCATCACAAACCCCGCCCGTGTCGCGCCATCCGATATTCTGGCCCAGTGCTTTGCCGCAGTCCTGAACTAGGCGAAGCAGAGCAAGCGTAGGTTCGTCCAGCGGTTTGGGTAGGCGCGTGAAGCTGCCGTGAACGTGAACACCGATATCGCGAGATCGGGAGACATCATCCAAGATGGCCTGCAAGGCGATCTCGGCCAAACGCTTATGTTCAGGGCTTCGTGGGCGCATATTGACGTGCAGAACCGCATGGGAAGGCACGACATTGTGCGGGCCGCCACCATCGATGCGCGCAGGATTAACGCTCAGACCATCGCGGACCATTGCTTCAAGCCCGAGCGCGATATCGGCCGCGGCCAGCAACGCATTACGGCCGTCTTGGGGGTTGCGCCCTGCATGTGCGCTGCGTCCAGTCACGATGATCGAGAAATTGCCACTACCTGGTCGCGCGCCGGCGAGCGTGCCGTCCGGGAGCGCAGATGGCTCATAAGTGAATGCAGCAAGCTTATTGCGCGCAGCATTTGCGATCAGAGGTGCCGATCCCTGCGAACCTATCTCCTCATCGCTGTTGAGTACGACCTGATAGCCGATCCGCTCGCGCAGCAGCGAGAGTTCGAGCGCGCGCAGCGCCGCCAGCATGATGGCAATGCCGCCCTTCATGTCGGCGACGCCGGGACCTACTAGAAGGCCCTCCGCGCGCCACGTGCAGTCTTGAAATGCGCTATCAGCGGCGAATACCGTGTCCATGTGTCCGGTGAGGAGAAGCTGGATCGGCGCCTCCGGCCGAACGGTGAGGAGGATATTATCGCCGAATTGGACTCGCTTTTCGCAGCCGTCCCCGCGGATCACGGTGCTGGCATGCGCAGGAAGCCGTTCTAGCCGTCCCGGCAGCACCGCGAACGCATCGCACAACCGATCCGCCATGTTGGCAAGACCTGCCATGTTACCCGAACCACTGTTGATGGAGGACCATTCGAGGACCTGATCGAGCATGGGCGCGGAGGCCGCCGCCTCCACCACGGCCCGATCGGTGCCGACCAGTTGGGCGGTATCGATCACAGCCCGGGAAGCGCTTGTGTCTCCACGATGCCGGCCTCGAAGCTGGCTGCGGGCCAAGCGCAGTAGTCGGCGGCATAGTAGGCACTGGGCCGATGATTACCGCTGTCTCCCAGGCCTCCGAACGGCATTGAGGACGCCGCGCCGGTGGTCGGTCGATTCCAATTAACCACGCCCGCGCGCGACCCTGCCGCAAAGCGCTCCCATAACTGCGCATCTGCGCTGACCAGCCCGGCGGAGAGACCGTAGTTCGTGGCATTGGCTTCAGCGATGGCCGCGTCGAAGTCGGGCATACGGCGTACCTGGAGGACGGGCGCAAAGATTTCGCTGTCGGGCATCGCAAGCCCTGTCGTCTCCAGGACCACCGGCGCCATGAACGCGCGGCTACGCTCTTCCAGCGGGCGTGACGGCAGCAGCACCCGCGCACCGTTACCAATCAGGCCCTCCACCGCATCGTGCGCCGCATCTGCAGCGCGGGCGGAGATCAGCGGGCCCATGAAGGCGTCGCCAGCCTCGTCCCATGCCGCGACCGGCAGGCGGGCGGCGAGATCCACCACAGCTTCAACGAACCGGTCACCGTCCGCGCCGACGGGAACGATCAGGCGGCGCGCGCAGGAACAGCGCTGACCGGTGGTGACGAACGCGGAGTGTGCGACCAGAGAAGCGATCGCCTGTTCATCGCCGTCCCAAGCCAACATCGGATTGTTGCCCCCCAGTTCCAACGCCAGTATCACATGCGGACGATCGGCAAAGAGGCGCCGGAAATGCGCTCCCGCACCCGCAGAACCCGTGAATAGCAGACCATCGATGTCGGCCTCGACCAGTGCCGCGCCCGTCTCCCGCCCGCCCTGTAGAACCTGCAGCACGTCTTCGGGCAAGCCCGCCGTTCGCCACGCCTGCATCATGCGCTCCGCCGTGGCAGGGGCTTCCTCGGAGGGCTTGAAGACCACCGTGTTGCCGGCCAGCAGCGCAGGAACGATGTGCCCGTTCGGCAAGTGGCCAGGGAAGTTGTAGGGGCCCAGCACCAGCATAACCCCATGCGGGCGATGTCGCAGAACGGCGCGGCCGAACGGCATCGTCTGCTCGCGGCTGCCTGCACGTTCGGCCTGTGCAGTGATGGAGATTTCCACCTTGCCTACCATCGCGGCTACTTCGGCGCGGGTCTCCCAGAGCAGCTTACCAGTCTCGCGCGAGAGAATTTCACTCAATCCAACAGCATCTGCCTTGAGGGCATCCGCGTAGCGGCGGGCTAGTGCAATGCGCTCCTCCAGCGGGGTCGCGGCCCAACCCGGGAAGGCGGCGCGGGCACGTTCCACGGCGGTACCGCACTCGGCGGGCGTGGCCGCCGAGCCGTCCCAGACGACCGCCTCGCTGGCGGGATCGATCGAACGCAGCAATTGGGTCATGCACTCACCTGAACCAAGGCGCCGTCGTTGAACCCCAGAAGAGCCAGCGTGGCGGAGGAAACGAGAACGTGGTCGGCACCGATCCGCGCCGGCGCGCGGGTTGCACGAAATCCTTGGATTGCCGTCGTCGACAAAAGCGCTAACTCGGCATCTTCCACATCGCCCACGCGCCAGGGCAGCATGCGTGCCCGAGCCAGAGTGCGAATGGAATCGCGCGGCGCCGTCATTGTCGGTCCGCCATCGAAGATATCGACGAGGCCGGAATGGCGAAAACCCTCCTTCTCCAGCATCCGCTTCGCCGTAACGCCATGACGGTGAACGGCGCCGATCACGTCCCGGGCATCCGCGTTGACCAGTTCGAGGTAGATCGGATGACGCGGGGCAAGGTCGCGAATGAACTGGCCGTCGGTGGACGTGATCATGCGGTCCGCGTCCTCGAACGGCAGGCGGTAGAATTTGCTGGCGATGCCATCCCAGAACGGGCTGTTGTCCGCGTCATCGAACCATCCGCGCAATTCGGCCATTACGGTATCGCAGAACCGATCGCGTTCAGTGCCGATCAGCAGATATCGCGAGCGGGCCAGTAGTGATCCGGCCCCGCTCTGACGCTTGCCCGGTCGCAGGAACAGCGTACCGACCTCCGAACAATCGCCGCACTCGTTCACCAGCACAAGCGCCTTGTGATCGAAGCGCGTCTCGGTCGCGGAGGAGTACTGCTCCATCGTCACCACGCGGAAAGAAAAATGGGGGCGCTGGATGCCCACCCCGCCCTTGACGGCGGCAAGACCATCGACCTGCCCTGTCTCGGTGTTCTCGAGCATCAGCACGAACCAGGCTTGGCGAGGGAGGACGTCCCCCGCAAAGCTCGCCTGCGACAGCAACAGGCGTTCGGACAAAACGCCCCTGTCCTCCGGCAGGCTCGTGAAGCCTCTGCCGGACAGGTACGCCAGTTCCATCAGAGCATCGATGTCGGCGGGGCCCGCCTGACGGACAACCAGCATCAGGCCGCCGCATCCGCCGGAACGGCGGCCTTCGTTCGAGTAGCTGCAAAGGTCGCCTCAAGGCGCACCACGGCCTCGTCCGCTTCCTCGCGGGTCAGCAGCAGCGAAGGCAGCATGCGCACGCAATTCTCGCCGCCGCCCGCGATCAGCAGGCCGTGATCGCGCGCGATCGCCATCATCTCGCGGTTGTTGGTAACGAGCTTGACGCCGACCAAAAGCCCCTTGCCACGCACGTCCACGGCGATGTCGGGATAGCGGGCCACGAGTTCGCTCAACGCAGCCTTAAGGTGCGCCGAGACGTCGCGAACGTTGGCCAGCGTCTCTTCCGCAGCGATGATGTCAAACGCGGCGCCGGCGACGGCCATCGCCAGCGGATTGCCGCCGAAGGTGGAACCGTGGACGCCCACGATCATGCCCTGCGCCGCCTTCGCGCTGGCAAGGCACGCGCCGACCGGGAAGCCGCCGCCCAGCGCCTTGGCCACCGCCATCAGGTCGGGCTCAACACCTTCGAACCACTGGTGCGCAAAGAGTTTGCCGGTGCGGCCCATACCGCATTGGACCTCGTCGAATATTAGCAGCGTGCCGGTCTCGTCGCATAGCTCGCGTACGCGCCGCAGCCATGCCTCATCCAGTGCACGGGCGCCGCCCTCACCCTGTACCGGCTCGACGATAACGGCAGCGGCGGTAGGGCGGTGGATGGCGGCTTCGATGGCATCCATGTCATCGACGAGGAACTGCTCGTAGCCCGGCAGGCACGGGCCAAAACCATCGAGGTACGACGGGTTGCCCGAGGCATTGACCGCAGCATAGGTGCGCCCGTGGAACGAACCCGCAAAGCCGAAGATATCGATCCGCTCCGGCGCACCATTGACCGAATGGTAGCGGCGCGCGGCCTTCAGCGCACATTCGACGGCTTCTGAGCCAGAGTTGCCGAAGAACACCACGTCCGCGAACGAGTTCTGCGTCAGCTTGCGCGCGAGTTCCTCCTGTCCCGGGATGCGGAAGATGTTGGAGACGTGCCACAGTTTGCCCGCCTGCGCGGTCAGCGCAGAAACGAGCGCGGGGTGCGTGTGGCCAAGGCCGTTGGTGGCAATACCCTGCACAAGGTCGAGAAATACGCGCCCGTCGGCGGCGTGCAGCCACGCGCCCTCACCGCGCTCGACTTCGACGGGCGCGCGGTTGTAGACCGCCATCAGCTCGTTCGACATTGCTTCACTCCATTCCGAAATCGATGCGCCCGCCGGGGACGGGTGCGAAAAGACGTTGCACAGCGCCCGTCAGCTTCCTGACACGAGCAGACACGAAGCGCCGATAATTCGAGATATTGCGTGGGCCGATGCCATGTTCGGCGCTGAAACTGCCGCCGTATTCACGCACTACAGTGTCGAAGATGATAGCCCGTGCGCGCTCGACGGCGGCAGCGTCGACCGGACCAGAATCACGCGGCCAAACACAGTTATAATGAAGGCCGCCATCGCCGATGTGACCGAAATCGTGCGGCACCAGTGCCGGCACTTCTGTCGCAATCCGGGCAGCTACATCGTCGCGGAAGCGCATCACCTGGCCGCGCGTCAAGGCGATATCGCAGGCGACGACGGTGCCGCTGGCGCGCAACCCTTCGGGGACGGCATGCCGGATGGCCCACAGGCCGTCGCGATGGTCGATTGCGACATCCAGGATCGGCGCATCATCACCCTCCATCAGCGGCGCGAGCAGTTCGGCAAGCTGCTCTTCCAGCCATTCGGCCTCGAACGCCGCCCCTGCGGAGATTTCCAGCAGCACGACATAAGGCGGGGTGGGTGCGAACGGCGCGCGCAGACCCGGGACGTGGCCTAGCGCTGCCTCGAATGCTTTGGGGCCAATTCCTTCGAATGCAGTCAACAGGGTGCCCAGACCGCCCTCCAATACCCGCAGCAGGTCCAGAACTTTGTGCGGATCGCGCAGGGCCACCATCGCGGTCAGCTGAACTGATGGCAGAGGTTGAAGCGCTACTGTCACCCGCGTGACAATGCCCATCGACCCGCCGCTCCCAACCAGCAGCTGCTTCAGGTCGATACCGGTATTGTTCTTCCACAGCGGCGCGCCCAGCGTCAGTCGCGTGCCTTTGCCATCCGCCATGACGACGTCGAGCACCATCAGGTTCGCGCGCACATCGCCATAGCGCAGCAGTCTTGCACCGCCCGTATTGGCGGCAACCATACCGCCCAGCGATGGATCGGCGCCAAGATCCACTGGGAAGAACAGGCCGTGTTCAGCAGCCGCTGCATTCAATGCGGACAGGCGCACGCCGGCATCAACCGTCGCGGTCCGGTTCTCAGGGTCGATCGAAATATAGCGTGAAAGGCGGTCGAGGTTGATGACTAGATCACCATTTTCCGCGAGACCAGCGCCCGCCAGCCCAGTGCAGGCGCCTTGTACCACGAGACGCAAACCCTCGTCCGCTGTCAGTCGTACCAAAGCAGATACGCCCTGTTCATCGACCGGCCGCACTACGGCTAGCGGTAGCCCGCCGCCCATACCGCGACCGTCCATACGATAACCGGCCAGATCATCGGAGTTCACCAAGACATTGGATGCTCCCACAATGCCCCGTAAACGCTCGAGGACCCCCTCATTAGATGGCAGGGAGGTGCTCATGCCGCCTTAGTCATGTGGAAGATTCCGGTCGCGTTGCCGCTGTCGAAGGAAAGGTCGAGGACGCCTGTATCGGGATCAAGATCCCGGCTTATGAATTCATAGAACGAACCTGGAACAAAAAGGGTCTGGTCGCCTTCAGGCGTGGAAAACTTCCTTTCGATCATGTCAGCTCGATAAGCGGTCTGCCGGACACGTCCCTTGCGCGAGACCTCGATTTTTTCTTTCATCGGTCGCCCCATTGCCTTTTGTTCCGCAGCCAGCTTGTCGATGTCGGGGACACGATCGGTCGCGTGATTGAAGGCGTTACCTTCGGTGGCGATCCAAGCTGCTTCCTTGGACACGATCTTCAGCACTTCGTAATCGGCAAGTGAGGGCTGGGCATGTTGGCGATCGAACGCTCGCACGAGAGTAGGCAGCACCCGCCTCGCTTCTTCGAAGGACAGCGCCTGCCCAGCGGCGAAACGTGCCAGCGCGGCGTTTGCAGCCGCATCGAGCGGATCCTGCGAGGTGCCGAACACGCGCTGCGCCGCCGCGCCGAACGCCTCATCGAACTCCTCGACATGCAGTTCGCTGACGAAGAATTGTGGGATCGTCTCGGGAAAATCACGATGACGATAGGCCCGGCCCGTCATCTTCAGGGTAGGAAGCGGGTAGATAGCGGCGACTTCGTAGCCAAGGGGCTCTAGGATGCGCCGGAAGGCAAGTTCGCCCTGCGGCAGCAGCCCAGTCATGCCATCCGGGAAGCGAATCGTTCGGATTGCACCATGATCGAAGCAGACCTTGCCCCCGGACCAGCGCACATCGTCGACATAAGTTGCACCGCTCGGCACGCGGTAAAGAAGGTCGGCGAACAGGACGAGGTTCAGTGCCGCAGCGAAGCAGGAGCGAGTTACGCCCTGACCGTCGGCCTGGGCTGCGGGCACCATCGGCTCAAGCAGGTTCTCAATGTAATCCCGGCGGCTTTCATCTAGAAGTGTCCCGGCCAGTGCTAGCGCACCGCATTCATTCTGAACGATCATGTTTGAGGAACTCCCTTGGGCCAATTGAGGACCTTATGAACCTGTGATAGTGATTCACGAAATCGATTAGGATCATCTACAAATGACGTTTTGGCATGAGTGAGAGCCGGCGCCTCCTGCCACCGATGTCCGCGCTCAACACTTTTGTGGCAGCCGCTCGCTATGACAGCTTCTCGCGCGCAGGCGAACAAGTGGGACTGACTCAAAGTGCCGTCAGCCGGCAGGTCGCTATACTTGAGGACTGGTTGCAGACCCCGCTGTTCGATCGGCGCGGGCGGCGCGTTTCGCTCAACTCCGCAGGGCAGGCTTATGCTGACCAGATCCGCCCTGCTCTCGACCGCGTTCGCGCAGCAACCGAGCGGGCTCTGCGGCACCGCGAAGGTCGAGAACTTTTGATTGCTACGCTGCCCAGCTTCGGAATGCGATGGCTTGCCCCGCGACTGCCCGAGTTGACCCTTCGTCATCCAGGCATGACGGTCAGCTTCTCCCTACGGTCGCTTCCCTTTGATCTGAGGGACGAGACGTTTGATGCTGCAGTGCATTTCGGGCAACCGGACTGGCCGAACGGATCGCATCTTTTTCTCTTTCGTGAAGAGGCGATCGTCGTCGCGGCGCCGGATTGGCTCGCAGCTCATAGGGTTGCTTCGCCGGAGGATCTCGTTGGCCTGCCACTGCTTTCGCAGTCCTCCCGCTCCACTGCTTGGTCGCGATGGTTCGCGAGTTGCGGCATAGCCTGTCCGGAAACGATCGTTGGCGCCAAGTTCGAGCAGTTCCTTATGCTTGCGCAGGCGGCTGCAGCCGGTGCAGGCGCCGCCCTGATCCCACGGTTCTTGATCGAACCTGAAATTAAGTCTGGGACTTTGGTGCAGCCTTTTGCGCAAACCCTGTCGAGCGACGATGCCTATTACCTTGTCACCCGTCTTGATCGACCCGACGATGTATCGGTTAATATGTTCCGGGATTGGATCGCAGACCATGCAGAAATAGAAGCTTCGTCCCTCACAAGCTGAGCGCTAATGAGACCTGCGCGGGTGGGTGTAGACGGGCACGAATGTTGCTAGTTCTATGGGTTTTCCGAGGAGGAGGGCATCGGGTGGCGCAGCGTTCGATTGGTCAGGAGCGGTTTGGCTTTGCGGAGCGCAAGCGGGCGACTTCGTCGCTCGACGGGCTTGCCTATCGCGGCAATCCCCGAGAAGGGATCACGCTGCAACTCGCGCTCGACCAGCGCGGCGAGACCCACCATGCCCTTCCGGAAGTCGACCGGCTTGACCGCCACCAGCACCTTCAACGGCCCCGGCGGAATGATCACCGCGCTACCTTCGCCGCCAGCAAAACACGCTCGATATGATCGGCGCTGGCCCCGTCCGGCACCCGGATCGTCATGCCGCCAAGCTCGATCAGGATTTCCCCGCACGCCCATCAGACATGGCCAACTGAGCGACAATCGCCGACACGAACGCCGTTTCGTCGCCCGCCTGCATCCGGTCGCGCGCCTCGCGTCGCCAAGCGTAGAGATGCTGATCCGCGCCGCCTCCGTCCGGCTTGCTCCTTCGTAGATCGCCGCCAGCGCCAGCAAGCGCCGCGTTTGCGCGCCGTCCTTCGAATGGCAGGCCGCCTTTCTCACAGAGGACGCATCATAATCCGGGCGAAGCGGGATCGGCATGGCAAACTCCTATCCGTTTGCCAGGTTGAATCAGCGATCCCCGATAGCTGCAACCCATTCGAGTCACGATCTCCGAGCTTTGGTATAAGGCCCCGCCCGGCAGCAGAAATATCTGAGGTGTCAGGGGGCCGTGCGCCGATAGCTTTCGGTCGCACCCATATCACCCTTCCCCTTATAACGGGACAGGGCGGGCCACGGGTAAAAGGCGCGCTGCCGCATCGGTGCCGTTCCGGGCATGTCTCCCATCATCAGTTGCGACGGGGCGACCTTCTGTTCAACCCAGCGAACAAGCGCGGATTGCGCATCGAACACGAACGGGCCGGTGCCGCCGCTGCCATGGGCCATTCCGGGAATGACATAGAGTTGGACGAAATCGGCGACCGTGCCTGCCCCCATCTTCTTGTTGACCTCCGCGAACCAGTCGATGGTCATTGCCGCCGAAACCATCGCATCGCCCCAACCATGAACGATGATCATCTTGCCGCCGCGTGCGTGAAAGGCGCTGAGGTCGATCGCGTCAGGGTCCAGCGTTCGCGACATCTCGTCGATCCTGGCCTTTTCCTTAACATAATGAAACTGGGTCCAGTCGTAGCCGGGACCGGGATTGTCCTTGACCGCCATGTAGCGCAGACCCGTGGCCGCGCCGGTCAGGGCGAAGGGGATGCCCGGTACGGCCGGGCCGGGCGGCGGCAGGATTGACCCTGCCCAGTCCATTTCAGACCCGATGTCGACCGGATAATCGAAATAGGTTTCCCCCCGCTCGTTCGTCGGCTTCGTATAGATTTTGCGCAGCGCCGCGACCTGGGCACCGTTCAGGCATTCGTTTTTGCCTTCCGATTGTCCCGCCTTGCACAGCAATATGGCAGGATCGTACCGGCATTGGCGCGGGTCGTCGATCACGCCGTCCCTTGCGCCGTCCAGAGCATCGCATGCCTGCGTCACCGAACGATGGATTAGGGGGATTTTGTCGGACGCCATGACCGGGCGTTTCCCGTCGGGGTAGACGGCCAGTGCCAGCCAGGGAAAATGGGCGGCGTTTTTGGGGTTATAGTGGACGACCGGGGCCTTCACGAATACGCCGTCAAAATCCTCGGGATAGCGCTGAACCGTCATCAGCCCGGCATTTCCCCCCTTGGAAAAACCGGCAATGTAGCTGTGGTGCGGCCCCTTGCCGTAAAATTCCGATATGATGGCTTTTGCCGCCTGTGCCGACACATGATTGGCGCGATAGGCAAAATCGACGCGGGCCTGTTGGTTGTTATGGGCCCACACCCCGTCGAAGGGGGCTCGACCATAGTGGCCGCCATCGTTCGTCAGCGTCGCATAGCCGCCGTGCAGGCCGGGCACGACGATGTCTTCCCCCACCTTTCCGCACCACGCGTCACAGGCCGCGAGCATGAAGCGACCGTTCCATGCATTGGAAAGGGGTAGCGAAAGGCTGAATTTAACGGACGGCGTGATATATCCTTCTACCTTGCAATGGGTCGGATAGACGGAGATTTCCTGCATCGGATTGCCTTGCGAATGGCTTCGCCGCACGAACATCATCCGTTCTTGCGGGGAAGCGACCCGACCTGCAACGACTGCGGTCGAAACGATGACGCCCGGCGTGTCGGCCACCGTTTCGATGTTAAGATTGTTGATCGCGTGGCATCGGGCCGCAAATTCCGCCGGAACGGCGGGAGTTGCTGGCGCGGGTTCGGCCTGTGCCGACGGTATGGTGGCAAGTGCCGCTGTCATAATGACGGTCATAGTTTCGAATATTTTCATCAACCCCCCTGTCTGGCTGGAGCGCTACCCTCAGCCCCCGGCTCAGCCTGCCTTTTCAGGCACCTGCCGCTTGAGGGTAGTTATCGACCGACCGAAACAATAACGCACACATTGCATTTTGCAATCGCATAGGTTGTGTACGGCAAGTCCTGCAAATTGTGGCCGGGCACGCTGACTAGGGCCTGTGGGGATTCATCGAGATTTGATGATGGCGGCAGCGAGGTAGATCATGGCCTCGAAGCTGCGGTCTGTTTTGCAGGCGCGCATGGCGATGCGCTTGAACTCTTTGAGTTTACAGAAGAAGTTTTCGACGAGGTGGCGCCACGTATAGATGGCGGCATCGATCTTGAGCTTCTGTGCGCGGCCGGGGTGCTGCGAGATGACGACGCGGGCGCCACGCTCGTTGAGTTCGGTGACAAGCGCATTGCTGTCGAAGGCCTTGTCGGCGATCAGCCCGTCAAAGGCGATGCCGTCAATGAGCGGCGGCACCTCGACGCTGTCATTGCGCTGGCCCGGCATCAGCCGGAAGCGCACCAGATTGCCCAGCGCGTCGGTGAGCACCAGGATCTTGGTCGTCATGCCGCCCTTGGAGCGGCCAATGGCCTGGCTCCGAGTCCCCCTTTTACGCCCTGCCCGTGGCGGTGGACCTTCACGATCGTGGCATCGACCATGGCGTATTCCATATCCGGATCATCCGACAGCGCATCGAATATACGCCTGAAAACATCGGCTTCCCGCCAGTCGCGGAACCGCCGAAACGCCGTGCTCCAGTTGCCGAACCGCTCCGGAAGATCGCGCCATGGACTGCCCGTGCGAGCAATCCACAGCACTGCCTCCAGGAACAGCCGGTTGTTCCTCCCGCTACGTCCGGGGTCGCTCGGCTTGCCCAGGCACTGCGGCTCGATCTTCGCCCACTGGGCGTCCGTCAGAATATCTCGATCCATCCGCAGCGTGATGATGTGGACGCCCCCGCATGATCGAAGCTCCCAAGATTCATGGCGACGAAACGCCGGTCACATTGCTCATGGGTGAGGAGGCTTGGTTTACCGACGTCATCGCGCGTATCGGCAACCACCCGATCAACCGGATCGACGAATTGCTGCCATGGAACTGGCATGCGGCGAGAGAAGTCCAGAACCTGGAGTATGCTGCTTGAGCAACGCCTTCATCGTGCGGATGACAATCACCTTGGACGACGTGACCCCGGCCGTCAGCCGCGTGATCGAAGTGCCGCTGGGTATCCGGCTTGACCGTCTTCACAGCGTCTTCCAGGCGGCATTGGCGTGGACGGACAGTCATCTGTGGGAGCTGACCTTCGGCCGTACTGGCTTCGGCATCCCGGATCCCGAATATGGCTTTGGCGGTCCGCTCGATGCCCGCAAAACGACCTTGGGTCAGGCTCTGGAGGGGATGAGGGGCAAGACCTTCCGATACCTTTACGACTTCGGTGATGCCTGGGAGCACAGCGTCAAAATCCAGGGCATCGCTCCGGCCGAGCCCCAAGGCAGCTATCCTCGCCTGCTCGCAGCGACCGGCATGCGACCGCCAGAGGACTCAGGCGGACCTTGGGGCTATGCCGAGATGCTAGAGGCTCTCGCCGATCCGACCCATGAATACCATGAGGAGGCGTTGGAAGCCTTGGGCGACGACCATGATCCCGATGCTCAGCCCGACGTCGACCTCATCCATAACCGCTTAGCAGTGCTCGCAAAGAAATGACCGGCCCCCACTGAGTGGTCCGTGCTGATTGTTAGTGCATTGTCACCTCCATCGCCAGTGTCGCCCGGAGGTGGAGCGAAGCGGAACCGGAGGGCGGCACTGGCGATGGAACGGCTTCCGGGGCCGGTGGGCGGTAGCCCAGGCTGCTGTGCGGGCGAACGGTATTGTAGAACGCGGCAACGGAACGCCCACGGGACCGATGTTCGCGAGATTCTCTATCGGTGGCACCCTTGGGCGGGGCGGCGGGTTCACATTCATGAGACCGTCGAGCGGGTGGGCTTGAACATTTACCGCTGCAGTATCGGCGGTTCGATGTCGGAGCGCTGTCTTGAGGTTCCGGCATGGATGTTCGATCGCGGGATTTGCGCCAAGGTGCGTTTCGGCGCTGCTCCCCATGTTGATATTGGCGCGCTGGTTGACCTGGTAAAGCTGCTGCGGGGGACGCGCCCTATTTCGGCTCCGCCGATTTCGGGCGCAGCATCGGGCTCTCACGACTCGCATCGAGGAGGCCTTCATGCCGCGCAAGCCCATGACGTTTCAGTTCGATCTGTTTTCCAGCCCTCGCGATCCCGGGATCGCGCAGATGCCGCAGTGGCGGGCTCTGCCGATAGCGACGCGCCAGAAGTTGATGCCGCTGATCGTGCGCCTGCTCCTCGACCACGCCACCGCCGATCCCGCCCTGGCCAGGGAGGAGATGCGCGATGATATTTGAGAAGATCGGCCCCCAGCATCTCGGGCGCAAGGCGATCCTTTATGTGCGGCAGTCGTCGGCGCATCAGGTCCTGCACAATCGGGAGAGCAGCGCCTTGCAATACGCCATGCGCGATCGCCTCGTGGCGCTGGGCTGGTCGCGCATCGAGACCGTCGATGACGATCTCGGGCGATCCGCAGCAGGCGGGGTGACGCGTGCCGGTTTCGACCGGATGGTGGCCGAGGTCTGCCTCGGCAAGGTCGGCGCCGCCGCGGCGCGGGAAGTCTCGCGTTTCGCCCGCAACAGTCGCGATTGGCAGCAACTCATCGAGATGTGCCGCGTCGTCGATACTGTACTGATCGACCAGGAGATCGTGCGCCGCGCCAGGGCAACGATCGGCTGCTGCTGGGCCTGAAGGGAAGCCTCAATGAGTATGAGCTCGACCTTCTGCGGCAACGTTCTCTCTCGGCGCGCTATGAGAAGGCCCGCCGCGGCGAACTCATCGTCGCCGCTCCAGTCGGCTTTGTGAAAGCAGGGGGTCGGATCGAGAAGGATCCCGACCGCCGTGTCCAGGAAGCGATTGCCCTCGTCTTCGACAAGGTGTCCGAGCTCGGCAGCGCGCGGCGGGCGTTGCTCTGGTTCAGAGAGCATGGCCTGGATTTGCCCGCAAGACGCAACAACGGTGATGTCGTGTGGCGCAGGCCAAGTTATGCGACGATCCATCGGATGATCGATAACCCGATCTACGGCGGCGCCTATGCCTATGGTAAAACAAGTGTCGTAGCCGGATATGATGGTACCACCATGCGGTCGAGGAGTCGTCGCAAAGGGCGGGATGAGTGGCTGGCGCTGATCCCCGGCTCACATGAAGGGTATGTCAGCTGGGAGCGATCGGAGGATATCCGTAAACAAGTGAGCGACAATGTCCCCATCAGCCGACATCACGGCGCCCCGAAGCACGGCGACGCCCTCCTCGCAGGGCTGGTTCGCTGTCGGCGCTGCGGACGCAAGCTGACCGTGCGCTACACCGGCACCAAGCACGATATTCCCCGTTACTCCTGCTGGCGCGGCCTACTCGATAATGGCGAACCGCGCTGCATCGCCTTCGGCGGATTGCGCGTCGATGACGCGATCGAGCAAGCGCTCATCCCGGTCATCGAGCCCGGCGCGATCACGGCCGCAGTCGAGGCCGAGACACAGGCTTCCGGTCACCGCGACCAGGTTCGGGACGCGCTGACGCGCGATCTCGAGGCTGCCAGCTACGACGTGGATCGGGCCTTCCGGCAATATGACGCCACCGATCCGCAGAACCGACTGGTGGCGGCAGAGTTGGAGACGAGATGGAACCGGGCGCTTGCGCGGGTCGGCGAGATCGAGGCTCGGATCGCCGCGCACGATGGATCAACACCGGATCGAGCATCACTGTCTTGCGCCGATATCGCCGAGCTCGCGACCGATCTCAAAGCCGTCTGGACGGCTCAGCGGACCAACGCACGTCTCAAGAAGCGCATCGTGCGCACCCTCATTCATGAGGTTGTCGCCGACATCGACGATGACGCCTCCGAGATCGTCCTGCTGGTCCATTGGGCCGGTGGCATTCATAGCGAGTTGCGGTTGCCGAAGCGACGCCGCGGGCAGCGCAACGCGACATCTGCCGATATCCTCGCTGCCGTCCGGCAACTCGTTCTCATCGCCAGTGACGATCTGATCGCTGGCATCCTCAACCGCAATGGTCTGATGACGGGCAACGGCAATCGCTGGACGCGCGAACGTGTCACTGCGCTCCGGTCGCATCACAGGATTCCAGTGTTTCGGGCCGCGCCGGATGGAGACGAGCCGTGGCTCAACCTGAGCGGCGCCGCGCGCCATGTCGGCGTTACCGCCAAGACGCTTCGGCTCGCTGCCGAAGCGGGTGATATCGAAGCGATCCATCCCTTGCCCGATGGGCCTTGGATATTCAGCAGAGCCGAGCTTACCGGTCCAGGCGCTCGACAGATCGCCGACCGCGCGCGGCTGAACCCAAAATACCCCACGGGATCGCACCCCGATCAGCAAAGCCTATTCACTTCAACAACATAGACAGATGGGTGTTATGAAACAGGATTGTAATAGGTGATCCACCGGCCGAGGCCAGCCGCAACTCCGAGCCGGTCTCGAAGGCATGAAGGTAGACGCATTCGTACTTCAATGACCGCCAAAGGCGTTCGATGAAGACGTTGTCCATCCAGCGGCCCGTCCCGTCCATGCTGATGCGGACCTCGGCGTCGCGCAGCACGCTGGTGACGGCTTGCGACGTAAATTGGCTGCCCTGGTCGGTATTGAAGATCTCGGGCGCCCTGGAACTGGGCACCTCGGATGCAGGTTGCTAAGGCCGCCTGATGTCGGAACCGTCGATGGTGTTCACCGCTCGCTACGCCGCGAGATGGCTCGGCGTCGACATCGACGTGGTCGAGGTACTTGCCCGGGAGATGGCCCCCGAAGACGGTTGCCTCGCCGTCATCGACAGCCTCGACGACGACGCTGTCTCCACAACAGCGTTCACCCGGCGCGGTCTCGACCACCTCGACGAACTTCTCAATCAGCGGCGCTCGGACTTCATGCAGGAAAGCTGACACCACCCGCGGCCTTCGGCGGATGGATACGATGAAATCGGGGTCGCCGTGCTATCATTGCCTCGGCAACCTTGAGAGGTAGGGTTCTCGCTTAGCGAGCCGAGCTTACGCTCCCTTTGGGGCATTGCATGGTGAGCGCCAGCACCTGATCGACTTGGCGGACCACTTCCAACTCCACGCCCCGCTTTGCCGCTGGCATGACGATGATCCGAGAGATCATGCTGCGCGCTCGCGGAACAGCTTCGATGGCGGCATGCGGCTCAGCCAGTGCAGCCTCCAACGCCTCGACTTGCCGGCGATACTCCTCCTCCAGCCGAGGGTGGAAGCTCAGCACCGTCGGGATCGCGTCTATGCTGGAAAGCTCACGGGTCAGCCGCTCCGTGTCCGCCTTCGCCGCAGCCAGCATGACCCGTATCTCTGCAAACTCGCTGCCGCCATCCGCAAAGGCTTCGAGCATACGCTTCGCCTTGCGCTCCGCCTCGCAGAGCTGGCGCTCGATTCGCGCGCGATCACGGGTGAGGGCGGCTGACTGGCGCGCGAAGTCACGATGGTATTCGCGGACATAGGCGGCCACCACGTCGGGGGCGAGCATGTTGGCCTTCAGATCGGCGAGCACGCGGCGCTCATATTGGCGCGTCGCGATGTTGCGGTTGTTGGCGCAGGCATTGCCCAGGCGGTGGCGGCTGCATCCCCAGTTGAGGCTGCTGATCTTGATCCACGGTCCGCCGCAGACGCCGCATTCCCCCAGGCCTGAAAGCAGATGCTTCGGCCGGCGCTGTCGATCGACGGGAACGCCTCTGTTCGCTTCGATGCGATCATGGACCCGCTGCCAGAGCGCGTCGTCGACAATGCGCAGGTCGGGCACATCGTGCTCGACGATAGCCGTCCGGTCCGGGTTGGGCCGCATCAACTTGCGCCGCGTCACCGGGTTCATCGCCGACTTGGATCGGCCGTAGACCAGCTTGCCCAGGTAGACGCGATTACGAAGGATGCCGAAGCCGGTCTTGTTGTGGCCGAGGATCGTGCTCGTCTGCCAGATCGCGCCGCCGCGCGGCGGTCGCACACCCTCTGCATTAAGCGTCATGGCGATGGCGCGCGGGCTGATACCGGCGGCGTACTCGCGGAAGATCCTGCGCACCACCTCTGCGCGCTCCGCATCGATTTCGCGTAGCCCGGCGACGAGCTGACCGCGCTCGTCCAGCCGATTGGCGATGCGGTAGCCATAAGCTACGCCGCTGGACGCCCGGCCCCGGTTGATGTTGGCGATATGGCCGCGCCTGCTGCGCGCTGCGAGATCGGTGCGGAACTGAGAGTCGGTAAAGCCCTTGATCAGGCCGATGATCGGCGTGACCGTACCGTCGAACAGGGTAAAAAGCCGTGCTCCGGCGAATTCCAGCCGTTCGCGGATCATGTGCGCGTCGGCAACGTGTCGGGAGACGCGATCCGTGGATTCGGCAAGCACCTGGTCGATGCCGCCGCCCTCCACCAAGCGGAGCATAGAACTTAGGCCGGGGCGCTGATCTTCGCCGATACCGGCGGCGCCGGAGGTCGCGACATCCTGAAACACGGCGATGACCGGCCAGCCTTCGCGATCGGCGCGCTCACGGCAGACGGCAATCTGATCTTCGGCGGAGCGAGGATTCTGGTTATCGCTGCTGAAGCGGGCGTAGATCACGGTACGCACCGAATATCTCCCTTTTGGAGCGAAAAGCGGCTATGTCTCTGGTAACATTAGCGCGCGCGAGTGCCTCGGCGAACGCAATCATATCCGTATCGGAGCAAGTTCTTGTGGTCGCCATCACATGCGCCGGCAGAAGCTCAGGAGTCCGCAGGACATAGCGTCAGTCCGCCAGATGCTCGAAAATCGAGATGGACGTTTTTGGGCGTCCGACCGAGCCAGAGTCTCGCGAGGATGTAACGCGTGTTGGACTGGACGCTTTCGTGAGGCTGCTGTGCGCAATCGGATCATTCAGAGGGGCGCGGTTGAGGCCGGTACGGGTGAGCGCCACCTTGCGGCGGATCATGCGGTAGGGACGGTTGGACATGCGTCGATCCTTCTCGCGCTGCCTATGTCTTTTCGGAGCAGGATCAGGCGCGAGGCATGGGCGCAAGGGGCGACGTTCGATGGTCGTACTGTAGCGTGCAAAAACAAGCTGGCGTCGAGGTTGGTCTCCAGGTTCCCCGATCTTTGGCGTCTCACGCCTGCGGCGTGACCGCGCTCTACACCGTTGCGCGGCGCCGAGTCGCTCTACGGCGTTTCGGTCCCGTCGGATGACGATCGGCTAACGCGCGCCGGCAAGTGCCGGTTGAAGCGGAACGCGGGAATCAGCTGAGCGCACACTGGCGCGCTCTTGGCAGAGACGCCAGAGGTCGCAGCGTTCTTTGTGCCGCGTGGCACGCCCGATCCGGCCGGAAGGCGCGGCGGCGGCTGGCACACGGGTGCGTGCGCACGCCGCCGCGACGGTCGGCCGGATTCGAGAGAGCCGACTTTGTGCAGCGCCGCTGGCGCTGGGCAGCGCTGCGCGCTGATTGGCTGCGGTCGCGCCGCTGCGCGGCGCGGCGTTGGCCTCTGTGCAACCGGTCATGTGGGTGACGTTTCAGACCGGGCAGCTGGGTGACAGTTTCCGCGCATGGAACGCCGGTTTTGCCCGGGCTTCACTCGGACGAGCTCGTTCTTGCCGTTGATGTAGCCGAGCGGAAGCGCGCCGTAGCGGACCTCGTATTGGTCCTCCGCTATCTCGAAGATACCGATGCGTTCGCCTCTGAGCACCTCCGATACGAACAGCTCACGCCGATGCCACTTGATCGATCCGCTCAGATGAACCGGGCGGACGTGAGTGGCACCCCAATGTTCCGCGAGCGCAGCTTGCCATCCCAGAGGCGCGTGCTGGGATGATAGACCCTCGCCGGCGGGATCTGACCGAGTGCCTCATTCGGTCATTCGTCGTTGAAGATGTGCCGGAACCGCTCAAGCCGCGCCAGTTGCGCCTTCGCCGTAAGCGAAGGCGGGGTTGCTGCCTTGCGCTTGAGCGTCTGATGCATTCGCTCGTGGCGGCCGTTCTCTTGTGGTTTGCCGGGTGTGATCCGTTCTGGCGTGATCCCCATTCGCACGAAGTTGACCGCCAGCCTCGATAGCTCACCCGCGGCGGTTGATCCGAACGGCGGCCCATTGTCGGATCGGATCGCGCGCGGCAGCCCATATTCCTTGAACGCCCTGACTAGGATCGGCCACACTGTCTCGAAGTCCGGATGCTCGACCGCCTGGCAGACCAGCAGATAGCGGCTGGCCGCGTCGGTGACGGTGAACGGCAGTACCCGCACGCCGTCGCCGGTCTTCCAGAAGCCCTTTAAGTCGATGCACCAGACGTCGTTCGGTGCATCAGCACCGCGAAATGGACGCTGCGCAGTCGGCGCGCGAGGACGCAGTTTGCGAGCCCGGACCAGGCCCTCGCGTTTGAGTATGTCGCAGATAGTCGACGCCGCCGGCCACTTCCTTGGTTAGGACGCGAGCAGAAGTTGCTTGGATTCTCACGTCGCCCCCGTCTAGGTTCGATTTATGGGGGCATGGCCGAAGGTTAGGGGATTCTTCGATCGGAGCGAGCCGCTGCGCGCTCCGATGGACGATCCTTTTATTCAGATAGACAGGGCGGAGGCGACTTCGGCACTCCGCTTGCGCGAACGTGGCGCCGAACAGGGAGCTTTGGAGCTTCCCGCGACGTCCATGCAGACGCTGGACGTCGTAGAGGCCGATGTCGCCGCCTTCATTCAGGACCACTTCGAGCGTGCCCAGATTGATGCGGCAAACAGCATTCGGACTTATGATTCTCGACTCAATGCACTGTCGTTGATCGCGAATCTTAGCTCTATCCGGACGCAGGCGATGATTGCCCTGAGCGATTTCAAGGCCGAGGTTGTCAATCGTCGTGGCCGACTTACAACCAGCCGCGACGCCATCGTCGACAGCTACGCCGAGCTTCGCGACTTCCGTAAGGACAATCGTCTCAGGCGGCCCGCGCACGATGCTCCACCCAGCACTGCGACCATCGGGACCATCCTCGTTTGCTGGCTGCTCGAGACTATTGCGAACTCTATGTTCCTGCGGCTTGGTGACAGCATGGGGTGGTTGGGCGGCGTCATCGCCGCCGCGGTCGTCGGCGCGATCAACGTCGGTGTGGCCGCTGTGGTCGGGCGTGTCCTCTGGCCCTTGGTGAACCGCCGTGAGACCGGCATGCGCGTCGTCGGGTGGCTGGCTATCGCCACATGGTTCGTCCTGACCGTGACCTGGAACCTCCTCGCGGGTCATTACCGGGATGCGAAGTCGCTGGCGCTGCCCAGCCCAGAGACGGCGGCGCTCGGGATGCTCGGGTCCGGTCTAGAAAGCATCTACTCCTACGGGCTTCTCATCGCCGGTCTGGTCTTCGCCTTCGGTGCCGCGATCTCAGGCTATAAGATGGACGATCCCTATCCCGGCTACGGACCGGTATCGCGCAGACATGCTAAGCGGTGCGATGACTACGTCACCGATGTCGAGGATGCGACGGGTGAGCTGACGGCCATCCGGGACGACGCCGTCGGCGAGGCGACCGATGTGCGGTTGGAGCTCGGACGCCAACTGGCGCAGCGTCAGCAGATACTGACGCACCGGGACGCCTTCCGGCGTCGTTACGAGGAATACGCCGAGCATCTCGAAGCGACCGCGAACGCCCTCCTGCAGGAGTATCGTACCGCCAACCGATCGGCACGGTCCACCGACGCGCCCACGCGTTTCGACCAGACCTGGTCGCTGCCGCGATCTCCGTTGCCCCATGCCCCAGGTGAGGACGTGCCGCGATCGGCCATCGACGCGGCGGAAGCGGACCTTGAGCAGACGGTCACCAACATCTCGAAGGCGTTCGACGAGGCCATCGGTAGCTTCGAGCCCCTCGATGAACTGAAGAGGCGGATCGCCGATGGCTAGGTCTCCCAGGGATCGTGCTAGGGGACGGGATCGGGGCCGATCCGCGGCCTCGAACCGAGCGGGTGCCGAGAGCCGCACCGCCATGTTCAAGATCGTTGCGGTCGTGGGCGTCGTCCTAATCGTGGGCGTGGTCTATTTCACGGTGGCGTCCGCTCGTCGCGATCTCGACCCTGTCACCCTCTGTCCGACGATGGCCGACAGCGTCACCGTCCTGCTTGTCGACGTGACGGATCCGATGAACACCGCTCAACGTCAGGACTTCGCCAACCAGCTCGCGAAGCTGAAGAACTCGATCCCTCGTTACGGGAAGCTGATCGTCGCGAAGGTGGATGCGACGGGTGACCAGCTTCTCGCGCCTGTGATCACGAGGTGCAATCCTGGAACGGCGGAGGACGTCAGCTCGACGACTGGCGACCCGGCCGCCGTGCAGAGGCAGTGGGCGGACGGCTTCGACAAGCCGCTGACGCTGGCGTTCGAGCAGCTCGCCAAGGCCAGCGGTGCAGGACAATCCCCCATACTCGAAAGCATCCAGTCCACGGCGCTGACGGAATTCCAGAAGCCCGGACTAGAGAATACGCCTAAGCGGCTGATCGTCGCGTCCGACCTTCTCCAGAACACCGGAGACGTTAGCTTCTACCGTAGTCTCCCAGAACCGCGGACGTTCACGGACAGTGGCCCGTTTCGCCGCGTGCGCACTGACCTGCGGGGTGTAGACGTGGAGTTGTGGATGCTCGAGCGATCCGACGCGGCGTCGACGCAGCCGCGTTCGCTGGCTGAGCTCTGGGAACGCATCATCGGCGCCGAAGGCGGCGAGGTGCGTCGAATCTACAACGTGAGTGGGTGAGGATGAGCGATATGCAAGGCCACCAGCGGAACGTCCTCGAGGAACGAGGTTGGATCGACCGGTGGGGGTTCTTGCTGTTCGCCTTCGGCGGCGCAGGAAGCATCCTCATCGCCAAGGCGGTAGGCCTCACGGCGATCCCTGTCGCCGTCGGCGCCGCCATCGCGATGGTCGCGTACGCCTTCGTCGTCCAGACCTCAGGCACCGGACGGCTCCGCGCCGATCAGGCGGGTGACAACTGCTACTACCTAGGCCTGATCTACACGCTCATCAGCCTGGCCTATGCGATCTTCTTCTTTGATCCGGCGACGACCGCGACCACGGTAGTACAGGGGTTCGGCGTTGCGCTCGCGACGACGATCATGGGGCTCATCCTGCGCGTTTTCTTCAGCCAGAGCCGCGTGGACCTCGTCGAAACCGAGGACACCGCACGTATTGAGCTCGCGGATGCGGCAGGCAGGTTGAAGGCCGAGCTTCAGGCGATGACGGTCAGCATGAGCGACTATGGCCGCGAGACCCGTCAGACGCTTGAGGAGCTTCGCGCGCAGATCGTCGGGGACCTAATCGACGTACAGGGGCAGGCCACCAAGGCTATTGCCGAGACGGTGGCGGTAGCGAGCAAGGCAATCTCGACGGCGTCGATGTCGTCTCGCGATGGGGTCGCCGCGATGTCCGCGGAGGCCACGGCTGCGGTGAACCAGCAATCAGTCGAGGCGATAGCCCGCGCGAAGCGGATGTCGACCGCGACCGACAAGATAGTCGCCGGAATCGAGAAGCATGCCGAGGCAATGGGGGGCATCGAACGATCCTCGACAGCCATCGCAGCCAGCCTCGTCACGCTTGAGGGCGCAGCCGAGCGGACGCAGCAAAACCTTGGGGAGCTGTCTCGTCGATCCGAGGAACTGGCCGGGGCGCAGACCACGCTGGCGAAGACCGGAGACGACCTGCGTGGTGCCGTGGCGGGAATGGTGGATCAGGTGAAGGGCTTCGACGCGACGACCATGAGGTTCGACACCGCGCTTAAGTCGAGACTGGAAGAGCTGAAAGACGTGCCCGGGGACATGGCAGCACGCACCGCTGAGGCATTCCAGCGCGCATCCACGGCGATGCAGGATCAGTTCACCGCAATCGCCGGGGGGCAGCGCGAATTCGCCAATCAGCTCTCCCTCCGGACGGAGGAGAGCGTCGCGATACTCGATCGTCACAACGCTGCGATGGAGGAGGAACTGGCGCGCTCGCGCGATAATGTCTCGAAGGTCCACGGCGCGCTGGTCGAGATGACCGGGACGCTCGTTTCGCGGGTTCGGACGGCAGACGCGTGAACGATCCGCAGCTCGATTTACGTCAGGACAAGTCATACAGACGTGGTCTCGTCCTCGGATTGACGATGGCCGAAGTTATGATCCTGCTGCTGTTCGTCCTCCTAATGGCCTTGGCGGCCGCGTTGCAGAACCGCGATGATCGGATTCGCGTCCTGGACGGCGGTGGCGCTTCCCGAATGGTGGAGGAGTTGCAGCGTGCCTACCCGCAGGCGAAGAGCTCCGACGACTACTTCAAGGAGTTGACTCGCGCGATCGAGGCCAGGCGGCAGGTCGAAGAGGCTGGCGCGAAGGACGGGACGAAGAACCTCCTCGCCGACGCCGAGGTTGGGCGTCAGGTCCGCGAGGCCGCCGCGTCGAGTGGCGTCAAGGACCCGGAGAAATTCGTTAAGGAGGTCGTGGCGGCATCGACCAAGGGACGGAAGGGCCAGTGGCCGCCGTTCTTCAGTCTGAGCGAGGCCGGTGGATACTTCTTTGATAGCGGCAAGGCGACGTTGCGGCCTGAATTCGAGCGTAGCCTGAGATCGGAAGTCATCCCGATGCTGGCGAAGAGCGTGGCCGACTACGACGTCGACGTCATTGAGGTTATTGGCCACACTGACGAGGTTCCGATGTCGGGCATTAGCAATCTGGACGCCGCTCTCATCCAGGCTTCGGTCGGTCGCGTGCCCATCGGCGCCTTGCGGTCAAATGATAATGCAGGGCTGGCGATGGCGCGCGCCGTTGCTGTTGTCCAGCAGCTTCGGGCGGATCCCCGACTTCGGGGGGCTGTCATCCTGCCATTGTCGGGCGCACAGATGATCGTGCCTGTCGATGGGGTGGCGAACGGCTCCGCTCGGGGCAGCGACCAGCGCCGGCGCCGCATCGAAATCCGACTTAGGAAATCGACCCAGCAGGCGTCGCCGGTGGTGAGGAGGTAGTTCGATGGACCAGCTCGACGTCAATCTATCGGAACTGCGGATTGCGCTGGTTGAGAAGCGGCGGGCCAGAGCTTCTCGCATAACGCCCGTCGCGCGCATGGGCGACGATGGCGGCAATCACGATGCGTCGATGATTTCCGAGGTGTCGTGCGACCAGTCGCCCCCCCGTTCCATCGAGCCGGAACAGGCCCGCAGCTGGTTTCAGCGCTTGTTTGGCGCCTAATGTCCGCGCGAGGCAGCCGTGGGGTTCGAGCTGGCCGCCGCGGCCGTCGCTCCGAAGTGCGAGGCGACCGACGTGGGCGGCTCGGAGTGTCCGAGCGCTTTCTCCTCGCGGCGGTGTCATTGATCTTCGTCGGTGTTTTCGCATTCACCTACCTTTACGCCGATCGTAATCGTCGTTCGGCGCCCCTCGCAGCGTTTGGTGCGGATCGACCTTTACCGGTTGATATCGTGGATGCACCACGCGAGCCCCCCGGCAATCGAGCGATTGCCGATATACGGACACCCACTCCGTCCGGGCGTCCAGTAGTCGCGGGTCCCGCACCGACCTTTTCCATCTGCCATACTGGGGGCGGCGCGAACTGCGTGGTGGACGGTGATACTGCTTGGATTCGTGGCGAGAAGATACGCATCGCTGACATCGACGCACCCGAGACGCATCCGCCACGGTGCCAGTCGGAGGCAAGTCTCGGCAACAGGGCGACGGAACGTTTGGCGGAGTTGATGAACTCCGGACCGTTCGAATTGCGGACGCTCGACCGGGACATCGATCGGTACGGGCGCAAGCTCCGGGTTCTGGTCCGAGATGGCCGGTCGCTGGGCGATCAGCTCGTTGCTGAAGGGCTTGCACGCTCTTGGGAAGGGCGACGCCGGCCGTGGTGCTGAGGGACGAGCTTTGTCAGCGATGGCGCGCGTTAATCAAGATCACCTGAACGAACGACAACTTCTGGGATCGATGTCGGACCTCGAAACGACCGGAATTAGGGCGCATAGCGGTCGCAGGCGATGCTAATTCGGCCCAAGAGATCGTGCGCGAAGTGTGGGGAAAAATGTTGGGTAGGCGACCTTTGCCAGAAATATTCTATAGGACAATTAGTGCTTTATAGTGAATTCTGAGCTTCCTCCCGGGTAGCCCCGTTCAAGTAAACAGCGGCCCGCGAGTCCTTCCCAGCAATGAAGCAGCGCAAAGCTGATGACCGACATTCGGAAATTGTACTGTTAATGCGCAATTTGCTTCGGCGAACTCATCGCCATAATGGCCCGAGACGAAGCGCGAGCGCGGGTGCGGCAGGGGCAGCACCGGCAACTGGACGGCGTCGAACAACCGCATCCCGTGCGCATAGACTTCCAGTTCGCGCGGGTGGACGACGTCCTCGGCATCGTGGAGCACGATCGCAAGCGCCGTGAACCCCTCCGCCGCCTCGTCGCGGAGCAGCGCGCGCCACAGCGCATTGAGGCAATCGGCCTTGGTCGTCGGCCCGGGCACCGCGCCGATCACCAGCCGCACGCGCGGATCGCCTGTTGCCACCTCGGCGACCGCGGCGATCGTCGCGGGATCGTTGGGATAGGTCCCGACATAGAGCGCGAAGTCGGTCGCGCCGAACCGTGCCAGCGCGCTGCGCAGCATCGCGCCGATCACTGCCGATTCGTCCCATGCCGGCACGAATATCGCGATGCGCCCGGCCGCCTGCACGATCTCTCCGGCCCCGGCGTCCGCAGCGCGCGCGCCAAGGCGGACGAGCCCCCGCAACCGGCGCATGGCGTAGAGGATGTCGACCAGCAGGTCGTCGAGACCGCCGACAAGGAAGCCCAGCGCCGCGAACAGCGTCGCCTCGCGTACGGCCGCATCGATTGCGGCGGTCAGCATCGCCCCCAGCTGCACCGATATCCCTCCGAATCGGACAAGCCATTAGTCATGACGTCACCGAAACGAGCAAGCCATGCGGAGGGAATAGCCGACAAAATACTCCGATTCGGCGGTTAATTCGCCGCTGGACACCCCGCCCTCCCCCGCTAGGGTGCGGCGCCAATAGGGGAGACGTGCTGTGAAGCGCATGACCAAGCTCGGAATTTTGGCGCTGCTGCTGGCGCCGCTGGGCGCGATTGCCGCGATGGGCGACAACAGCCCGCAGGTCGAACTGGCGACGCCCGGCGTGGGTGATGGCGCGATCGAGCGCTTCACCGTACGCTTCAACCAGGCGATGGTCCCCCTTGGCGATCCGCGCGCAGCGGGGCCGTTCGAAGTCGAATGCCCGGTGGCTGGCGAAGGGCGCTGGGTCGACCAGCAGACCTTTGTCCATGATTTCGCCACCCCGCTCCCCGGCGGCGTCACCTGCACCTTCACGATAAAGCCAAAGCTCAAATCGGTTTCGGGCTATGCGATCGCCGGCCAGACCAAATTCACCGTCGACAGCGGCGGCCCGATCGCGCGCGCGGTGCTGCCGAGCCGCTATGGCCGCGAGATCGAGGAGGATCAGACCTTCCTCGTCGCCGCCAACCTCGCGCCCGATCCCGCCTCAGTCGCCGCCGGCGCCTATTGCGCGGTCGACGGCATCGGCGAGAAGATTCCGGTCGATGTGCTGCCCGCCGCCGTTGCAGGCAAGCTGATCGCCGATCTCGGCACCGATCGCTGGGAGATGCAGAGCTTCCTGGAAGAAGCGGGCCTGCCCAAGGCGCTCCCCGCCGCCGAGGCCGACCGGATCAAGGCGACCGCCAGCGTTGTCGCGCTCAAATGCCGCCGCCCGCTGCCTCCCGGGCGCGACATGGCGCTGATATGGGGCAAGGACATCAAGAGCGCATCGGGACGCGCTGCGGGCACCGACCAGCGCTTCGACTTCACCGTGCGCAAGCCGTTCACCGCGCGCTTGGAATGCTCGCGCGTCAATCCGCAGGCGGGGTGCAACCCGGTGCAGGAGGCGTTCGTGCGCTTCTCCGCGCCGATCCCGCGCGCGCAGGCGGAGGCGATCCGCATCAAGCTGCCCGACGGCAAGGAACTGAGCCCCGCGCTGTCCGACGAGGACAAAAGGCGCGCGACGATCGGCGATGTGAAGTTCAAGGCACCACTCCCCGCCGCCGTCACCGCGCAGCTCGTGCTCCCCGCCGATGTCGCCGACGAGAGCGGGCGCAAGCTGTCCAATGCCGAGCGCTTCCCGCTCGAAGTGAAGTTCGACGAAGCGCCGCCGCTGATCAAGTTCGCGGCCAATTTCGGGATATTGGAGGCCAAGGAAGGCGGCGTGCTGCCCGTCAGCGTCCGCAATATCGAAGGCGCGCTGACGGCCAAGCAGATGAGCGTCGAGGGCCAGAGCCTGAAGGTAGAGGGCGGCGATGGCGAGATCGCCAAATGGCTGCGCGCGATCGACGATGCCGCCAGCACCAAGAGCGACGAAGTCAAGCGCGGCACCGAAACGGTACGCATCAACCAGACCGGCGCAAAGCCGCTGCTCACCCCCGCCACCGGCAAGCCGCTCCAGATCGGGCTGCCCGGCGCGGGCAAGGACTTCGAAGTCATCGGCGTGCCGCTGACCAAGCCCGGATTCTATATCGTCGAGTTCGCGAGTCCCAAGCTCGGCCAGGCGCTGCTGGGCCGCGCGGCGCCGCGCTATGTCGCGGCGGGCGCGCTCGTCACCAATATGAGCGTCCATTTCAAATGGGGACGCGCGTCGTCGCTGGTCTGGGTGACATCGCTCGACACCGGCCAGGGCGTCGCCGCCGCCGAGGTGCGGATCACCGACAGCTGCACCGGGCAAGTGCTTGCCAAGGGAACCACCGACAGCTCGGGCCGGCTGGGCGTGCCCGCCGGGCTGCCCGAGCCCGAAACCTATGCGAATTGCGAGAACGGTAATGCCTCGCCGCTGATGGTGTCGGCGCGCAAGGCCGATGATTTCAGCTTCACGCTCACCGATTGGGGCCAGGGCATCCGGCCCTATGATTTCGACTTGCCCTATGGCTATTCGAAGCCAGAGCAGATTTTCCACACCGTGTTCGATCGCGCGCTCGTCCGCCAGGGCGAGACGATCCACATGAAGCACATCGTCCGCCAGCCGATCGTCTCGGGCTTCGCCACGTCGCCGGCGTTCAGCGGGACTTTGCGGCTGTCGCATCGCGGCTCGGACACCAAGTACGAACTGCCGCTGACGATCGACACCAATGGGATCGGCGAGACCGAATGGACTGCGCCCCAGGGCGCGAAGATGGGCGAGTACGACATCCAGGTCGTCTATCAGCAGGATGGCGGCGAAAAGACGCTCTATACCAGCCAGTCGTTCAAGGTGGACGAGTATAAGCTGCCGACGATGAAGGCGTCGGTCGCCGGGCCGAAAGAGGCGGCGGTGCGCCCGCGCACGTTGCCGCTCGACCTGTTCGTCGGCTATCTGTCCGGCGGCGGCGCGGCGAACCTGCCGGTCGAATTGCGCGTCGGTTATTTCGAGGGATTCCCGACGCCGTCGGGCTATGAGGCGTACAGCTTTGGCGGGCGCCCGCTGACGGAGGGCGTCAAGCCGCTCAACGGCAGCGACGAGACCGACGAGCAATCGACTCCGCTCCCCCCGACCCAGACGCTGCCGGTGACGCTGGGCGCCGACGGCACCGCGCGGACGACGATCGACGTTCCCCAGTCGCTCGACCAGTCGACCAACCTGCAGGTCGAGATGGACTATCAAGACGCCAATGGCGAAATCCTGACCGCGTCGCACCGCGTGCCGATCTTCACTTCGGGCGTACAGCTGGGCATCAAGACCGATGGCTGGCTGATGAAGCAGGACGATTTGCGGCTGCGCTTCGTCGCGCTCGACACCGCGGGCAAGCCGCTGGCGAACCAGAATATCTCGGTCGAGCTGTACAGCCGCGAAATCCTGACCGCGCGGCGGCGGCTGATCGGCGGCTTCTATGCCTATGACAATCAGATGAAGACGACCAAGCTGGGCGCGACCTGCTCGGCGACCACCGATGCGCAGGGGCTGGCGACGTGCCAGATGGCGCCCGGCGTCTCGGGCGAAGTCTATGCCGTCGCGACGACGACCGACGCCAATGGCAATGTCGCGCGCTCGACGCGTTCGGTATGGCTGGTCGGCGACGAGGATTGGTGGTTCGGCGGCGACAATGGCGACCGGATGGACCTGATCCCCGAGCAGACCGAGTATAAGGCAGGCGAGACCGCCAAGTTCCAGGTGCGGATGCCCTTCCGCGAGGCGACCGCGCTGGTGACGGTCGAGCGCGAGGGCGTGCTGTCGAGCTTCGTCGTCGGGCTGTCGGGCAAGGACCCGGTGATCGAAGTGCCGATGCCCGGCGACTATGCCCCCGATGTCTATGTGTCGGTCATGGCGGTGCGCGGGCGCGTCGCGGGCTGGTCCAATTGGGGATCGAGCCTTGCGCGCGACTGGGGCCTGCCCTTCTTCTCGAAGGATGGCGGCGCGCCGACCGCGACGGTCGATCTCGCCAAGCCCGCCTATCGCCTGGGCATCGCCAAGGTTAAGGTCGGGTGGGAAGGCCATCGGCTGGGCGTGACGGTCAAGGCCGACAAGCCGAGCTATGCGACGCGCGACACCGCGAACATCGATCTCGAGGTCAAAAACCCCGACGGCAGCCCCGCCGCGCAGGCCGATGTCGCCTTCGCCGCGGTCGACGAGGCGTTGCTCCAGCTTGCCCCCAATGAAAGCTGGGACGTGCTTTCGGCGATGATGGGGGATCGCCCGCTCTCGGTGCTCACCTCCACTGCGCAAACGCAGGTCGTCGGCAAGCGCCATTACGGCAAGAAGGCGGTCGAGGCGGGCGGCGGCGGTGGCGGTGACCTGTCCGGGCTCAACCGTGAGAATTTCCAGCCGGTGCTGCTATGGAAGGGCAAGGTCGCGCTCGACGCCAAGGGCCATGCCCGCGTCCAGGTGCCGCTGTCCGACGCGCTGACCTCGTTCAAGCTGGTCGCCATCGCCACCAACGGCGCGCAATGGTTCGGCACCGGCGAGGCCAGCGTGCGCACCGCGCAGGACCTGACCATCTATGCCGGGGTGCCGACTCTGGTCCGCACCGGCGACACCTATGGCGCGATGTTCACGCTGCGCAACGGATCGAGCAAGCCGATGCGCGTCACCGCCGAAGTCGCGCTGAGCCCGGCCATCGCCTCGGGCAAGCCGCTGACGGTGGACATTCCGGCGGGCGGCGCCGCGCCGGTTACGTGGAACCTGACCGCGCCTGCGCAAGCCGGCAAGCTCAGCTGGACGGTCACCGCCAAATCCGCCGACGGCAAGGCGGTGGACCGCGTGACGGTGGCGCAGGACGTGATCAACGCGGTGCCGGTCGAAACCTGGGCCGCCAGCCTGACGCGAGTCGGCACCACCCTGCCGATCGCAGCCCCGGCGGGGGCGCTGCCTGGGTTCGGCATGGTCGAAGTGACGCTGGCCGACACGCTGGCGCCTCCGCTCCAGGGGGTGCGCGACTATATGTCCGCCTATCCCTATGGCTGTCTCGAGCAGCGCACGTCGAAGGCGATTGCGCTGGGCGACAGCGGCGCATGGACGCTGATCGCGGGCGAACTTCCCGCCTATCAGGATGGCGACGGGCTGCTCCGCTATTTCCCCGGCGAATGGCCGGGGTCGGAGGCGCTGACGGCGTACATGCTCTCGATCACCGCCGAGGCGGGGCTGCCACTGCCCGATGCGCCGCGCGCGAAGATGCTCGATGCGATGAAGGCAGTGCTCGACGGACGGCTGCGCCACGAGGATTATGGCGATGTCCGCTTCCAGAAGATCGCGGCGTTCGCGGCGCTGGCGCGGCAGGGCGCGGCGACTCCGGCGATGCTCGGCCAGCTCGGTATCGCCCCTGCCGAAATGCCCACGGCGCTGCTCGCAGACTATGCGATCGCGCTGGGCAAGGTGCCGGGGCTCGCCAATGGCGCCGCGCTGCGCGCCGCCGCCGAACAGACGCTCAAGACCCGGCTGAACTATGAGGGCACCCGCATCGACCTGAGCGACAAGGGCGCGAGCCCCTGGTGGCTGATGTCGTCGGATAACGAAGCGGCGATCAAGGCCGTGCTTGCGACGCTCGGCCGCCCCGGCTGGCAGGACGAGTCGGGCAAGATGATGGTGGGCGTCGCGATGCGCCAGCAGCGCGGCCATTGGGGCACCACTACCGCCAATGCCTGGGGCGCGATCGCGGCGCGCAAGTTCAACGCGCTGTATCCGGCGGAGGCGATAGCCGGCGTGACCACGGCGTCGTTCGGCACCACCAGCGTCAGCCGAAGCTGGCCGCTCGCCTTGCCGCAGCGGATGTTCACGCTGCCGCTGCCGTTCCAGTCGACTCCGCTCGCGCTGACCCAGGCCGGCGGCGCCGCGCCCTGGGCGTTCGTCCGGGTCAAGGCGGCGGTGCCGCTCACCCAGCCGCTGATGGCGGGGTACAAGATGACCAAGCAGGTCAGTGTGGTGCAGGGCATGACCCCCGGGCGGACGACGCGCGGCGACGTGATCAAGGTCACGATCACCGTCGAGGCCTCCGCAGAACGCAACTGGGTAGTGGTCGAGGACCCCGTGCCCGCGGGCGCCACGGTGATCGGGTCGCTGGGCGGACAGTCCCAGATGCTGGCGGCACAGGCCGATAGCGGCGAGGGCGTCTCGCCCAACTGGACCGAGCGCGGGCGCGACTCCTGGCGCGCCTATTTCGGATGGGTGCCGCGCGGGACCTTCACCGTCTCCTATGTGATGCGGCTCAACAGCGCCGGGCGGTTCAGCCTGCCGTCGACGCGCGTCGAGGCGATGTATTCGCCCGAGATTCGCGCCGCGCTGCCGAACCAGCCGGTGGTCGTCGCCGAACGGTGAAGCTGCCCCGCCTGCCGGAGTCGTTGCCTGCGCGCGTGCGCCGCTGGATCGTGCGCATCGACGGCTTTCCGCAGGCGCTTGCCGGCTGGGCCGGCGCCGAGCGGGCGGCGTGGCGCGCGCGCGGCTGGCGCGGGGTCTTTACCCCGCGCCGCCTGATCCTCGGCGCCACCGGCACCGTGCTGCTCGGATTCGGGACGCTCTACTGGACCACGCTGCCGCCGCCGCTCCCCGGCTATGCCGCGGTCCGCGCCAAATGGCAGCCGTCCGAGGCGTGGCTCTACGATCGCAACGGGCGGCTGATCGACAGCAGCCGGGTCGATTATCAAGCACGGCGGCTGGCCTGGACGCCGCTTGCCGATATCGCCCCGGCCGCGCGCGACGCGCTGGTCGGTGCCGAGGACCGCCGCTTTCGCAGCCATGGCGGGATCGACTGGATCGCGATTGGCGGCGCAATCCGCGACAAGCTGGCCGGGCGCCACGCGCGCGGCGCCTCGACGCTCTCGATGCAGGTCGCGGCCTATCTGGCCCCCGGTCTCGCCACGCCGGGACGGCGCACCAACTGGGACAAGCTGCGCCAGATGCGCAGCGGCGCGGCGATCGAGGCGAGCTGGAGCAAGGACCAGATCCTGGAGGCCTATCTCAACCTCGCCGGGTTTCGCGGCGAGGCGCAGGGGATCGGCGCCGCCGCGCTGGGGCTGTTCGGCAAGACCCCCGCGGCACTGACGCGCGACGACGGCCTGCTGCTCGCCGCGCTGCTGCCCAATCCGCGTGCCGGCGCGAGCGAGATCGCCCGCCGCGCCTGTGCGCTCAGCCATGATGCCGATTGCAGCCGCTTTGCCGGCGCGGCGGCGTCGATGCTCGGCCCGGCGCGCACGCTCGCGCTCGATCCGGGGCTGGCGCCGCATCTCTCGGGGCGTCTCCTGACCACGCCGGGCGCGAAGGTCACGACCACGCTCGACGCGCGCATCCAGGCGTTCGCGATCGCCGCGCTGCGCCGCCAGTTGGTCGGGCTGGGCGGCAGCCGTGCGCGCGACGGCGCGGTGGTCGTGGTCGACAATGCCAGCGGCGACGTGCTCGCCTATGTCGGCGGGATTGGCGGCGAATCGACGGCGCCCGCAGTCGACGGTGCGGCGGCGTATCGCCAGGCGGGATCGACGCTCAAGCCGTTTCTCTACGCCCAGGCGATCGAGAAAGGGTATCTGACCGCCGCATCGATCCTCGACGATTCGCCGGTGCAGCTCGACACCGCATCGGGGCTGTACGTGCCCCAGAATTACGACAAGGCATTCAAGGGGCCGGTATCGGCGCGCGTTGCGCTGGCGGGATCGCTCAACGTGCCCGCAGTGCGCACATTGCTGCTGACCGGAGTCGATGCGTTCCGCGATCGGCTATGGGATACCGGCTATCGCGGGCTGGTCGAGGACGGCCAATATTATGGCTATTCGCTCGCGCTGGGCTCCGCCGAAGTCACGCTGACGGAGCAGGTCGCGGCATTTCGCAGCCTCGCGCTCGGCGGGCGCTGGGCGCCGCTGCGGCTTACGAAGGACGATCCGCACGTGGCCCCGCGGGCGATCACCAGTCCGCAGGCGGCGTGGATCGTCGCCGATATCCTCGCCGATCCCAATGCCCGCGCCGGCACCTTCGGCGTCGATTCGGCGCTGCGCCTCCCCTTCTGGGCAGCGGCGAAGACGGGCACGTCGAAGGCGATGCGCGACAATTGGTGCATCGGTTTTTCGGATCGGTTCACGGTCGGGGTATGGGTCGGCAACCTCGAAGGCGATCCCATGCGCGCGGTCTCGGGCACCAGCGGCGCCGCGCCGGTGTGGCGCGACATGATGATCGCGCTGCATCAGGGCCGCCCCAGCCATGCGTCCCCGCCACCGCCGGGAATCGAGACGCGCGCGATCCGCTTCGCCGCCGGCATCGAACAGCCCCGGCGGGAGTATTTCACGCGCGGCACGGCGCTGACCGACGTCGCATCGGCACCGGCGGCGGCGCGGCGCCCGCGTATCGTCAATCCGGTTGCGGGCAGCGTCTATGCGCTCGACCCCGATATTCCGCGCGACCGCCAGCGGCTGGCAATCGGGGTTTCGGGCGAAGTGATGGGGCACCGGCTAAGGCTCGATGCCCGGGATCTGGGGTCCGCCGATTCGCATCCGCTGGTGCTGGCGCCGCGCGGGCGCCACCGGTTGCAACTGGTCGATCTGGGCGGGCGGGTGGTCGACCAGGTGCTCTTCACCATCCGCTGAAGCGGCCGCGGTCGGGGTCTCTGGCGACAGGGGTTCCGCCGACGTGAAAAATCACACGATCGCCACGGCACCGAAACACGCCGCCGCGCGTTCTCTCGCCCGGTCCTATCCCCCCTTTCGGGACCGTGCCCACGGGCACCGGCCGCGCCGTCCCCCCGGCGGCGCGGCCGAACCGCTATTGGCTCACCAATAGAAGGACGGGATCACGCGCAGCACGACGCCACGGCGCGTATCGACCAAGAGCACGTCGTTATAATGCCGCACCCAGGTCTGGAAACGGCCGGCACGCGGCAGGTGGTAGCGCCACGGATCGGCGACGACGAAGCGCGAGCCATAATAGGGTGCGCCGATCCGCCCGCCCGGACGGAAGCGGTTATATGCGAACGGCGCCCGCCAATTCCCGCGTGCGTAGAGCCCGCGATTGCCATTGCGGTGCGCCCGCCAATCGTCATTGCCCCAGTTGCGGTCGCGGTCGCGCAGGTCCTCGCGATATTCCTGGTGCGCCTCGCGGACGTCGCGGCGCTGTTCGCGCACGTCGCGCGGACTGCCATGGCGCTGGGCCTGGCGCAGCTCGCGCTGTTCCTCGCGAATGTCCTGGCGATCGCGGCGCAATTCGCGCTGCGATTGCGCGCTGGCGACGGTTGGGATGGCGACCGCCGGCAGGGCGACTGCGGCGAACAGCGCGGCGGTGATGATCTTCTTCATGGCGTCCTCCAAATCAATTCAGGTCCGGCACCAGGTGTCGGGACGCTGTTGTTCTGGAGCAGCCGGGCTGAACGCGGCGGGAACGCGTTTGTCAGCCAATAGCAAGAATGATTACTGGCCGCCGCCCGGTGCACCGCCACCGCCGGTGCCCGGTGCGCCGACCGTGCCGATATTGCCGAACAGGTCGGAGAAGAAGCTGCGCTTGTGGCCGAGCGTCGGCGTGGTCTTGCCATAGGGATCGATCGACGCGATCATTTCCTTGCCCATCCGATCGACCGTGGCGACATTGCCCGCGGCGTCGAATCGGATGCGCAGCGTGGTCTGGTCCGCCGGCTTGAGCGTCTGGAAGCCCAGATTGCTGCTGTCGCGCGACACATAATACCATTCGCCTTCGGCGAACTGGCTGGTCAGCGTCGGGCGGCCCAGCGTCTGGAGCACCGAGTCGCGATTATCGATGCCGGGCTGGATCGCGTCGACCAGTTCCTTGTCGATGACATAGCCCTGGTGCGTCTTCATCGGCGCGCATGCCCCGGTCCCGAGGGCGATGAGCAGCGCGGCACAGCCAAGCGCGCGGACGGGAAGGGGCATCATGGTCTCCAGCAGAACGCAGCACGGGCGCGCATTGCATCGCGCGCCGTTCGCCTCAATATGCGGCAAAATGCGGCCAAACAAGGTCGCACCCCTCCACGCCGGGACAGAAGACGACATGGGATTGCTTCAAAAGCTGTTGCGGCGCTCCGATCGGGGCAGCGTACCGGTGTTGTACCGCGCCGTCGTCGAGCGCGGGCGCGCGGCGCATTGGTACGAAACGGGCGCGGTCCCCGACACGATCGACGGGCGATTCGACATGATCGCCGCGGTGCTCGCGGTGGTGCTGCTGCGGCTGGAACGCGAGCCCGAGGGGATCGCGCCCAGCACGGTGCTGGCCGAATGCTTTATCGAGGATATGGACGGGCAATTGCGCGAGATCGGAGTCGGCGACGTGGTGGTCGGCAAGCATATGGGCAAGATGATGGGAATGCTGGGCGGAAGGCTGGGGGCCTATCGCGACGGGCTTGCCAATGGAACTCTGGGGGCGGCAATCGTCCGCAACATCTATCGCAGCAACGCCCCCGCGCCCGCCGCGCTGGCGCATGTCGAGCAATCACTGACGGCGCTGGCGAAGGCGCTGTCTGCACAGCCGATCGTGGCGATCATCGCCGGGGAGCTGCCGCGATGACCCCCGAATTCCCCCGCCCGCAACGGCTCGACCAGATCGGCACCGGCGACAACCAGATCGTGCTGGCCGCCGACGCGGACGAACGCGCCGCGCTGGCCAAGCGATTCGGGCTGCTGTCGCTGGAAGCCCTCGAATCGCGCTTCGTCCTGCGCCGCGAATCGCAGGGGATCGTCGCGCGCGGGCATGTCTCGGCGCGGGTGACGCAGGCCTGCGTCGCCACCGGCACGCCGCTTCCCGCCACGGTCGAGGAGGATTTCGCGATCCGCTTCCTTCCCGAACCCGCCGGCGGCAGCGTCGACGACGAAGTCGAATTGTCGGCGGACGAATGCGACATCGTCTTCTATACGGGCAACGCCATCGACCTGGGCGAAGCTGCGGCGGAGACGATGGCGCTCGCGCTCGACCCCTTTCCGCGCAGCCCGCAAGCGGCTTCCGTGCTGAAGGCCGCAGGCGTGCTCAGCGAGGAGGAGGCGAAGCCGTTCGGCGCGCTCGCCGGATTGAAGGACGCGCTCGCGAAGAAGGGTTCCTAGATCTCGATCACTTCCCTGGTATCGCCGGGCTCTACGAAGCCGCGGATGATGGTCAGCATCCCCTCGGTCCCGAACAGCTGGTAGAGCGTGAACAGCCCGCCCGCGAGCGCCCCGTCGAGCTGCCAGGAGAAGCGGTCCATGCGGCACCCCTCCATGTCGACGCCGGTGCCCGCATATTTGAGCACCACGTCGCGGAAGGTGCAGTTGCGATAGCTGTTGCCGTCCAGCGTGACGGTGGTGCGTTCGAAAATCTGGTCCACATAGTCCATCGTGGCGGCCCCTAATCCGGTCTGGTGGCGCCGAAGCGCGGTTGCCCGTGCCCCAATCCACGCATTGGCGCGCTTGTCCAGCCGCGTTGCGCCGTCACCCCTCGGGCGCGAGCCCTTTGGCCAGCAGCGTCGCGACGGTCTCGGCGATCGCCTCCGGTGCCGCATCCTCGGCCCAGACGCTGTAGCGCAGCCCCAGGAACACGTTCATCCCCATGATCGCCCAGGCATGGACCTCGCCGACGTCGCTGCGCACTTCGCCGCGCGCCGCCGCGGCCTGGAGCCGGCGGGCGATGCGATCGGCGGTGGTCGCATAATGGAGCCGGAAACTCTCGGGATCGACGAATTCGGCCTCGTCGATGATCCGGTAGATTTCCTTGTGCGTCCGCGCAAAGCCGATGAACGCCGCCAGCGCGGCCTGTTCGGCGGCGATCTGGTCGGGCGCGCCCTTCAGCGCGGGGGCGACATGGTCGCGCACCTGGTCCGACATGTCGCGGACGAGCGCGCGGAACACCGCGTCCTTCGAATCGAAATAGGTGTAGAAGCTGCCCAGTGCGACGCCCGCGCGGCGGGTAATCCCGCTGATCGAGCCCTCGTGAAACCCCTTTTCGCCGAACTCGGCGGCGGCGGCATCGAGGATCGCGCGCAGCGTACGCCGCCCGCGTGCGGTGCGCGGCTCCTTGCCGGCGCTCGCGACGTCGCCGCCCTGTTCGGCCTGCGATGTGGCCTGGGTGCCACGCGCGCTAACCATTTCGCCTCTCCCCTTTCGATCCGAAGTTGAAACCCGGTTCAGGTTTCAGTATAGCCTCTGTCAACCGCACACAACCCGCCACCAAGGACGGGCCGAAATCGGGGGAGGAACGCACTGATGTCTGCACGGATACCATCTGCTCGCACGTTTTTGTCCACTGGCGCCGCACTAGTGGCGCTGGGGGCGGCGCCCGCCTTCGCACAGGACGCGACTGCAGCCTATGACGCGCAAGCCGACGCCGCCGCCGATCAGGCCGACGGCGAGATCGTCGTCACTGCGCGCCGCCGCGAAGAGCGCCTGCTCGACGTGCCGACCGCCGTCACCGCGCTGAGTGCCGCGACGCTCGACCAGCGCGGCGCGGTCGACCTGACCGACATCCAGAATTTCACGCCCAACACCACGCTCAAAAGCGCGCGCGGGACCAATTCGACGCTCGCCGCCTTCATCCGCGGCGTCGGCCAGCAGGACCCGGTGCCGGGGTTCGAGGCGGGGATCGGCATCTATCTCGACGATGTCTATCTCAACCGTCCCCAGGCGGCGGTACTCGATATCTATGACGTCGAGCGCATCGAAGTGCTGCGCGGGCCGCAGGGCACGCTGTACGGGCGCAACACGATCGGCGGCGCGGTCAAATATGTGACCAAGAAGCTCGCCGACGTGCCGACGCTGTCGGTGCGTGGCGCCTATGGATCGTACAACCAGGCCGATGTGGTCGTCAGCGCGTCGCTGCCGCTGGGTTCCGGTTTCAAGTTCGGCGTGGGCGGCGCGCGGCTGACGCGCGACGGCTTTGGCGAGAACAAGACGCTGGGCATCGACAATTATAACAAGGACCTATGGGCGGCACGCGGCACGCTCGAGTTCGAAACCCCCGATGCGCGCATGTCGATCCGGCTGACCGGCGACTATACCCATGACAAGTCGAACGCGCGCAATGGCCACCGGCTGTTCGCGGGGCTGCTCACCGGCTCCCCGTCGCTGGGCAATGTCTATGATACCAATGCGGGCCTGCGGAATCCGGAGAACGATATCGAGGCGGGCGGTATCTCGATGACCGTCAACGCCGAACTGAGCGACCGCATCACGCTGCGCAGCATCAGCGCCTATCGCGAGGACACGTCCTACACCCCGATCGACTTCGATTCGACGCCCTCGGTCGATGTCGACGTTCCGGCGGTGTACAAGAACGACCAGACCAGCCAGGAATTCCAGCTCCTCTACAATAGTGAGAAGCTCAACGGCCTGTTCGGCTATTATTATCTGGGCGCAAAGGCGACGACCGGGTTCGGCGTGCTGCTGTCGACCACGCTGGCGGGGCTGAACGCCTATACGGCGGGCGATGTGCGGACCGAGACGCATTCGGTCTATGGCGACTTCACCTACGACATCACGCCGCAGTTCAGCCTGACCGTGGGCGGTCGCTATACCTGGGACCAGCGCCAGTCGCGGGTGTTCAAGGCGAATTATATCGGGCTGACCAGCGAGTTCGGCGGCACTCCGATCGCGTTCGGCAATCCTTCCACCGATTTCCGCGGCACCGCCAATTTCAAGCGCTTCACCCCGCGGGCAACGCTCAGCTTCAAGCCGACCGAGAACCACATGCTCTATGCCTCCTATTCGGAAGGCTTCAAGGGCGGCGGCTTCGATCCGCGCGGCTCGGGCACCTCGGCGCCGATCAGCAATGTCGCGGCAGGGCGCACCTACCAGGACATCTATAACTACCTGTCCTTCGATCCCGAAACGGTGAAGAGCTATGAGATCGGGTGGAAGGGATCGGCATTCGATCGCCGTCTTACCTGGGCGCTCGACGGCTTCTATTCAAACTATAGCGATGTCCAGATCCCCGGATCGGTCGGCTGCCTGGTCGGCGGGGTCCAGACCTTTTGCGGGATCACCACCAATGCGGCGAAGGCCGATATCAAGGGCGTAGAGCTGGAGAGCAACGCCGTGCTCGCGCGCGGCTTCGCGGGGCCGGGATCGAATCTGAGCTTCACCGGATCGCTCGGCTATATCGACGCCAAGTATAAGCGCTTCATCGGGCCGACCGGCGTCGACATCGCCAATGTCCGCGTGTTCCAGAACACCCCCGAATGGAACCTCACCGGCACGCTCGGCGCCGCGCTGCCGGTGGCGAGCGGCCAGCTCACGCTGAACGGCACCGCCGCCTATCGGAGCCTGACCCACCAGTTCGAATTCGCGAGCCCGTTCCTCGACCAGCCGGGCTATACGCTGTTCGACGCGAACCTGACCTACAGCTTCGCCGAGGGCCGCTATACGATCGGCATCCACGGCAAGAACCTGACCGGCGAGACGTACAAGATCGGCGGATACCAGTATATTTCCAGCACCATCGCGGGCGTGCCGATCAAGAACGCCTCGGGCGGATACACGCCGACGCTGGGCAAGGAAGGGATCGCCACCGCCTTCTACGGCAATCCACGCCAGATTTTCGCGACGTTCGGCGTGAAGTTCTGATCGCGGCTCGATCGCCCTCACCCTTCCCACCGCCTTTGGCGGCGGGCCCCTTCCCTCTCCCGTCGGGAGAGGGAGGGAGGCGCGAAGCGCCGGAAGGGTGAGGGTGACCCGCTCGCCCACTGGCGCCTCGGCGTCGATCGCGGCAAAGGATTCCCCGATGCAGCCCGCCCGCCCTTCCGCCCCGCGCGGCATCGTCCTGGCGATGCTGCTGCTGGTCTATATCTTCAACTTCCTCGACCGGCAGATCCTCAGCATCCTCGCCCAGCCGGTAAAGGCCGATCTCGGCCTGGACGACGCCCAGCTCGGGATGCTCGGCGGGCTCGCCTTTGCCGTGCTCTATTCGACGCTCGCGATTCCGCTGGCGCTGCTCGCCGACCGCACGAGCCGGAGCTGGGTCATCACTGTGTCGCTCGCGGTATGGAGCGCGTTCACGGCGCTGTGCGGGACGGCGCAGAGCTTCACCTCGATGTTCCTGTTCCGCCTCGGCGTCGGCGTCGGCGAGGCGGGGGGCGTCGCGCCCAGCTATGCGCTGATCGGCGATGCCTATCCGCCCGAGCGGCGCGCGCGGGCGCTGTCGATCTATTCGCTCGGCATACCGCTCGGCTCGGCGGGCGGCGCACTGCTGGGCGGGTATATCGCGCAGACCGTGGAGTGGCGCACGGCGTTCCTGGTCGTGGGGGTGCTGGGCCTGCTCGTCGCCATCCCGTTCAAGCTGATCGTCCGCGATCCGCCGCGCAGGGCGGTCCCGGCGGGGCAGGTGCCGATCTGGCACGTGTTCGGCATCCTCGCCGTCAAGCCCAGCTTCTGGCTGCTCGCCTTCGGCGCGGCGGCGGGATCGATGTGCGGCTATGGCGTCGCCTTCTGGTTGCCCAGCATGGTGATGCGCAGCTTCGGGCTCAATCTCGGCCAGGTCGGCCAGTTCTTCGGCGCGCTGCTGCTCACCGGCGGGGTTGCGGGGATATTGCTCGGCGGCTGGCTGGGGGACCGGATGGGTGGCCGGAACAAGCGCTGGTACGCGCTCGCCCCGGCGCTTTGCTATGTCGCGGGCACGCCGCTGTTCATCGCCGGCGTGCTGGCGGGAAGCTGGCAGGCGGCGTTCGCGTTGTTCGTGCTGCCCCAGGCGCTGGTCTATGTGTGGCTCGGCCCGGTGCTCACCGCGGTCCAGCACCTCGTTCCTGCGCATATGCGCGCCACGGCCTCCGCCTGCTTCCTGCTGATCAACAATTTGATCGGGCTGGGGCTGGGAAGCTGGGTCGTGGGCTCGCTGTCCAAGGCGCTGACCCCCGCTTATGGCGCCGCCGACGGCCTGCGCTATGCGATCGCCACCGGGCTGTGCCTGTATCTGGTCGCAGGCGCGCTGATGGCGCTGGCGAGCCGCAAGCTGGCGAGCGACTGGGTGGCGTAGCGCGCCGCCCTATCGCTCGCGGGTCGCGGCGAACTTCACCTTGGTATAGCGGTCGGCGATATAGCCGACTTCCCACGCCGATTTTGCCATGAACACCGGGTTGCCGTCGCGGTCCTTGGCCATCGCGCCGCGATTGAGCCCCATGAATTCCTGCAAATCCTTGGGGTCCTCGCTCGAAATCCAGCGCGCGGTTTCGAACGGCGCCATTTCGAGCCCCGCCGCGACCTTATACTCCGCCTCCAGCCGGCTGAGCAGCACTTCGAGCTGGAGCTGGCCGACCACGCCGATGATCCAGTTCGAGCCGATATCGGGATAGAAAACCTGGGTCACGCCCTCTTCGGCCATGTCGTCGAGCGCCTTGCGGAGCTGCTTGGTCTTGGTCGGGTCCTTCAGCGCGACGCGGCGCAGGATTTCGGGGGCGAAATTGGGCAGCCCGGTGAAGCGCACATCGGCGCGCTCGCTCAGTGTGTCGCCGACGCGCAGCACGCCGTGGTTGGGGATGCCGATGATATCGCCCGGATAGGCCTCGTCCGCCAGCTCGCGCTCACGGGCGAAGAACAGGATCGGCGAATGGATCGCGATCGGCTTGCCGTGCCCGGTCGGGGTCAGCTTCATGCCGCGCTTGAACACCCCCGAGCACAGCCGCATGAACGCGATACGATCGCGGTGATTGGGGTCCATGTTCGCCTGGACCTTGAACACGAAGCCCGTGACTTCGTCGCGGCTGGGCGCGACCGGCTCGGGCTCGGCGGGCTGGGTGCGGGGCGGCGGCGCAAAGGCGGCGATGGCGTTGATCAGCGAATCGACGCCGAACTCCTTGAGCGCGGAGCCGAAATAGACCGGGGTCAGGTCGCCGCCCTGATAGGCCTCGACGCTGAACGGCTCGTACCCGGCCATCGCCAGCTCGGCATCCTCGCGCAGCTTGGCGACGCCCTCTGCCGAGAGGATCTCGTCGAGCTTCGGATCGTCGAGCCCGGTCGTCTCCACAACCTTGCCCTGAAACTCGCGGCTTCCGCCCTCGGGCAGCAGCAGGCGGTTGGCGACCAGGTCGTAAATCCCCTCGAACTCGCCGCCCATGCCCACCGGCCAGGTCATCGGCACCACGTCAAGCGCGAGCATGTCGGCGATCTCGTCGAGCGTCTCGAACACCGGGCGGCCTTCGCGGTCGACCTTGTTGACGAAGGTGATGATCGGCACGTTGCGCAACCGGCAGACTTCGAACAGCTTCCGGGTCTGCGGCTCGATGCCCTTGGCGGCGTCGATCACCATCACCGCCGAATCGACGGCGGTCAGCGTGCGATAGGTGTCCTCGCTGAAATCCTCATGCCCCGGCGTATCGAGCAGGTTGAAAGTAATCCCCTCACGCTCGAACGTCATTACGCTGGACGTGACCGAGATGCCGCGCTGCTGCTCGATCTTCATCCAGTCGGAGCGCGCGCGGCGGGCCTGGCCGCGCGCCTTGACCTCGCCGGCAAGATGGATCGCGCCGCCGAACAGCAACAGCTTTTCGGTCAGCGTGGTCTTGCCCGCATCGGGATGCGAGATGATCGCGAAGGTACGACGGTCGGAAACGGAAGCCATGCCGCGCGCCCTAGCGGGTTACACGCGCAGCGTCACCTCCATGCTGAAGGTCCGCGCGGCGCCGGGCGCCAGCCGCAGCATGCCCGGCTTGTCCCAAATCTCACCGTCGAACCCCACCGGGTCGGCATGGCCCTGCCATGGCTCGATACACACGAAGCGCGCGCCGGCTTTGCTCCAGATCGCGAGGCTCGGCATGTCGGGAAAGGCGAAGTCGAGCTGTGGCCCCTCCGGGGCGCCATAGGACAGCGCGCGGCTGGCGGGCGCCTGCCACACCAGTGCATCCTGCGCGAACAGGTCGTCGTGCAGCGCCAGCGTGTCGCCCTCGACCGGGCTTGGTCGAGTCGCGGGGCCGATCAGCCCGCCTTGAATCGCGTTGAGCGCTCCGGGTTCGGGGTGGGCGAACCGGATGCGGTGCGCTTCCTTCGCCCCGCCGCCCGGCAATGGCCACGCAAAGGCGGGGTGGAAGCCGAAGCTGGCGGGCATGTCGACGTCGCCGGTATTAGTCACGGTGATCGCCATGCGCAGCGTCGCGCCCGTGAGCGCATAGGCCGCATCAAGCGCGAAGGCGAAGGGATAGACCGCCCGCGTCGCCTCGTCGTCGGTCAGGCGGAACAGCACGCGATCCGCCGCCTGCTCGACCAGCGCGAAATCGCGGCGCCGTGCGAAGCCGTGCTGCGGCAGGGGGTATTCGGTGTCCCCGATCCGGTATCGATCCCCCGCAAGCCGCCCGACGATCGGGAACAGCAGCGGCGCCCGACCCGCCCAATAGGCCGGGTCGGCATCGGTCATCAGCTCGCGCCCCGCCGAATCGCGCAGCGACGAGAGTTCGGCGCCGAGCGGGTTGATGGTCGCCCTCAGCGCGTCCGATTCGATCGCAATCATCGCGCGAGCGGCGCCTTCACCCACGGCGCCATCCGCACCAGCACGCGATCGCGGACATGATAATGGTGGTAGAGCGCGGCAAGCGCATGGCCGAACGCCAGCACCACGATGATCCAGCCGACCAATTCGTGCCGCTCCATCATCATATGATGCTCCTCGCGGCTCCATGCGGCGAAGGGCGGTTGGAGCAGCAGCCCGAAGAAATTGAGCGGCTTGCCCTCGGACCAGCGCCCGATCCAGCCGAGCACCGCCTCCGCTGCGAGCAGCAAATAGAGCAGGCCATGGACGGCACGCGCGGCGATCGTCTGCCATCCCGCCGTCAGCGGTGCGACGCGGTGGCCGGGGAGCAGCCGCCAGACCAGCCGGGCGACGATCACTGCGGTCAGCAGCACGCCCAGCGACATATGCGTGATCACCAGGAAGCGATGCGTCGGGCGATCGAACCAGCCCCAGGTCTGCGCGGTGACGAACTGCGCGATGACCAATGCGGCGGTCGCCCAGTGGAGCGCTATCGATACCCGGTCATAATGCATCGCATCGTCGCCCTCGGCGATCCCCGCAACGCTGTCGATCACGGCTTCGGTCCCACGGTCCATGCGCATTCCCCCGGTGTTCGTTCAGCCCTCGCGGTGCACGAGGAACGGCGACCATGCCTGATTGACTGGCATGAGTTCCAGTTTGTTGATGTTGAGGTGCGGCGGCAGTGTCGCGACCCACAGCATCGTCTCGGCAATATCCTCGCCGGTCATCGGGTTGACCCCGGCATAGACCTTGTCCGACACGTCCTGGCTGCCGCTGCGGACCAGCGTGAATTCGGTTTCGACCATGCCAGGCTCGATCGACGTCACGCGCACCCCCGTCCCGATCAGGTCCGACCGCAGGTTGAGGCTGAACTGGTGGACGAACGACTTGGTCGCGCCATAGGTGTTGCCGCCCGGATAGGGGTAGGTCGCCGCAACAGACGACAGATTGATGATCGCGCCCTTGCGCTCGATCAAACCGGGCAACAATTTGTGGGTGATCGAGACCAGAGCGGTGATGTTGGTGTCGATCATCGTCTTCCAGTTGGAAAGCGATGCCTGTTGCGCGGGCTCCAGCCCCAATGCCAGCCCGGCATTGTTGATCAGCAGGTCGATGGCCGAAAACGGCGCGGGCAGCGCGTCGAGCGCGGCGTCCCGCGCGGCCTCATCCCGCACGTCGAATACCAGCGGCAGGAATCGCTCGCCCAGTTCGGCGGCCAGCGCGTCGAGCCGGTCGGCGCGGCGTCCGGTGCCGATGACGTGCCAGCCAGCGTCGATAAACGCCCGCGCCGCCGCTTCGCCGATGCCGGCGGTCGCGCCGGTGATGAGTGCCGTTGCCATGTGCCTTGCTCCTGGATCGCGACAGCGTGAATCGTTCATTTTGTCCGTCACCCTGAACTCGTTTCAGGGTCCAACGCGCCACAGGCGAATGCAGTGCTTGCTGCACGATGGATGCTGAAACAAGTTCAGCATGACGGCGTGAGAATAAGGCGGCTCAACCGCGCAACACCGCCCCCAGCTTGCCCGCCGCCGCGACGACCTTTGCCGCGATGCCCTTGAGCTCCTCATCGGTGAAGCTCTTCTCGCCGGGCTGGAGCGTCACTTCGATGCCGAGCGACTTCTGCCCCTCGGGAACGCCGGCGCCGGTGAACAGGTCGAACAGCCGCGCGTCGACGATCGCCGCCTTGTCCGCACCCTTCACCGTGCGGACCAGATCGCCCGCGACCATATCGGCGGGCACCAGGAACGCGAAGTCGCGCGTCACCGGCTGAAGCGCGGGCGGGGTGTAGGCGGGGCGCATAAACCCGGTTCCGCCGCGCTTCCCCGGCAGCGCGTCGAGGTAAATCTCCACCGCCGCGACATCGCCATCAAGGTCGAATGCCTTGAGCACGCTCGGATGCACCATCCCAAACGCCGCCAGCACGGTCTTCGGCCCCAGCCTGAGCGTCGCCGACTGGCCGGGGTGGTACACCGCCCCCGCTTCCCCCATCACTTGCAAATTCGCAACCGGCGCACCGACCGCTTCCAGCAGCGCCAGTGCCTCGGCCTTCGCATCGAACGGGCCGAAGGGCTGTGCCTTGCCACTCTGCCAGCCACGCGGCGCCTTTGCCCCCGCCAGCACCACGCCCAGCGTCAGCCGCTCCTTGTCCGCGAGATAGCGGCGGCCCAGCTCGAACAGCCGCACGCTGCCCTGACCGCGCTTGAGGTTGCGCTCTGCGGCGGCGAGCAGCCCCGGCAGCAGCGAGGGGCGCATGACCTTCATGTCCTCGCTGATCGGATTGGCGAGGGTCCATGCCCCGCCACCGAACGGCGCGGCTTCGCTTTCGGAGAGGAAGCTCCACGTCACCGCTTCGTTGAGACCGCGCGCGGCGGCGGTGCGGCGTGCCTTGCGCTCCAGCTTCTGTTCGGGCGTCGCGGTCGGGCGCGCCACGCCGTGGATGCGCGACAGCGGCGTCGAGGGGACCTTGTCGATCCCCTCGATGCGGACGACTTCCTCGACCAGGTCGGCGGAGCCGTCGACATCGCGGCGCCAGCTCGGCGCAGTGACGCGCAGCGCGTCGAACGTGGCGATGTCGGTGGGGTCGCCATTGGCGTCGAGCGGCTCGACGGTGAAGCCCAGGCTTTCGAGGATGTCCTTCTGCCGCGCCGCCGGGATCGCCAGCCCGCCCAGCGTCTCGGCCAGCGCCGGATCATAGCCGAAGGTCGCCCCCACGCGCGGCGGCTTCCCGCTGCGGGTGACCTCGCTCGGGGTGCCGCCGCACAGCGCCAGCACCAGCCGAGTCGCGATCGCCAGCCCGTCGTTGAGGAATTCGGGGTCGACCCCGCGCTCAAAGCGGGTGCGCGCATCGCTGGTCAGCAACAGCTTCTGGCCGGTCCGGGCGATGTGCTCGGGATCGAAATAGGCGCATTCGATCAGCACGTCGGTCGTCGTCTCCGAACAGCCCGAATGCTCGCCGCCCATGATCCCGCCAATGTCGTGGACCGCCAAGTCGTCGGCGATCACGGTCATGCCTTCGCTCAGCGTATAGGTCTTGCCGTTGAGCGCGACGACGCTCTCGCCCGCCTTTGCCGGGCGCGCGACCAGCCCGCCGGTCAGCGTCGCCAGGTCATAGACGTGGAGCGGTCGCCCCAGCCCGAACATCACGAAATTGGTGATGTCGACCAAAGCCGAGATCGGCTTCTGCCCCACGGCCTTCAGCCGCGCCTGCAGCCAGTCGGGCGAGGGGCCGTTCTGCACCCCGCGCACGATCTGCCCGTAAAAGGCCGGGCAGGCTGCCGCATCGTCGGTGCGCACGTCCGGCCCCGCGCCCTGCGGCACGATATCCGGCAGGCCCGCCACCACCGCGTCGAGCGGCTTCAGCGTCCCCAGCCCCGCCGCCGCGAGATCGCGCGCGATGCCGCGCACGCCCATGCAGTCCTGGCGATTGGGCGTGATCGACACGTCGATCACCGGATCGTTCAGCCCGGCATAGTCGGGAAAGGGCGTACCAATGGGCGCATCGGCGGGAAGCTCGATGATCCCGTCATGGTCCTCGCCCAGCTCCAGCTCGCGCGTCGAGCACATCATGCCGTTCGATTCGACCCCGCGAATCGCCGAGACCTTGAGCTGCATCCCGTTGGCGGGGACCACCGCCCCCGGCAGCCCGAGCACGCCGACCAGCCCCGCGCGGGCATTGGGCGCACCGCACACGACCTGGAGCACGCCGTCCCCGGTATCGACCGACAGCACCTGCAACTTGTCCGCCTGCGGATGCCGTTCGGCAGTCAGCACGCGCGCGACCTTGAAGCCCGCCAGCTTCTCGCCCGGATTCTCGACGCCCTCTACCTCCAGCCCGATGCGCGTCAGCGCCTCGACCACGGTGTCCAGGTCCGCATCGGTCTCCAGATGCTCCTTGAGCCAGCCCAATGTGAACTTCATGCGCCGACTCCCCCGCTCAGCGTGGGCACGTCGAGCGCCGAGAAGCCATAATGTTTGAGCCAGCGCAGATCGCCGTCGAAGAACGCCCGCAAGTCATCCATCCCATATTTGAGCATCGCCAGCCGATCGACGCCGGTGCCAAAGGCAAAGCCCTGCCATTCGTTCGGGTCGAGCCCGCACGCCTCGATCACGCGCCGGTGGACCATGCCGCTGCCCAGCACTTCCATCCAGCCGCCGTTTTCGGACTGGCGCGGATCGCCGCCGATCACGCGCTTGCCGTCCTTCAGCGTGTAGCCGACATCGACTTCGGCACCCGGCTCGGTGAACGGGAAATAGCTGGGGCGCAGCCGCAGGACGATGTCGTCGCGCTCGAAAAACGCCTTGAGGAACGTCTCCAGCGTCCATTTGAGATGGCCGAGCGTGATACCCTTGTCGATCACCAGCCCTTCGATCTGGTGGAACATCGGGGTGTGGGTGGCATCCGAATCCGAACGATAGACGCGGCCCGGCGCGATGATGCGGATCGGCGGCTTCTGCGTCACCATGGTGCGGATCTGCACCGGGCTGGTGTGCGTGCGCAGCAGCATCCGCTGCTCGGCACCCTCGGCTTCGGGGAAATAGAAAGTGTCGTGCATCGCCCGAGCCGGATGCGTCTCGGGGATGTTGAGCGCCGTGAAATTATGCCAGTCGTCCTCAATCTCCGGCCCGGTCGCCACTGCGAAGCCCAGATCGGCGAAGATTTCCGCCAGCTCGTCCATCACCTGGCTCACCGGATGGATGCTGCCCGGGGCGACGCCATCGACCGGCAGCGTCATGTCGACGGTCTCGCTCGCCAGCCGCGCGTCGAGCGCCGCCGCCTCCAGCGCCGCCTTGCGCGTCGCCAGCGCCGCGGTCACCGCTTCGCGCAGCGCATGGATGCGCGGCCCCTGTGCCTGGCGCTCGTCAGGGCTCATCCCCCCCAGCGTCTTGAGCAGCGCGGTGACCGCGCCCTGCTTGCCGAGCGCATGAACGCGCACCGCTTCGAGGGCGTCGAGCCCCGCTGCGGCGTCGATCGCGGCGATTAGGTCGCCGCGCAATTGGTCGAGATCGGTGGTCATGGCGTTCCGTCTTGCTATGCGAGGAGGTCCGAACCCCAGTCGGGGCCGCGGGTCAAGGTCTGGCGCGGCGATTACACCCGGCTGCTGAGCAACGCCGCGCCAAAGGCGACGAACACGCCGCCGGTAATGCGGTTGAACAGCCGCTGGCGACCGGCGGGCGCCAGGAAGCGCGCGAGCGAGCGCCCACCAAGCGCATAGACCGAGAACCAGAATGCCTCGATCGCGGCGAACGTCACGATCAGGATGCCGACCTGCGGCGCGAAGGGGCGCGCTACGTCGAGGAACTGGGGGAACAGCGCGGCGGCGAAGATGATCAGCTTGGGGTTGGACAGCCCCGTGCCGAGCCCCGTCAGGTATCGCGCCCGAACCGACTGACGCACCCTCGCCGTCGCTGACTCCGCCGCTTCGACCGGCGCGCGCCACGCCTTGATGCCCAGCCACACCAGATAGGCGACGCCCACATAGCGCAATATGTCGTACAGCCCCGGCGACGCCTTGAGCAGCGCGCCCAGCCCTGCGGCGGAGGCGACGAGGCAGAACAGGTTCGCGCTCATCAGTCCGGCCGTGGTCGGCAACACACGGCCTGCGCCTTCGCGGATGCTCTGCACCATCACGTGGAGCATGTTCGGTCCCGGCGTCATCGATACAAAGAACACGGCGGTGACGTATAGCCACCAGGTCTTCATCGCCATTCTATGTCTCCCCCCGGAGGCTGAAACGAAAAAGGGCGCCGGTGGATACCACCGACGCCCCTTGTCTGGTCGCGTACAGGTCGCCTCAGGCGGCCTGGGGCAGTGCCGCCTTCGCCTGCGCGATGATCGCGCTAAACGCCGCGCCTTCGTGCATCGCAATGTCGGCCAGGACCTTCCGGTCGAGCTGAATGCCCGCCAGCTTGAGCCCGTGCATGAACTGCGAATAGGTCAGGCCCTCGGCGCGGACGCCGGCGTTGATACGCTGGATCCACAGGCCGCGGAACGTGCGCTTCTTAACCTTACGGTCGCGATAGGCGTACTGGCCGGCCTTTTCTACGGCCTGGCGCGCGATGCGGATCGTGTTCTTGCGACGGCCATAATAGCCCTTCGCCTGATCCAAAATCCGCTTATGCTTCGCCTTGGTGGTCGTGCCACGCTTTACTCGTGCCATCTAGCGGCCCTCCTTACTTCAGGCCGTAGGGCGCCCACTGGCGCACATGGGCAACATCGGCATCGGCGAGCACAGACGTGCCGCGATTCTGGCGGATATACTTCGCGTTGTGCGAAATCAGTCGGTGGCGCTTGCCGGCGACTCCATGCTTCACCTTGCCAGTGGCGGTGAACTTGAAGCGCTTCTTCACGCCGCTCTTCGTCTTGAGCTTGGGCATTTTCGTCTCCTTATGGTTCGACGATTGCGAACAGCCACGGCAGCCCTAATGGCCGGACGGTCCCTCGATCGCGGAAAGGCGGGCGCATAGCCCAAGGGTTCGGGCTTTGCAACCCGCGCGCCGAACCGCTTCGCACTTGCGATATGCGACGAGGCGAGTATTGGAGCCGATGGGCGGCGGCAACAGCGGCTGCCCGAAAACTTGCGCCGGTAACGGGAATGCAGTGCGGGCCCTCGCGGCCTTATTCTGCGGCTATCCCTGTAACTGTAAGCGGCGAGTTCGGCGTGCTGGCGGCCCTATCGGAGCCGCAGCCACTGGGAGTGATCCCGGGAAGGCGCATGCCGGGCGGTGACCCGTGAGCCAGGAGACCGACCGACGCATGTCGCTCTTGCCGGGCTCAGGGATTGGCCAGGCGCGGAAGGTTTCTGTCTGAGCGACAGCAGCGGCTCGGGGCCGCTCCGGTGGATGCCGGCGGGCGCGTTTTGTGCCCCGCCGCCGGCATGCCCGGCCGCGTGCGCGGAGGTCCCGGCCTGGTTCGCTCGGGTACGCAGGACCGTTTCGACATGAAGACCCTTGTTTCCACAGCCGCGCTCGCCGCGTGCCTCCTCCCCTATGCCGCCGCCGCCCAGAGCGCCGACCCGGACACCGACAGCGAAGCGCTGATCGTCACCGGCACGCGCAGCGCGCAGCCGATCGCCGTCGACCGGTTCGGCGGATCGGTGACGGTGATCGACGAGAAGACGCTCGACCAGCGCCAGGTGCGCGAGATCGCCGATGTGCTCCGCGACGTCCCCGGCGTCGCGGTCAGCGGCGTCGGCGGCCAGACCCAGATCCGCATCCGCGGGACCGAGGCAAATCAAGTGCTGGTGCTGATCGATGGCATCGAAGTCTCCGATCCCTATTCGGGCGAGTTCGACTTTGGCAGCCTCGCCGCCGATTCGGCCGCCCGCGTCGAAGTGCTGCGCGGCCAGCAGAGCGCGCTGTACGGATCGGACGCGATCGGCGGCGTGGTGCAGTATATCACGCTCGACGGGCGCGAGGCACCGGGCTTCCGCGTCCGTGCCGAGGGCGGATCGTTTGGCACGTTCAACGCAGCAGCCCGCGCGGCGGGCACCAAAGGTGCGTTCGACTATGCGCTGTCGGCAACCCGCGTCGAAACCGATGGTGCCCCCGGCACGCGTGACGGCACCCGCAACCTCGGCCACACGAGCAATGCGCTGTCGGCCAAGCTCGGCTGGTCGCCCAGCGCCACATTCCGACTGACCGGCGTGGGCCGCTATGCCCGCACCGTCAGCGATTATAACGACCAGGATTTCGATTCGACCAGCCCGACCTTCGGCTATGCGGTCGATTCGCCCGGCAATTATGTCCGCAATCGCGGGCTCTATGCGCTGGTGCGCGGTGAGCTTGCCCTGCTCGACGGGCGCTGGACCCAGGCGGTGAGCGCACAGGTCGCCGATACCAAGCGCGACGGCTTCGACGCGGACGAAGCCAGCTATGGCAATCGCGGCACCCGGCTCAAGGGCTCCTATGAGACGACGCTACGCGCGACGACGGGCGCGCTTCAGCACAGCCTGACCCTCGCGTTCGATGCCGAGCGCGAGCGTTTCCGCAACGCCGACCCGAGCGGCTATGGCTTTAATGGCTGGCGGCGCACCGACAATCTCGGCTTTGTCGGCCAGTACGGGCTGAGCGCGGGCGCGCTTTCGCTCGGCGGGTCGGTGCGGCGCGACAGCAACAGCCGGTTCGCGGATACCACCACCTATCGCGTCCAGGGCAGCTATGGCTTCGACTTCGGGCTGCGGCTGCGCGCGGCGGCGGGGTCGGGCGTCAAGAATCCCGGCGCGACCGAGCTGTTCGGCTATGTCGACGGCAAATATATCGGCAATCCGAACCTCAAGCCCGAACGGTCCGAGGGCTGGGAGGCCGGCGCCGAACAGAGCCTGCTCGGCGAACAGGTCACGATCGGCGCGACTTATTTCCAGAGCGTGCTCAAGAACGAGATCTACACCACCTATCCCGCCCCGACCTATGTCGCCACGCCCGGCAACCGCGCGACCGACTCGCGCCAGCACGGCGTCGAGACCTTCCTGCGCGCGCGGATCGGCGATGCCTGGCGTGTCGACCTGGCCTATACCCACCTCAAGGCACGCGAGAACGGCGTGCGCGAAGTGCGGCGTCCGGACGACATCGGCAGCGCGTCGCTGGCATGGCGCGCGCCGGGCAATCGCGGCGGGCTGACCTTCACCGTGCGCCATACCGGGCAGCAGACCGACTTTGCCTATACCGACCCCAGCTTCGTGCCGGTCACCGTGCGGCTGAATTCGTACACTTTGGGCCAGATCGCGGGCGATTGGGACCTGGGCAGCGGCGTCGGGCTGTTCGCGCGGGTCGAGAACGCCTTCGACGCCAAGTACGAACAGGTGTTCAGCTTCACCAATCCCGGCACGGCGGCCTATGCCGGCGTCCGTGCAAGCTTCTGATCGGGAGGGCGCAATGAACGATCGAAACGTACAGCGCGAGGGCGCGCTGCAATGGGGATGGTCGGCTGCGATTGCGGTCGCCGCAGTGGCGGGGAGCGTGGTGACCGCGTGCATGATGCCCTTCGTCGCGGTGGCGGTGATGGCGGCGGCGACGCTGCGCGCGCCACAGGCAGTGGCGACCGTCGCGGTCGCCTGGGCGGCGAACCAGCTGCTCGGATTCGCGCTGATGGGCTATCCGATGACCGACTATGCGCTGGGCTGGGGCCTGGCGCTGGGCGCCGCGAGCATGGCGGCGCTGGGGATTGCCATCGCGATCCTGCGCCGCGGCGTGTGGGACGCCCGGCTGGTGCTGGCCGCGCTCGCCGGGTTCGGCGGGTTCGAGCTGCTGCTCTATGGCTATGCGCATCTGGCGGGCGGGCTGGGGACCTTCACCCCCGCGATCGTCGGTCAGCTCGCGCTGAACGAAGGGCTGTGGCTCGCGGGGCTGCTCGCCGCGCGCGCGCTGCTCCACCGCGCGGCGCCGGGGCTGGTGCCCGCGCTCGGCATGGGCGCGCGATGACCGAAGCGCTCCGCATCGTATCGCTGCTCCCCAGCGCCACCGAAGTCGCGGTGGCGCTGGGGCTGGGCGATTCGCTGGTGGGGCGGTCGCATGAATGCGACTTCCCCCGGTTCGTCGCGGACCTGCCGGTCTGCACCGCGACCAAGCTGGAAAAGGGGCTCCGCTCGGTCGAGATCGACCGGCGGGTGCAGGAGATCGTGCGCCAGGGGCTGTCGGTCTATGAAGTCCATGCCGAGCTGCTGCGCAGCCTGAAGCCCGACGTGATCCTGACCCAGACGCAATGCGCGATCTGCGCAGTGACGCCTGCGGACCTCGAGGAATCGCTATGTGATTGGGCGGGCACCGCACCCGCGCTGATCTCGCTCGCGCCCGATACGCTGGGCGATGTGTGGGACGATTTCCGCCATGTCGCCAAGGCCGTCGGCCGCGTCGCCGAGGGAGAAAAGGTGATCGCCGGGCTCCAGGCGCGGCTGGCGCAGATTCGCACCGAGTCGCGCCGCCGGGGCGCGGTACCGCGCGTGGCGGCGATCGAGTGGTTCGACCCTTTGATGGCGGCGGGAAACTGGGTGCCCGAACTGATCGCCTGCGCCGGCGGCGACCCGCTGTTCGTAGCACCCGGCGAACATTCGCCGTGGTTAGACTGGGGCGCGCTGGTCGCGACCGATCCCGATGTCATCGTGATGATGCCGTGCGGCTATCAGATTCCGCAGAGCCTGGCGGATATCCAGTCGGTGATCGGCGATCCGCGCTGGAACGGGCTGTCCGCGGTCAGGAAGGGCCATGTGTTCCTCGCCGACGGCCATCATTTCTTCAACCGCCCCGGCCCGCGACTGGTCGAATCGGCGGCGATCCTGGCCGAGATTTTCGACGTCTGGGCACAGGGTGGCGCCGATTCGGGCGAGGGCTGGATGCGGGTGACCGAGTAGCGGGGGGCTTACCCCGCCTCGGCGATCAGCGCCGCCGCTTGCGGCCCGTCCCATTCCATCCCGCCGGTGACGCGCCACACTTCGCGGCCCGCAGCGTCGAAAAGGATCGTCGTCGGCAGGTTGAGCCCCAACCCCAGGCTGAACCCCGTTTCGGGATCGAGATAGGGCTCCAGCGCCTTGAACTTCGCCTGCGCGAAGAAGGGCGTGACCTTTGCGGCGCCCTCGATATCCTGGCTGACCACCAGCACCTTCAGTGCATCGCCGCGCGCCACCGCGAGCGCGTCGAGCGTCGGCATTTCCTTGACGCACGGCGCGCACCAGGTCGCCCAGAGGTTGAGCAGCACCGGCTTTCCCCGGAAGCTGGCGAGCGTCACCTTGGCGCCCTTGGGATCGAGGAACGGCGTGGTGGGTGCCGCCTCGCCCTTGTGGCTGCGATCGATATTGGGGCCGGGCGCGGGGGCGGTTGCGTTGGCAACGCTCTCGTTCGCTTGCTGCGGAGCCTGGGATTGCCTATCGCACCCGGAAATTACGGTCGCGGACAGCAGGAGAAGCGCGATTTCTGAGCGCAAGGACAGCTCCAATGCAATGTGGGGGGGGCGTTTCGCCGAAGGACCCTCTGCGGTGATGCGGGAGATAAACGCCTCGATCCCCTTCGACAAGCGGATGTGGCAGCAGGATATTCGCGGCAGCCGCGCGCATGTCGCGATGCTCGGGCAGCAGGGCATCGTCGCGCCCGAGGATGCCGCCGCGATCGCAGCCGGGCTGGAGCAGGTCGCCGCCGAGTTCGAGGCAGCGGGCGTCCCCGACGACCTTGCGCTCGAGGACATCCACATGCTCACCGAGGCGCGGCTTTCCGACCGGATCGGGCCGGTCGCGGGGCGCCTCCACACCGCGCGCTCGCGCAACGACCAGGTGGCGACCGATTTCCGCCTGTGGGTGCGCGACGCGATCGACCAGGCCGAGGCCGCGCTGGGCGCGCTCCAGGACGCGCTGCTCTCGCGCGCCGAGGAGCATGCCGACAGCGTGATGCCCGGCTTCACCCACCTCCAGGTCGCGCAGCCGGTGACGCTGGGGCATCATCTGATGGCCTATGTCGAGATGGTCGCGCGCGATCGCTCGCGGCTGACCGATGCGCGCGCGCGCATGAACCTGTGCCCGCTGGGCTCGGCTGCGCTGGCGGGCACGGGGTTTGACCTCGATCGCGGGATGACCGCCGCCGCGCTCGGCTTTGACGGGCCGACGCGCAATTCGCTCGATTCGGTGTCCGACCGCGACTTTGCGATCGAATATCTGACCGCGGCGGCACAGACCGCGCTCCACCTGAGCCGGCTGGCCGAGGAATTCGTGATCTGGGCCAGCCAGCCCTTCGGCTTCGTCTCCTTGAGCGATCAATGGTCGACCGGCAGCTCGATCATGCCGCAGAAGCGCAATCCCGATGCGGCAGAGCTGGTGCGCGGCCATTCGGGGCGCATCGTCGGCAGCCTGGTCAGCCTGATGATCACGATGAAGGGCCTCCCCCTCGCCTATTCGAAGGACATGCAGGACGACAAGCCGCCGGTGTTCGAGGCGCACGACCTGCTCGGCCTGTCGATCGCGGCGATGACCGGGATGGTCGAAAGCGCGACCTTTCGCACCGATCGGATGCGCAGCGCCGCCGAGGCGGGGTTCTCCACCGCCACCGACCTGGCCGACTGGCTGGTGCGCGAAGGCGGCATCCCGTTTCGCGAGGCGCACCACATCACCGGGCGCGCCGTCGCGGCGGCGGAGGCGGCGGGTATCCGGCTCGATCAGTTATCGATCACCCAACTCAAGGAAATCGACGACAGGATCGACGATCGCGTATACGGCGTGCTCAGCGTCGAGGCGTCGGTATCCAGCCGCACCAGCTTCGGCGGCACCGCCCCGGTGCGGGTGCGCGAGGCGATTGCCGCGGCACGCCGGGGACGCGAGGAGGACGTGCGATGAAGCGATTGCTGCCCCCGATGCTGCTGGCCGCGCTGGTGCTGGGCGGTTGTGGCGCGCGCGAGGCATTGGCGCCACCCACCGGCCAGGCGATGCCCCCCGCCCCCTATGGCGCGACCGCGACCCCGACTGCCGACGACCTGCTCGGCCCGCCCGACCAGACCCGCCCGGCGCGTAGCGACGACCTGATCCAGAGTTCGGAGAAACGGCGCACCGACAAGTTCGATCTCCCGCCCAACTGAATTCGGAATCCCATGGACCATTTTTCCCTGATCGACGGCGAACTGCATGTCGAGAATGTCCCGCTCGCCCGCATTGCCGAGGCGGTGGGCACCCCCGTCTATGTCTATTCAACGGCGACCTTCCAGCGCCACGCCCGCGTGTTCCGCGACGGGCTGAAGGACGTGCCGCGTACGCATCTGGCATTCGCGGTAAAAGCCAATCCCAATCTGGCGGTGCTGCGGCTGCTCGCCAATGAAGGCTTTGGCGCCGATGTGGTGTCGGGCGGCGAGCTGGAACGCGCGCTGGCCGGGGGCATGGCCGCGAAAGACATCGTGTTCTCCGGGGTCGGCAAGACCCGCGCCGAGCTGGCGCAGGGGCTCGATGTCGGGATCGGCCAGTTCAACCTCGAGCTGGAGGAAGAGGGCGTCGTGCTGGCGCAGCTCGCCGCCGCACGCGGCATCCGGGCACCCGCCACGCTGCGCGTAAACCCCGATGTCGACGCGGGCACGCACGAGAAGATTTCGACGGGCAAGGCCGAAAACAAGTTTGGCCTTCCGATCAGCGAGGCGCGCGCGATCTTCGACCGGCTCGCGCCGCTGCCCGGGCTCGATCTGCGTGGGATCGCGGTGCATATCGGTAGCCAGCTCAGCAGCCTGGACCCGCTCGAAAAGGCGTTCTCGCGCCTCGGCGACCTGATCGCGGAACTCCGCGCGGCGGGGCATAGCATCACCCATGTCGATCTGGGCGGCGGGCTGGGCGTGCCCTATCGCGCCAGCGACAACCCGCCGTCGCCTGCCGAATTCGGCGCGATGGTGGCGCGGGTGACGCGCGACTGGGACGTCGAGCTGATGTTTGAGCCGGGCCGGGTGATCTCCGCCAATGCCGGCGTGCTGCTGACCCAGGTGCTATGGGTCAAGCCGGGGGTGGTGCATCCCTATGTCATCGTCGATGCAGCGATGAACGATCTGGCGCGGGTCGCGCTGTACGACGCCTATCATGATTTCGAGGCGGTACGCCCGACCGGCGCGAAGATGATCGCCAATGTCGCCGGGCCGGTGTGCGAAAGCAGCGACGTGTTCGCCAAGGGGCGCGAGATCGACGTGGTGGCCGGGGGCGATCTCGCCATCTTCCGCTCGGCGGGGGCCTATGGCGCGACGATGGCGAGCACCTACAACAGCCGCCCGCTGGTCCCCGAGGTGCTGGTCTCCGGCGACCGGTTCGAAATCGTCGCCAACCGCATCTCCGCCGCGACGATCATGGGCGCCGAAACGGTCCCGGACTGGCTGAAATGAGCCTCCACGCCCTGCCGCTGTTCGTGAAGCTGGCGGGGCGGCCGGTCATGCTGATCGGCACGGGCGAGGCGGCGGACGCCAAGCGGCGCCTGCTCGAACGTGCCGGCGCAGTGATCGTCGATGAAGCGGCGCAGGCCGCGCTGGCGATCGTCGCGCTCGACGACCCGGAGCCCGTCGTGGCGCGGCTGCGCGCGCGCGGGGTGCTGGTCAATGCCGTCGATCGTCCTGCGCTATGCGACTTCACCCTGCCGGCCATCGTCGATCGCGATCCCGTTCTGGTCGCGATCGGCACCGGCGGGGCATCGGCAGGCATGGCGGCGGCGCTGCGCCAGCGGCTCGAGGCGCTGCTCCCCGCGAGCCTGGGCCCGCGCGTCCGCGCGCTGGCGGCGGCGCGCGATGCGATCCGCGCGCGCTGGCCCGAGGCTGGCGAACGGCGGCGCGCACTCGCCAACGCCTTCGCCGGGCCGCTCGACCCGCTGACCGAGGCTCCGGCGGACGCCGTCGACACCTGGCTGGCGGCGGAGGACACGCCGCAGGAGGGCGGGCTCTTGCGTTTCCGGCTGGCCTCGCCCGATCCCGACGATCTGACGCTGCGCCAGGCACGCGCGCTTGCGCAGGCCGACCGGGTCTTCCATCGCCGCGACGTGCCCGCCGCCCTTCTCGACCGCGCCCGCGCCGATGCCGAGCGCATCGCCTGCGACGCCCCACCCGCCGCACCCGGCGACGGCCTTGCGGTCGATCTGGAAATGGCGCGATGAGCGGCTTTGCCTATGTCGTGAAGGACGGCAAGGCCGAGGCACGCTCGCTCAAGCAGGCGGTCCATGACGCGGGCGACCTGACCTGGGTCCACCTCACCACCAATGACGAGCGCGCCAAATTATGGCTGGGCGGCGAGGCGAAGCTGTCGGCTTATGTCATCGAGGCACTGACCGCCGTCGAGACGCGCCCGCGCTGCGATGCAGTGGGGACCGGCGCGGTGATCAACCTGCGCGGGCTGTCGTCGGACCCGCTCGAAGCGTCGGACCCGCTGGCGTCGATCCGCATCTATGCTGTGGGCAAGTGCGTGTTTTCGGTCACCCGCAAGCAGCTCACTGCGCTGCCGCCGGTGCGCGAGCTGGTCGAGGGCGGGCAGATCCTCGACCCCGGCGACCTGATCGCCGCCTTTGCGCAGGAGATCACCGAGGAACTCGATCCGATGGTCGCGACGCTGGGCGACACGCTCGACGATTGCGAGGAGCAGATTGCCGAGCACAAGGCCTTCGCGCTGCGCCGCCGGGTCAACCAGACGCGCAGCCAGGCGATTGGCTATCGCCGCTTCCTCAACCCGCAGCGCGCGGCGCTGGAGAAGCTCGCCGCGCTGCCCGGCGACTGGCTGCGCGACGATGACCGGCTGCACCTCAGCGCCGCCGCCGACCGCGCCGCCCGGATGGCGGAGGAGCTGGAAAGCATCCGCGAGCGCGCCGCGCTGACGCACGAGACGCTCACCGACCTGCGCGCCGAGCAGATCGACCAGCGATCGCTGATGATCGCGATCGTCGCGATGGTGTTCCTCCCGCTGACCTTCCTCACCGGGCTGTTGGGAATGAATGTCGACGGCATCCCCTATGCGCACGAGCCCTGGGCCTTTTGGGGCGTGGTCGGAGTCTCCGTGGCGCTCTCGGGCGGGATCAGTGCGTATTTCATCCGCCGCCACTGGTTCGACGGATAGGGTTCAGCCCCGGCTCTGCAGCCGATCGAGTTCATCATGGAGCCCCTGGACCGAGGCGATCAGCCGGGCGCGGTCGGCGCGGGCGCTGACCAGGTCGGCACGCATCTCGCCCAGTTCGATGGCCCGCGCGGCGATCCGCGCGTCGAGCGCCAGGTTGCTGCGCTTGAGCGTGTCGATTCGGGCGGCGCGGCCCAGAATCCGCTCGATCCGCGCCGCAAGCACCGCGAAGTCGCAGGGTTTCGCCACGCAATCATCGGCCCCCGCGCGCAATGCCTGGACGATCGCGTCGGGCTCGCCGCGCGCGGTGAGGAACAGCAGCGGCAGGTCGGCAGTGTCGCGCGAGCCGCGGATTTCCTGCACCATGTGCAGCCCGCCCAGATCGTCGCCGGTCCTGTCGAGCAGCACCAGATCGAACCCGCGCCCGGCGATCAGTTCGAGCGCCTGGCCGCTCGAATCGCTGAGCACCACCATATAGCCGAGCTGCCCCAGCGGCTGTGCCAGCGCGTTCAGACTCGGGCGATCATCGCCCACCGCGAGGATCGATCGCGTCGCGCGGCGGCGAGGCCCGCTCAGCTGCTGGCTGGATACATGCTCCATGTGCGACCCCGATATGCTCTAGGATCAACACGCTAGGGTAAAGCCCTCACGAAAACGTTAAGCGCTTCCGCGGGGGCACGGCACGCGCTCAGCGCGCGAGAAAGCCGAAGATCTGGTCGACCATGATCGCCATTGGCGCCGCGCTCTGGGCCACGGCTTCGGGTTCGGCGGTGTTGATCGCGAGCCCCATCGGAGTCGGCCAGCCGCGCAGCGCATGCGTCACGGTGCGCAGCGCATGGAGCGTCGAGACCGCCCCCTGCCACCCGGCGCCGGTTGCGATCAGCCCGACCGGCATCCCGTCGAAATAGACGCGATCGTGGGTCCGCAGCTCCTCGACATAGTCGAGCGCGTTCTTGACCATCCCCGACAGCGTGCCGTGATAGCCCGGCGAGCCGACGATCACTGCATCGGCGGTGCGCAGCGCGTCGAGATAGCGCCCGATCGCCGGCACCGCCTCGTGCGGGCCGGGCTCGTAATGCGGGAAGGCGATGTCCGGCCCGGTGAACAGGCTGGTGCTGGCGCCGCGCGCGCGCGCAAGATCCAGCGCGGCGGACAAAAGCCGCCCGGTCGAGGAGTCGGGCCGAAGGGTTCCGCCCAGGGCGACGATATGCGGTGCGCTCATGCCGCTGCCGCTAGCGCAAAGCGGATGCCCGCGCCAGTATCCCCGCGTGGCGCCGGATGCACCGCCGAGCTATGGTCGCGCCGGGACACAGGCGGGGACAGGCGATGGTGGATTCGACACGGGGGCCGCTGACGGGGGTGCGAATCGTCGAGTTCGATACGCCCGGCCCGGTCTCGCTCGCCTGCATGCTGCTTGCGGACATGGGCTGCGACGTCATCCGCATTCGCCGCGACGGCCCCGATTCGGGGGCGGTGGCGCCGATCCTGTATCGCGGGCGCAGCGACGTCACGCTCGATCTGACCAGCGTCGCGGACCGCGAACAGGCGCTCGCGCTGGTCGCGCAGGCCGATGGCGTGGTCGAGGGATTCCGCATCGGGGTCGCCGAACAGCTCGGGCTCGACCCGGCGCGCTGCCTCGCCGCCAACCCGCGACTGGTTTATGGCCGCACCAGCGGCTGGGGACGCGACGGGCCGCTCGCGGGCACCCCCGGCAACGATATCAACCATCTGGCGCTGTCGGGGGCATTGCACGCGATCGGGACCCCGGCGTCGCCGGTGCCGCCGCTCAACCTGATCGGCGAATATGCCGGCGGGGCGATGTTCCTCGCGCTCGGGATGGTCGCGGGCATCCTCGCGGCACAGGCGACGGGACGCGGCCAGGTGATCGAGGCGGCGCAGATCGACGGCGCGGCGGCGCTGATGACGCTCTATTACGCGCTGCACGGCGCGGGGCGCTGGGCCGATGCGCGCGGCGCGAACCTGATTGACGGCGGGGCGCCCTTTTATCGCTGCTACGCCTGTGCCGATGGGCGGCATGTCGCGGTGGGCGCGCTGGAGCCGCATGCTTATGCCGCGCTGTGCAACGGGCTCGGCATCGACCCTGCCCGGTTCGAGCAATATGACCGCGCCGCGTGGCACGACATGGCAACGGCATTTTCCGAAGGCTTCGCCACGCGCGGGCGCGACGAATGGGCCGCGCATTTCGGGCAAGGCGAGGCGTGCGTGACCCCCGTGCTCTCGCTGGCCGAAGCCCCGCTCCATCCGCATAATCGCGCCCGCGAGACCTTTGCAGCGCCCACCGGACGGATGCAGCCCATGCCCGCCCCGCGCTTTTCGTCGGCGGCGGGCGGCGTCCCCACCGGCGAGACGACGAGCGTCGAGGCCGTGCTCGCCCGCTGGGGCTAGCCTAGCCGCGCAGCTGTGCCCAGGCGCCGGCGATCTCGTCCAGGCTCGTTGCGGCGTCGCGGAAGGGCTGGGGGTCGGTGCCCAGGCTGGCGCGGACCACGTCCTGCCGCAGCCCATGGTAGAAGGTCGCCAGCGTCCGAGACACCGCCCCGCCACGCTCGAAATCCAGCCCCGCCTCGAGCGCGAACAGCACCGAGGTTGCACGCGCGATGCGCTCGCTCTTGACCGCAAACTGGCGCTTCTCGGTGGCCCAGGCGGCTGCGCGCAACGCCGCAGCGCCCTCCTCGTACAGCAGCCCGACCAACGCATGCGGATCGCTGGCAGCCGTGCGCCCGGCGATGTCGATGCGGCGATAGGTAGCGGCAGGGTTGCCCGCCAGTGTCGAGGCGTAGCGAGTCATCAGTCGTCCGAGTTCCAGGCGTCAACCTGCTGGGTCAGATAGTCCTGGGTGGATTTATACGCCGCGACCTTCGCATCCATTGCGCCATATTGCTGGGTCAAGCGCGTCCGCATCGTCTCGGTCGCAGTCGCGATCTCGTCCTTTGTTTCGGCGATCGCCGTCTGCGCCTTGGTATATTTGGCTTCGCTGGCCCCCAGCCCGGTCGTCGTGCTGGTCGCCGCGGTCGTGATCGCCGCCAGCGCTTTCGAAAGCCCCGCGCCCGAGGCGAAGATCGCCTCGACATTCTGCGGATAGGTGGCGAGCACCTTGGAAACGCGCGTATCGTCGACCTTCAGCGTGCCGTCCCGCTGCGTCGCGATGCCCAGATCGGCAAGCGTGCTGGGCGAGCCCGACTCCGCATCGGGCACCAGCGCGGTCAGCATCAGCGACCGGAGCTGGCGCAGCACGTCCTTTGCCGCAGGATCGCTGCGCAGCGTGCCATCCTTGGCGTCGACCGCGTCGCTGAACGACGTGACCAGGTCGTTATAGGTCGTGACGAAGCTGCTTATCGTGCTGGTGAGCGTCGCCGTGGGGAAGGTCGACCCGATCGTGACCTTCGTGCCCTCGGATGCGGAGATGAGGTCGACCTTCACGCCATCGAACAGGCCATAGACCGTGTTGGTCGGGTAGCTGAGCTCGACGCCGTCGCTGACGACAATGGCGTTCTGCGCGGCGGTGCTGATCGTCGATCCGGTGGCCGTGCGCCCGATGTCGAGCGCGGCGAGATCGCCAGTGCCGACCAGTTCGAACGCCTGCGACTTGCCCGTCGCGCCCTTCACCACCAGCCGCGCGCCGTTGGTGTCGCTCACCACCGACGCGGTCACGCCGGCCTTGGCGGCGTTGATCGCGCTCGCGATGCCCGACAGCGACGCATTGGACGAATCGATCGTGATCTCGACCGGGCTGCCGCCACCCGCGGTGAAATCGGTCATCGCGCCGCCCTCGACGGTCGCGGTGCCGAAGGTGAGCGTCAGCGTGCCCGTGCCGACGCTGGTCGTCGATCCGCCCGCAAAGGCCGCGCTGCTCGCGACCTGCGCCTGCGCGCGCTGGCGCACCTCGAGCGTTCCCGAGAGCCCGGTCAGGTCCGCGCCCGCAAGCCGCGTCACCGCGACGACGCTGGTGTTCGAGCTGCTCGGTTGCGTCGCCAGCGTGCCGCCTGCGGTGAGCGACGTCAGCGCGGTCGAGAAATCGCTGATGCTGCTCTTGAGCTCGGAGACCTTGGAGATCTGGGCGGTGAGCGTCTCGGTCTTCTTGGTCACCGCATTGTTCTTGGCTTCGAACGAAGCCTCGACCAGCGAGTTGACGAGCGCGGTTATGTCGATCCCCGACCCGGTCCCCAATGTCTTCGCAATCGATTCGATGGCCATGAAAATTCCCCTGATCCGATAAGCGACCGCGCGGCGGCGCGCTTTAGGCCGGCTGGCCGATTTTGCGGCCGTTTTCGTCGAACAATGCCGTCTCCGGCACGCGCACCGACGGCGCTGCGGCGGCGCCGGCGCCCGCATTCACGCCGAACACGAAGGCGAGCACCGTCGCGATCGCGAGGTACAGGTCGTCGCGCACCTCCTGATTCTCGCGGCTGGTGTAATAGACGGCACGCGCCAGGCTCGGATATTCGAGCACCGGCACGTCCAGCTCGGCGGCCAGTTCGCGGATCGCCAGCGCAGTCGCCCCGCGCCCCTTCGCCACCACCACCGGCACCTTGTCGCGGCCCTGGTCGTAGCGCAGCGCCACCGCGAAATGGGTCGGGTTGGTGAGCACGACCTGCGCGGTCGCCACGGTCTTGCGGAAGCCGCCCTTCAATATCTCGCGCTGGCGCTGGCGCAGCATCCCCTTCAGCTCGGGCGAGCCTTCGGTTTCCTTGTGCTCGTCCTTCACTTCCTGTTTCGACATGCGCAGTTGCTGGAGGTGGCGCAGGATCTGGATCGGCAGGTCGACGCCCGCGATCAGCACCAGCCCCGATGCCATGACGAATAACAGGGTCACGAACTGGCTGCCCATCGCGCCGACCGCGCCGTTGAGGTCCGCCGAGACGAGCCCCATCGCGCGCTGCGTCATCGACCATAGCATCCACGCGCCGATCGCGCCGAGCAGCACGACCTTGAGCAGCGACTTGCCCAGCTCGATCAGCCCGGTGGGGCCGAACATCCGCTTCAGCCCGGCGCCGGGATTGATCCGCGAGCCCTTGGGCGCGAACGACTTGCTGTTCCAGCCGAACGATCCGAGCGCCGCCTGGCTGGCGATCGTGGCGATCATCGCCCACACGAACAGACTGATCAGCGCCGGGGCGAGCTTCCACCCGGCCGAGGCCAGCGGGCGCCAGGGTTCGAAATCCTCGACGTCGCGCAGATCGAACGAGAAGCTGGCGATCATCACTGCCTTGCACGCCGCGATCAGCGAAGGGCCGAAAAACGCCATCCATGCGCACCCCGCCAGGATGACCAGCGCAGTGCCGAAATCCTTCGACTTGAGAAGCTGGCCGTCCTCTACCGCCTTGCGCTTGCGCTTGGGGGTTGGGGCTTCGGTCTTTTCGCCGGCGCTCTCCGACATCAGCCGAGCACCAGCCGGGGCACCGCATCGAGACTTTCTCGAATGATTACAAGTAGATAGTCACCCATCGCTGGCAGCGCGAGCAGGATCGCGACGACCCCCATCGCCAGGCTCGCGGGGAGGCCGACCGCGAACAGATTGAGCGCGGGCGCGGCGCGGCTGAGCATCCCCACTACGATGTTGAGGCACAGCAGCAGGAAGCCGACCGGCAGCGCGAGCAGCAACCCGGCGAGAAACGCATAGCCGCCGAACAGCGCGATGCCGAGCAGCCGCTGCGGCGCGATCCAGTCTCCCGGCGGCATCACCTCATAGCTGCGCATCACCAGATCGACGAGGACGAGATGCCCGTCCACCGCGAGGAACAGCAAGGTGAGCAGCAGCGACAGGAACTGGCCGAGCGCCGGGCTGCTATGCCCGCTCGCCGGATCGACGGCATTGGCGAAGCCCAGCCCCATCGACATGCCGATGACCTCGCTGGCGATCAGCGGGGCTGCGAACGCGATCTGGAGCACGAAGCCGAGCGCGAGCCCGATCAGTGCCTCTGCCCCGACCGCGACGAAGGTGTTGACTGCGAAAATCTGGGGCGGGGGGACGATGTGGGCGGCGTTGACCACCAGCACCCCGATCGCCCCGGTCAGCGCGATCCGCGCGGGCAGCGGGATGGCGACCGCGCTGAACACCGGCGCCGCGAGGAACGCCGCGCCCACACGCACCATCGCGAACAGCAATGCCCAGAGCTGCGGCTCGATCGAGAGGCCGAAGCCCATCAAAATCCCTCTCCCATCGGGAGAGGGAGGGAGCCGCCAAAGGCGGCGGAAGGGTGAGGGCAGGATGAGACAAACACCCTCACCCTCCCACTCGGCTGCGCCGAGCGGGCCCAGTTTCGGGTCAGCAACGCCCCGCGTTGCTGAGGCCATGCTGGGGGCATGGCCGACCCGAAACTCTCTCCCGCTGGGAGAGGGCAAATTGTCACTTCACCAGGTCCGGGATGCGCTCGAAAATGCTCGTCGTGAAATCGCCGAGCAGCCCCAGGATCATGCCGCCGAAGATCACCAGGCTGACCCCCACGACGATCAGCTTGGGGACGAAGGTGAGCGTCTGTTCCTGGATCGAGGTCGCGGCCTGGACCATGCCGAGGATCAGCCCCGCGAGCAGCGCGGGGATCAGGATCGGCGCCGATGCCAGCGCGAGCACCCACATCGCTTCGCGCGCTACTGTCAGGAAATAATCGGCGTCCATCGCTTAGCTCGCAAAGCTGGAGGCAAGGCTGCCCATCGTCAGCGCCCATCCGTCGACCAGCACGAACAGCAGCAGCTTGAACGGCAATGAGATGATCGTCGGCGACATCATCATCATGCCGAGGCTCATCAGCACGGTGGCGACGACGAGGTCGATGACGAGGAAGGGCAGGAAGATCAGGAACCCGATCTGGAACGCGGTCTTCAGCTCGCTGGTGACAAAGGCGGGGAGCAGGACCGAGAAGGGCACGTCGTCGGGGCTGGCATAGGGGCCGCTCTTGGCCATGTCGGCGAACATCTTCACGTCGCGGTTGCGGGTCTGCTTGATCATGAAGCCGTGGAGCGCGGTGCCGGTGCCCGAAATCATCTGGGTCGCGGTGATCCGCCCTTCCGCATAGGGCTGGATCGCCGTCACGTTCGCCTGGTTCACCACCGGCGCCATCACGAAGAAGCTGAGGAACAGCGACAGCCCGATCAGCACCTGGTTGGGCGGGGTCTGTTGCAGTCCCAGCGCCTGGCGCAACAGCGACAGCACGATGATGATGCGGGTGAAGCTGGTCATCATCAGCACGATGCCGGGCAGGACCGACAACAGCCCCATGATGATCAGCACCTGGAGCGACAGGCTGAGCGGCGCATTGCCGCCGCCCAGATCGCCCAGCGCGCGATCGACCGCGTCGCCCATACCCGGCGTGGCCGCCGGGGCGGGTAGCGGGGCGCCCTGTGCAAAGGCAGGGCCTGCGAACAGGATCAGAAAGCCGAGCAGCGCGACGAACAGCGCGGCGCGCGTGCCGATCGTGCGCGGGGCCGGAAGCAGCACGCGCATCACCGCGCCGCCTTATCCACCAGCGTCACCCCGGTCCGGCTGACCGACAGGAGCAGCTTCGCACCCTCGAACTCCACGACCGCGAGGCGCAGGCCGGGGGCGAGCATCATCGTCTCCTTGACCTGCACCAACCGCTCGCCCTGCTGCCGGGGCAGCCGTGCCTCCAACTTGCGCCACGCATAGAGGCAGCCGATCAGCAGCCCGCAGACCAGAGGCAGCAGGATCACCAGCTTTAGGATATACGACCACATCATGCGCGTGCGGCCCGCTTGTCGGGGCTGACCAGCTCGGTCATGCGCACGCCGAATTTCTCGCCCACCGTCACCACTTCGCCGCGGCCGATCAGCGTGCCGTTGACGAACACGTCGAGCAGCTCGTTGGCGTCGCGGTCCAGCTCGATCACGCTCGTCTCGCCCAGCGCGAGCAGCTCGCGCAGGCTGAGCGACGTCGAGCCGATCTCGACCGTCAGCTTGACGTCGACATCCTGGAGCAGCCGGAAATTGGCGGCGAGCGCGGAATCGATCGGGAAACCCCCGGTCATCTCGGTCATCGGAAATCCTCTTCGGTAAGCGGTTCGAGGCTGGTGAGGCGCACCGCCGCACGGCCATTGGCAGTGCCGACCAGCCCGGTGCCGAGGCGGCGCGACGCCACCATCACCGGGACTTCGGCACCGAATTCGATCGGGATCACGTCGCCCGCCTTGAGCTCGAGCAGGCGGCCCAGCGACAGCACCGGCTCGGCCAGTACCGAGCGGACCGGCAGCCGCACGTTCATCACCGCGCGGGTCAGCCCGGTGCGCCAGCGCGGCTCGACATCCTCGGCGACGCCATGGACCTTGACGGTGAGCGCGGCGCCATGCGGCTTGAGCGCAGCCATGGGATAGAGGATGTCGACGAAGCGCGGCTTGGCATCACCCTGCGCCATGCCGAAGCGCGTCACGACGACGGGATCGTCGCCGCCCAGTTCGGGCTGTGCCGCGATGTTTGCCTCGACGGCGCGAAAGCCGATGCGGACCAGCGGTTCCCAGGCGGCATCGAGCGGGGCGACGAGCCCCTGGCCCAGCCGGGCGACCAGCGCCTCTGCCGCCGGCGTGAATTCCTCGGGCATCTGCGCCGGTGCCTCGCCCTCACCGCCGAAAAAGGCGTCGAGCATTTCCAGCACCAGCCGCGCGTCGAGCACCAATTGCGCCTTGCTCCGCGCGCTGCCCATCGCCAGCGGCTGCCACGCCGTAAGCCCGGCGCCGCGCTCGGCCTTGTAATCCGCGAAACGCTCGACGGTGAGCGGTTCGGCCCAGACGCGCAGGTCGCAGCGCAGCATCGCCTCGAACACGCCCTTCAGCGACTTGGCCAGCCGCGCGCTCAGATGCTGGAGCGTGACGAGGTCGCCGAACGGATTCGGGTTCGCCGCGCCCAGCGCCGGCGCGTGTTCCGCGCCGGCCCGGGGGCGTTCCCGCCGTTCGGCAGCCGGAGTGTCTGAAGGGCTGTTAACCATGCCCGTTCACTGAACGATAAAATTGGTAAAATAGACGTTACTAACCCCGCCAAAGCCTTCCTTTTCCTTCAGAACGGCGTTGATCGCCTTGACCAGCCGATCCTGGATGTGGCGCTTGCCCTCGGCGGTGAACACCTCCTCCTCGGAGGTTTCGCCCAGCGCCATCAGCACCTGCGACCGGATCGCGATCTCGTGCGTCTTGATGTTCTCGAGCACCCGCTGGTCATACGGCGTCGACACCGCGACCCCGACCTGGATGAAATGGACGCTGCCCTGGAGGTTCGACGTGAACTCCTTTTCCAGCGGGTAATAGCTGGACGCATATTTGTCGCCGCCTTCGCCCGCAGGCGTCGGCTTGCCGCCCTCCCCCGCTGCGGGAGCCGCTTCGCCATGTTCGCCGCCCTCGCCTTCGCCGCCGCCGGCCAGCGTCGCGCGCTTCTCCTCGCTCTTGGGGACAAGCTTGGGCGTGTCGTCGGCTTCGGCATGGGGGGCGGCGTTGAACCAGCCCGCCTGCATCGCATAAACGGCGCCGCCGCCGCCAGCGGCCAGCGCCAGCACGGGCAGCCCGATCAGCAGGAGCAGCTTGCCCTTCTTCTTCGGGGCGGCGGTCTTTTCGTCCTTGGTATCGGCCATGATGGTCTCCCTAGATCTCAGGCGATTCGGTCATCGGTGGAGGCGGTATCGGCGCTCGCGGAAGCGGCGCGCGGGGCGAGCGGGGGCGGAGTCTCCTGCCACTGCTGACGGGCGGCGTTGCCCTGCCCGGCGCCACCGCTATCGACGCTGGTCTGGCCGAGCCGCAGCCCGCGCGCTTCGGCGAGGTCGGCGAGCCTGGGCTGGGCGTCGGCCAGCGCCTGGCGCGCCGCGGGGGTGTCGGCGGCGAAGCGGACATGGACACGGTCGCCCTCGTTCCGGATCGACACATCGACGGTGCCCAGCGCATCGGGGGCGAGGCGGATGCGGGTCTCGCGCACCGGGCCGGCATCGCGCAGCGCCTCGATGCGCTCGATCATCTGTCCGGTCCATTCCTGGCGGCGCAGGTCGAGCGTGCCGTCCTGCGTCTGTGCGGCGGGAGCGATCGCAGGCGTTGCGGCGGTAGCGTCGAGCGCGGCGAGCGGCGCCGTGGCGAGCGGGTCGCGCTGGGCGCGGCGCGGCGCGGCGGGCTCGGCCAGCGCCTGAAACAGCGGCGCGGCGAGTGCGGCGACGGTGGTCAGGACCGGCGCGGACGTGGCGGGGTCTGCCGCTGGTTGCGTGGGTGCGGGCGCCGGGTGCGGAGCGCCTGCGCGGGCGGGCGGCGTGGGCGCGGCTTCCGGCAGGTCGGGCATGGGCTGGAGCTCGGGCACGGGGAGGGTCTCGGCACTGGCCCCGGCTTCGGGCGCGACCGTGGCGGCGGGCGCTGTCCCCTCAGCGGCTGCGGCCTCGCCCGCCAGTGCGGGCACGGGCGCCGCATCGCCACCGGGCGGGGCGATCCGCGCGCTCAGTCCGGGCGCGACCAACGTCGGCCGTGCGGCGTCTGGGGCAATCGGCATCGCGAACCACGCAAAGGCGATGTCGGTCGAGGGATCCGCCTCGTCCTCCGGGCTCGCGGCATCGTCCTGCGGCAAGTCCTTGCCGGGCGCGGCACTGCGTTGCCGGGTTGCCGCCACCGCGTCGGGAGTGGCGGCGGGCGGCTCTGGCAGCGCGAAGGCGCGCTCTCCCGCGCCCGAGCGCACAGGCGCGGGAGGCGTCGCTATGGAGGCTGCGGCGAGGGTGGAAACGGACTGGAGCAAGCGAGATTTCCCGGCGACAAAGGCTTTGCCGGGAATTCAGCAAATATCGTGCCGATTGCGCCCGGTGGGCGGCAGTGCCTCCAGCGCGCGCAGTTCCTTCAGCGCGGCTTCGGCGGATTCGCGGGTGATCAGCTTTTCGATCGCGCTCTGATCGCGCCGCGCCTCCAGCGTGGCGGCGCGCGCAGCGTCGAGACCCTGCTCGGCAACCGCGACGCGGCGTTCGGCGGCATGCGCGGACTGGTGGAGCCGGTCGCGATAATAAGCGGCGGCGATCAGCGATCCGGCAGACTGGGCAGCCGCGCCCGCGACCGGGGCGACATTGGCCGCAAGCGCCGCGATCCGTTCGCGCAACTGCGCCTCCTGCGCGACGCGGGCATGGGCCTTTGCCTCGTCGGCGCGGACCTGGTCGAGCTGGAGCGTGCGGACGCGCAGCAGCCGGGCGAGCGTCTTCGGGCTCCTAGCCATCGCCGAACACGCCGGTCAGCTCGGCGACCGCATCGGGCAGGCTGACGATCTCGTCCGATCCCTGGCGGATATATTCCATCACGGCCGGGTGGCACGCGATCGCAGCGTCGATCTCGGCATCGGCGCCGGCGCGATAGGCGCCCATCAGCACCAGGTCGCGATTCTCCTCATAGGTCGCGAGATGGCGGCGCAGCACCCGCGCGGCGTGGAGGTGCGCGGGGCCGGCAATGTCGGTCATGACCCGGCTGACCGACGGCCCCAGGTCGATCGCGGGATAGACGCCGCGCTCGGCCAGCGCGCGGCTGAGCACGATATGCCCGTCAAGGATCGAGCGCGCCGAATCGACCACCGGATCGTTGCCGTCGTCGCCGTCGGCCAGCACGGTATAGATTGCAGTGATCGATCCGCCGCTGGCGACGTCGGTGCCTGCGCGCTCGATCAGCCCGGGCAGCATCGCGATCGCCGAGGGGGGATAGCCGCGCGCGCTGGCCGGTTCGCCCAGAGCCAGCCCGATCTCGCGCCCCGCATGCGCGACGCGCGTCAGGCTGTCCATGATCAGCAGGACCTTCTTGCCCTCCGCGCGAAACGCCTCGGCGATGGCAGTGGCGCGCAGCGCGCCGCGGATGCGCAGCACCGGCGAATGGTTGGCGGGGACCGCGACCACGACCGAGCGCGCCCGCGCGGCGCCCGCGACCTTGGTCTCCAGAAAGTCGGATACTTCGCGGCTGCGCTCGCCGATCAGGCCGATGACCACGACTTCGGCTTCGGCGGCGCGGACCATCATGCCCAGCAGCACCGACTTGCCGACGCCCGAGCCCGCCATGATCCCGACGCGCTGGCCCTGGCCGATGGTGAGCAGCCCGTTGATCGCGCGCACGCCGACGTCCATCGGCTGGAGCACGCGCCCGCGATCCAGCGGCGACTGGAGCTTGCCCGCCAGCGGCCAGCGGCCCGCACCCCGGATCGGGCCGAGCCCGTCGATCGGCTTGCCCGCGCCATCCACCACGCGCCCGAGCAGCGCCCCACCCACCTCTGCCTCGCCCGGCGCGCCGATCGGGCGGACGGGGGCGTTGGGGAGCAGCGCGGCGGGTCCACCAAGGTTCATCATCAGCGTCTTGCCGCCGCGAAAGCCGATCACTTCGGCCTCGACGCGGGCATCGCCGGTGCCGATCGCACAGACCGTGCCCACGGGCAGCGACACGCCGATCGCCTCCATCAACAGCCCGTCATAGGAGGACAGCCGCCCCGATACCGAGGGGCGCGGCGTGAAATCGCCCGCGGCCAGGCTGTCGAGATAATCTTCGGGAAAACGGTTCAGCATAGGGGCGGAATCGGCACGCGGTCGATCGCCTGGGCGAGTTGCTCGAGCCATAGATCGGGGCCGTCCTCGACGATCGTCGAAGCGCTTTCGACGACAAAGCCGCCCCGCGCGATATGCGGGTCGCCGACTGGGAATATGTTGATCGGCAGCCGGTCCCTGAGCGTCTCGACATCATCGGGATGCAGCCGCAGCAGCGCCGATTCGGCCTTGTCCGCCAGCAGCTCCACTGCCGCCCCGACGCGCGCGGCGAGCACATCGGGCGCCACGCCCGTCTCGCCGACCATGCGCGACACGAGGTGGAGCACGGTCTGGCGCAAATGCCCCGCCATCCGCTCGCGATCGAAATGCGCACCGGTCGCCAGCGCCTTCGACACCTGGTCGAGCAGCGCGGCCTCGCGCGCCTTGGCCTCGGCGACTTCGGCAAGCGCCGCCGCGCGCCCCTCGGCAAAACCCGCAGAACGCGCATCGGCGATCACGTCCGCGAACGCGCCATGCGGATGCACCTCGGGCGCGAACGGGTCCCACCCTTCGGTCGGCTTGTTCGCGGGATCGGCGGGCGAGAAGTGGCGCGGCGCGACCGGCGCCATCGGCGGGGCGGGCGGCTCGAAAATCTGGCGGCCGATCGCTGCAATGTCCGATGCGGCGAAATCGGCGCCCTTGCCAAACGCGCGCTGGAGGATGTGCTCTGCCGCCTGGATGCGGCCGGTGAAACCGGGGGCGAAATCAGACATAATCGTCGTCGCCGCCCTTGCCCGGCATTTGCAGCGTCCCGTCCTTCACCAGCCCGCGCGCAATCGCGATCATGACCTTTTGCGCCTCCAGCACATCGGCGAGCTTCATCGGCCCGCGCGCCTCGATCTCGTCGCGGATGCCGTCCGCAGCACGGCTCGACATACATCCCAGGAAGCGATTGCGCACCGCCTCCTCGACGCCCTTGAGCGACTTGACCAGCGTATCGCTGTCGATGTTGCGGATCAGCGTCGACAGATTCTTGTCGTCCAGTTCCAGCAGATTGTCGAACACGAACATCGCCTCCTCGATCGCGCGCGCAACGTCGCGGTCGATCTTGGCGAGCTTGGGCATCACGCGCTGTTCGGTGATCTTGCGCGCGCCCGACAGGATCTTGGCCGCCTCGCGCGTGCCGCCCAGCTGGCGCCCGCGCGGCTTGCGGCTGGCACCGGCGCGGGCGGAGAGCATCGCCTTCAACGTCTCGATCGCCTCGGGCGGGACCGGGCCGAGCTTGGCGACCCGGCGCAAAATCTGCGGCTGGAGCGCCTCGGGCAGATGGTCGAACACCTGCGCGGCGATATCGGGGTCGAGATTGACGAGCAGCACCGCCGCGATCTGCGGATGCTCGGCCTCGACCATCGCCGCGATCTCCTGCGGTTCGAACCAGGCGAGCAGTTCGAGCCCGCTCGACGCCTGGGGCGGCATGATCCGCGCCAGCACGCTCTCGGCGCGATCGGCGCCCAGCGCGCGCGTCATCATCCCCTCGATCCGGGGCGCGGGGTCGAAATCGACGCTGGTCCGCTCGCGTGCCTTGCCGACGAAATCGTCGAGCACGGTCTCGACTTCGCTCTCAGTGACGTCGGCGACTTCGAACATTGCCTTGCCCAGCAGCCGCACTTCGTCGGGATCGAGTTTTTGCAGGATCGCGGCGGCCTCTTCCTCGCCGACGAGCATCATCAGCACGGCGGCGCGTTCGGTGCCGGTGAAATGGCGGGCCATCGTCATGGGGCGTCGGCCTTGATCATGTCGCGCACCGCCAATGCGGCGCGCGCGGGATTGTCGCGGGTGAAGCCGCGGACCAGCCCGACGCGCTCGTCATAGCTGTTGCCGCGCGCCTCGAGCATGTCGATGCTGACATTGGCGGGCGGGGCGAACGGGGCCCCTTCCTCCTGCGACACGGCCGGCCCTGCCGGCCCGCCGATCGCCAGCGCGAGGCGATCGGACGCCGGTTCCTCGCGCTTCTTCATCAGCCCCTTGGCGAGCGGGCGCACACCCAGCAGCAACACGAGCAGCGCGATCACCAGCGCGGTGCCGTTGCGCGCCGCCAGCGCCACCCAGGATGCGTCGTACCAGGGCCGCTGGTCGAGCAGCTCGGCGGCGGGACTGGGCGAGAATTTGCGGCTGACCACCGTCACCTGATCGGCGCGATTGCCGTCATAGCCGACCGCGGCACGGACCAGTTGCGTGATCTGCGCAATCTCGACTGCGCCGCGCGGCTTGCCCGGCTCCTCGCGCAGCAACACCGCGACCGACAGCCGCTTGACGCCGCCCGGCATCGCGCGCGTCACCGACACCTGCTTGCCGGTCTCATAGGTGCGGGTGAAGCTGTCGGTCTGCTTCTGTTGCGGGCCGGCGGGCGCAGCGGGCACCGCCGCAGCGCCGGGCGCGGGCGTGGCGCCGGGCTGGGGCTGCTGATTGGGCGCGACCATCGTGCTGGCGGGCGGCGGGGTGTTCGACAGCGCACCGGGAATGCCCCCGGGCGCGGCACCGTCCTTCGACGATCCGGTCCAGGCCCCCTGCTCGGCGCGGACCACCGCGCCTTCCTTGTCATAGCTTTCGCGCGTCGCCTGGTTCTCGTCGAGGTCGACATCGGCCTGGACCTCGGCAGTGAAATTGCCCTGGCCGACCAGCGGCGTGAGCAGCTGGTTGAGCTGGGTGCGGTATTTGTCCTCGACGCGGCGCTGGAAATCGATGCGGGTGTCGCCCGCCGACGTGCCGCCCGCCCCCGATTTGGAGAGCAGCGCACCCATCTGGTCAACGATCGTCACCGATTCGGGCTGCATCCCCGGCACCGACGAGGCGACGAGGTTGACGATCGAGCGCACCTGCGCATCGCCCAGCACGCGTCCGGGCTGAAGCTTCAGGATCACGCTGGCCGAGGGCGCGGCGCGATCGCGGACAAAGGCGGAGGCTTCGGGCGTGGCGAGGTGGACGCGCGCCTCGGCGACCGAATCGATTTCCTCGATCGATCGCGCCAGCTCGGTCTCGCGCGCCTGGCGCAGCCTTTCGCCTTCCACGGCGCGGCTGACGCCCATCGGGAGCTGGTCGAGAATCTGGTAGCCGCCGGGATGCGCCTTGGGCAGGTCCTGCGCCGCGAGCAGCATCCGCGCCTTGTGGTAATCATCCTCGGCGACGGTGATCGATCCCGAAGCGTCGATCGCGCTGGCGATGCTCGCGCCTTCCAGCGCGCTGCTGATCGCGGCCTTGTCGGCGTCGCTGACATTGGCGAACAGGATGCGTTGCGGCGAGGTCGCGACCATCGACCAGGCGAGCAGCCCGGCGGCGATCACGCCGATCAGCAGCAGCAGCGGCATCGCGCGGCGCACGGCGGGCTGGGCGAGCAGCCCGCGCACCTGCTGGAGCGGGGCGGCGAGGCGATCCGCCGCGGGCAGCGACGGCGGGGCGGGGGTAAGGCTGGTGCTCATCCGATCAGACCGGCATGCTCATAATGTCCTTGTATGCGGACAGGAGTTTGTTGCGGACCTGCAGCGTCGCCTCGAACCCGACCGAGGCCTGTTGGCGCGCCAGCATCACCTTGGCGATGTCGATCGTCTCGCCGCGTTCGTAGGATTCGGACAGCGCGCCCGCCTGGTTCTGCGCCTGGTTGACCTGGGCAAAGGCATCCTTGAACGCCGCGGTGAAATCGGCGGGCTTGGTATCCCCTGCCGGGGCTGCCGCAGGTGCCTGGTTGGCGCGGGCGAGCGCGGAGTTGCGTTCCAGTATCTGGGCACGCAGCGCCATCACCCGATCGACGCTCATCGGCCCGGTCACGCTGCTCATGCCGACACCTTGCGCAGCGGGTCGATCGCCTCACCCTGTTCGCGTGCCTTGGCCAGGCGATAGCGCAGCGTGCGTTCGGAAATGCCCAGCCGCCGCGCCGCCTCGATCCGGCTGCCGTTGCAGTCGGCCAGCGTCTCGCGGATCGCCTGGAATTCGTGCATCTGGACGATGTTGCTCAGCGTGTCGGGCCGCTCGACGCGCGTCTCCGCCGGACGGTCGAAGATCAGATGGTGCGGCTCGATCGTCTCGCCTGCGCACAGCAGCAGCGCGCGCTGGATGACATTTTCCAGCTCGCGGACATTGCCCGGCCAGTCATGGTCGCACAGCGCCTCCACGGCGTCGCCCGAAATCCAGGGGAGCTGATCACGCTCGCCCGCGTGGCGCAGTACCATCGCCGCAGCCAGCGCGGGGATATCGCCCGCGCGATCCGCCAGCGGCTTGGTGGCGAGCGGGAAGACCGACAGCCGGTAATAGAGATCGGCGCGGAACCGCCCCGCGGCGACTTCGCCCTGAAGATCGCGATTGGCGCAGGCGATCACCCGCACGTCGATCTTCTCCGGCGTCGTCGCGCCGATCGGCACGACTTCGCGCTCCTGGAGCGCGCGGAGCAGCTTCGCCTGGAGCTGGATCGGCATTTCGGCGATTTCATCGAGGAGCAGCGTGCCGCCCTGTGCAGCGCGGAAAAAGCCCTGCCCGCCCGAGGATGCGCCGGTGAACGCGCCCTTCTGATGCCCGAACAGCATCGCCTCGAGCATCGCCTCGGGCAGCGCGGCGCAATTGATCGCCACGAACGGGCCGTCGCGGCGGGTCGATCCGTTGTGGATCGCTCGCGCGAGCACTTCCTTGCCGGTGCCGGTCGGGCCGTTGATCAGCACGGTGATGTCGGCGGCCGCGACACGCTCGGCGAGCGCGAGCAGCGCCAGGCTCTCGGGATCGGCGGCGACCGGCTCGAACGGCCCGCGCGCCATCGCGCTGGCAAAGCCGCTGCCGATCGCGGCGTCCGCGGCGGAATAGGAGAGGTGCGCCGGTGCGCCGTCGCGGAAGGGCATCGCGACCCGGTCGCCATCGCCCAGGATCAGCGTGCGTGCGGCGACGGGCGGAATCTCGCCCACCGCCACGAGGAACAGGTCGTTCGCCCCCGGCTTGCCCCCCTCGCACGATCCGATCGCGAAGCCCTGCGCGCGCAGTGCCGAGACCAGCGCGTATTTCTGCCGAAGCACCGCCGCGGATGGAATGATGGATCGCATGTGGTCGCCCCCCTGTGACTCCTGTTTGCGTGAAATATAGTTAACGCCCCGTAAATCTACGTAACCCCCGCGCTCCCTGGGTCCCGGCGCGCCCCTGCGCGTGCGCGTAAGGCGGATTTTTTCGCTTAAGTCGGGTCGGGCGCTGCCGTTCCTAGCTTTGGCGGCTCCGGGCTCCCGTTCAGGGGGGACGCGGGAAGCCGGCAAGCATGGAGACTCTGACATGACTGTTATCGGAACCAATTCGGCGTCGCTGCGCGCCGCAAACGCATCGAACGCCGCCAGCAAGATGCTCGCGACGTCGATGGAGCGCCTGTCGACCGGCAAGCGCATCAACGGCGCCAAGGACGACGCCGCCGGCCTCGCGATCGCTTCGTCGATGACCTCGTCGATTCGCGGCATGAACCAGGGCATTCGCAACGCGAACGACGGCATCTCGATGGCGCAGACCGCCGAAGGCGCGCTGGGCGAAGTCACCAACATGCTGCAGCGTATCCGCGAGCTGTCGGTCCAGTCGGCTTCGGGCACCTATTCCGACGACGACCGCGCCAACCTGCAGACCGAAGTGACTGCGCTGACCGGCCAGATCACGAGCATCCTCGACAATACCAGCTTCAACGGCGTCAAGCTGTTCACCGGCGACGCCGGCGATGCGGGCAAGGTGACGATCCAGACCGGATCGAGCGCCAGCGACACCGTCGAGCTCGACTTCTCCGAGCTCGACCTGACCGACGCGACCGCCATCGACATCTCTGCAGCCGCAGACGCTTCGGACGCACTGGAGACGATCGACACCGCGCTGACCACGGTCAACACCGCGCGCGCCAGCCTGGGCGCCGGCCAGAGCCAGCTCGAATCGGTCGTCAACAACCTGACCTCGAACGTCGAGAATGTCAGCGACGCGCGCAGCCGCATCGAGGACGCCGATTATTCGTCCGAGACCGCCGCACTCGCCAAGGCGCAGATCCTGTCGCAGGCATCGACCGCGATGCTATCGCAGGCGAACCAGAGCCAGCAGGGCGTGCTGAAGCTTCTCGGCTGATCGCGGCCCGGTCGGGGTGTCACCCCCCTGACAGGCGCCGCGGCCGGCAACTCCCCGGCTTCGCCCGGGGGGCGCGTATGGGAAGCCCCGGTGGTCCGCGACCACCGGGGCTTTTCGTTCGCCTGCGCTTGCCGCATGAAGCAGGGCGACGCCCCTTATTGCCGGAGACCTGACCATGCGGCCCATCGCCTCCCCCTCGCTGCTCGCGCTGTCGCTGATGCTGGCGATGCCCGCCGCGGCGCAGGTGTCCCCCGCCGATCGGCTGGCGCACGACCAGATGCTGGTGCTCGACACGCATCTGGATACGCCCGAGCTGTTCGAACATCCCGACTGGCGGTTCGAGCGCTGGCACGACCGCGATTTCGACAAGAGCCAGGTCGATCTGCCCCGGATGCAGCAGGGCGGGCTGGATGGCGGATTCTTCGTGATCTACACCAGCCAGGGGCCGTTGACGCCCGAGGGCTATGCCAAGGCCCGCGACGGCGCGCTGATCCGCGCGACCTGGATCCAGCGCGTGGTCGCCGCCAATCCCGACACCATGGCCTTCGCCACCACCGCCGCCGATGCCGCGCGGATCGCCGCGACGGGCAAGCGGATCGTGTATCAGAGCATCGAGAACAGCTATCCGCTCGGCGAGGACCTGGGGCTGCTCACCACCTTCCATGCGCTCGGCGTGCGGATGGCGGGGCCGGTGCATTTCCGCAACAACCAGTTCGCCGACAGCGCCACCGACACCCCGCGCTGGAACGGGCTGAGCCCGCTGGGCCGGCAATGGGTGGCGGAGATGAACCGGCTGGGGATGGTGATCGACGCCAGCCACGCCTCCGACGCGGTGCTCGACCAGCTGATCGCGCTGTCCAAGACGCCGATCATCCTGTCGCATTCGGGCCCGCGCGCGATTTTTGACCATCCGCGCAACATCGACGACGAGCGGATGCGCAAGCTCGCCAAGGCGGGCGGGGTGATGCAGGTCAACAGCGTGTATCTCGCCCCGCTCGACCGCGATCCCGCGCGCAACAAGGTGTCCGAGCGGCAGGACCAGTGGTGGGCGCTCTCCCCCGCCGAGCAGCGCACGCTGATCGCCGACAAGGCCGCGGCGGACGCGGCCAATCCCTATAAGGGCGCCGATTTCGAGCTGTTCATGAAGAGCCTGCTCCATGCGATCGCGGTGATGGGCGTGGACCATGTCGGGATCGGCGCCGATTGGGACGGCGGCGGCGGGGTGACGGGGCTGGAGGACATCACGCTGTTGCCCAAAGTCACCGCCCGCCTGCGCAAGGAAGGCTTCAAAGACGCCGATATCGAGAAGATCTGGAGCGGCAACGTCCTCCGGCTGCTCGCGCAGGCGGAAAAGGCGGCGGGTAATTAACCCCGCCGCTGGAGCGCGCGCTTCAGCCGGGCGTGCGCCGATGCCTTGATCTGGCAGATTCGCGCCGCGCCCACGCCGAGGACCTGGCCGATTTCCTCGAGGTTGAGCTCCTCGACATAATAAAGCTGGATCACCTGCGCCTCGCGCTCGGGCAGAGATGCGATCGCGGCAACGAGCGTGTCGCGCTGGTCGCGGTCGGCGAGCTGGTCGAAGGCGTCGGGGGCGTCGGACATGAACCAGGGCGAATCATCGGCATAATGGTCGTCGATCGATTCGAAGCGCAGCGCCTCTGCGGTCGCATAGTCGGTGCGCAGCTTCTCCGGCGTCACCCCCAGCTTCTCGGCGACCTCGGCGTCGCTCGGCAAATGGCCCGACGCGGCGGCCAGCGCGGCCACTGCGTTCTGGTACTCCCGCCGCCGCCGCATCGCGCCCCGGGTCAGCGTCGCCTGGCGCCGCAGCTCGTCGATCATCGCGCCGCGCAGCCGCGTCGCCAGATATTGTTCGAACGTCACCTGCCCGCGATCCTCGAAGCCGCTCACCGCCTCGACCAGCGCGACCAGCCCGATCTGAATCAGGTCCTCGACATCGACGATCGCGCTCATCGATCCGTGGATGTGCCACGCGATGCGCCGCACCAGCGGCAGATGGCGGCGCACCAGCGCCTCCGCATCGCGCCGCGGCGCGCGCCGGCGGGCATAGGTCAGCGGCGAGGTATCCGGCACGTGTTGGGCCAATGAAGCCATGGGTCCGAGCTTCCTGAGGGGTGTTGCGTTCATGCGGCCAGCGCCTCCGGCGCACCGATCACCGCGACGACTTCGACGGCCTTGTCCTCGGGCACTTCGAAGAAGCTCATCACCGGCGTATCGGGCAGGATGGTCTTGACCAGCTTGCGGATCGCGACGCGGATCGCCGGCTGGACGACCAGCGCAAAGGGCTTGGCCTCGGCGATCAGCGGCGCGGCGGCGTGTTGCAGCGCGTCGGCGATGCGGCGGCCCAGCTCGGGCTCGATCGTATGGCGGCGCGCGGGATCGGAACGGACCGCCTGGCCGAGCAGCGATTCAAGCTGCCCCTCCAGCGTCATCACCCGCAGCGGCTCGCGCACCCCGCACAGCCGCTGGATGATCAGCGGGCCGAGATCGGGGCGGATCAGCTCCAATATCTCCTCGGCGTCGAGCGAGCGCTGTGCAGCGACGGCAATGGCGGCGGCGATCCGGCGGAATTCGCGCAGCGGCACATTCTCCGCCAGCAACCCGCGAAGGACCGTCGTCAGCGTCGTCAGCGGCACCGGCTGCGGACACAGGGCAGCGACCAGCGCGGCGGCGCGCTCCTTCAGCCCGTCGAGCAGCGACTGGACCTCGTCCGGCCCCAGCAGGTCGGCGGCGTTCTGGAGCAGAACCTGGTTCAGGTGCGTCGCGATCACCGTGCCCGGATCGACCACCAGATAGCCCGCCCCCGTCGCGGCATCGCCATCGGCGGCGGGAATCCACACGGCGTCGAGCCCGAAGGTCGGGTCCTTGACCGCCTTGCCCTTGAGCGTGCCGACTGCCTGTCCGGTGTCGAGCGCGAGCACCTGGTCGGGCGCCACGCTGTCCTCGCCCACCACCACGCCGCCCAGCACGATGCGATAGGTGAAGGGCGCAAGGTTGATGTCATCGCGGACGCGGACCTGCGGCACGACGAAGCCGAGTTCCTTCGAAAGCTGGCGGCGGACGCCGGTGATCCGCCCCATCAGCGGCCCGCCGCGCCGCTCGTCGACCAGCGGCACCAACCCGTACCCGATGTCGAGCATGACCTGCATCGTGTCGGTGACTTCCTCCCACCCGATCCGCGACAGGTCGACCGGCTCGGGCGCAGGCGCGGCGGGTGGCGGGCGCTTGGCGATCTTGTTGAGCTTCCACGCGGCGAACCCGGCGGCCCCGGCGGCGGAGAGGATCACGACATGCGGCATCCCCGGCAGCAGCCCGAGCAGCCCGAGGATGCCGGCGACCGGCCCCCAGGTCTTGGCATTGCTGAACTGGCTGCCGATCTGGCCGGCAAGGTCGTGGCTGGAGGTGACGCGCGTGACGATCGCGGCGGCGGCGATCGACAGCATCAGCGAGGGCAATTGCGCGACCAGCGCGTCGCCGATCGCGAGCAACACATAGGTCTGCGCCGCCTCGCCCACCGCCATCTGGTGGCTGACGACGCCGAGAATCAGCCCGCCGACGATGTTGATCGCGAGGATCAGCAGCCCGGCGATCGCGTCGCCCTTCACGAATTTCGACGAACCGTCCATCGCGCCGTGGAAATCGGCCTCGGTCGCCACCTCGGCGCGGCGCGCGCGCGCCTCGTCCGGGGTGACGAGCCCGGCGTTCAGATCGGCGTCGATCGCCATCTGCTTGCCCGGCAGCGCATCGAGGGTGAAGCGCGCCGCGACTTCGGAGACGCGCCCGGCGCCCTTGGTCACGACGATCATGTTGATGATGATCAGGATCGCGAACACGAACAGCCCGACGACATAGTCGCCGCCGATCAGGAAGGTGCCGAACGCCTCGATCACATGCCCCGCCGCGGCCTCGCCCTCATGGCCATGGACCAGCACGACGCGCGTCGAGGCGACGTTGAGCCCGAGGCGGAACAGCGTCGCGAACAGCAAGACGGTCGGAAAGGCGGAAAAATCGAGCGGCTTTTGCGCATTGAGCGCGACCATCAGCACCGCGAGGCTGATCATGATGTTCATCACGAAGAACACGTCGAGCAGGAAGGCCGGGATCGGCACCACCATCAGCGCGACGAGCAGCAGGATCGCACCGGGGAGCGAGAAGCTCTTCAGCGTGGCACCGAAGCCGCCGGGAAGCGCCAGCGCACTCACGAGGCGCGTGCCCCGAGATTGGCGAGCATCAGATAGGCGAGCCGCGCCGTTTCCGGCGTCGGGCGCATCGCCGCCTCTGCGGTCGCGCGCGCCGAACGCCCGGCATTTAGCTGAGCCAGTGTCGTCTCGACCCAATGCCGGTCACCGCCGACGGCTTCGTTGCCGAGCACGACCTCGGACTCGCCAAAGTCCATCGCGTCGATGGAATCGCCCAGCCCCGCGCCGTCCAGCCCGGTGGCGGCAGTCGCGGCGCCGCTGTTCAGCTTGGCTTCGAACTGGTCGTAAATCTCGCCCAGCGAGCGCGGCTGGCCAGCGCCGTCATAGAAGATGCTGCGATTGGCGCGTGCTGCGGCGGGGAACATCGCCGCGCCGGCGCGATCGGGATTCGCCGCCATCGCGCCCAGAAAGCTGCGCGCGCCGCCCAGCCCCAGGAAATGCGCCATGTAGAGGTCGGTGCCGGTGGTCGGGCGATCGAGCGATTGCTCCAGCGCCGCCTTGTTATCCGATGCATGTTCGGCGGCCATGATCGCCGCGGTCTGCGGATCGCGGCGCAGGTCGAGGATCGCCTGGCGCGTCGCCGGATCGGAGACGACGAACGTGCCGCTCGCGGTCTGGCGGATGCTGTCCGCCGCCCAGCCCAACCCATGGTCGGCGCCATGATCCTTGATCACGCCGAGCCAGCTCTGCTCGATGAACTGGTACAGCCCGGTCGCGCTGGAGGTGCCGGCGCGCGCATCGGCGCGCAGACCGCTTTCGACCTGTGCCTGTCCCAGCAGATAGTGGAAGTCGACGCCGGTCTTGCGGCTCGCGGCGGCGATCGCCGTTTGTACGCTCGCCTTTGCGCTGACCGAAACTACGCTCATCGATACCTTGTCCGAAAGCCCTTGGTGCGGGGCAAATCAGCAAGGATCGTGCCAAAAACCCTCAGGCCAGCGCATAGCCTCCGGGGCGATAGGCCGGGGCGGCATTGCCGGACAGAAGTTGCAGGCGGCGGCGAACATTTGCCGCCATCAGGTTGACGTAGATGCGGCAGGTCTCGTTCAGCCGCTGCGCCTCGGCGGCGAGCGCGCGCACTTCGGCATTCGGGGCCTCGCCGTCGCACAGCGCGACGGCATCGATCCCGACAAGCTTGGCCCGGGTCGCCGCCTCCAGCGCGGGCAGATCGTTGCTCTTGAGCGCGGCGATCTCCGCATGGAGCGATTCGATCACGGCGATCAGCGCGTCACGCCGGGTCATCGGAATTCCATTCGTTCTTGAGCGCCAGCATCCGGTCGGCGACGGCCCCGGGGTCGCGCGAATAGCGCCCCTCCTGGATCGCGGCGCGAAGCCGGGCGACACGCTCGGCGTCGACGGGGGGCTTGGCGGCCAGTTCGGCGGAAAGCTGCGCGGCGGTCGATTGCACTGCGGGGGCCTCACTCGCGACCGGCTTGGCTGCTTCCACGGGCGCAGCACGGCCGATCGGCGCAATGCGCCGGTCGGAGACCGCGCCTGCCTTGTTGCCGATTGGATCCACCATTGCTGCCATCCCAAAGTTCCAGGTCTGCACCGAGTAGAACGACCGCCCAATGACAGGCTTTAACAAAAAGTTTTCAGTCGCCCCAGCCCGGTAATCGCGCCCGACCGGGCTCGACTGCGATCGCCTGCACCGGCGGCTTCCTGTCGTCGATGCGCACCATCAGCCGCCCGCCCGCAAGGGCATCGTTCATCGCCACGCCGTCGCGGGTGATCGAAAAGCCATTGGCGCCGACTGCGATCGTGATCGTGTCGCCGCGCCGGATGACCGGCATCGCCTTTACCGACGCCGCTGGCGCGGCAGTGGCGGGCGCCGCAGCCGGGGCGGCGCGCGGCACGGCGTTGACCGGCACGAAGATCCGCCATCCCGGCGCCATGCACCGGATGACGACCGCGTCCTTCGCCTCGGTCCGCCATTCGAGCTGCGGCGCCGCGCACTGCGCCAGCTTGAGCCGGGGGTCGACGGGAGCCCTGGCCCCGCCTTCGGAGCCGATCGGCTTGCCGGTGAACTGGCTCACGATCGTGTCGAGCATCGCGGTCGACTGGAATGGCTCGGCGGCGGCAGCGGGGGATGCGGCGGCGAGCGCCAGGATCAGGAACATGGCGGTTTCCTTGTTGGGAGCGGAAGGCGGCAAGACGGGGTTGCCGGGCGGCAAATCATTGCCGCCCCCCGTCATAGCCGAGGGTGAGAAGCGCTCGGCGTTCGCCGCGGCCGGTGGCGATGGCGATCCGCTCGGGCGAAACCGCGCCTGCACGGATCAATATCGCGGCGACGGCACGCGCGCGGTCGGCGGCGAGGATCGGGCCGCTGCCGGTGATCGGGTCGACATCGCCGGGGCTGCCATCGACTTCGCCGGTGATCCGCAGCCGGGTGCGGGGGTCGCGCGCCGCCGAGCGGGCCCAGGCGATCGCTGCGGCGCTGTCCCCCGGCTGCATCGATCCGGGCGCGAAGCCGGTCACGGCGGCCAGTTCGACGGGCATGGCGGGGGTCTCGGCGACGCCGAAGCCCGCGCGAATGCCTGCCGCCAGCGCACGTGGCTCGACCTGATTGGCCTGGAGGAAGACGAAGAAGCCGACCAGCAGCAGCGAGAGGTCGGCGAGCGTTATCAGCCACAGCGGGCGCGCCGGAGCATCGCCCTCAGCCTCGAACAGCGGGTCGGCGGGCTCGGGCGCAGTCATGCCGCCGCCTCGCGCAGCTCGCGGCGCACGCGGGGCTCGATTGCCGCAAGCGCGATCAGCGGCGGATCGATCCGCGCGCGCTCCTGCGCCTCGATCCGCGCGCTCCGCCGCAGCCGCGCCGCGACCGGCAGCGCGACCAGGCTGGCGAGCAGCGCGCCGTATAGCGTCGCCAGCAGCGCCACCGCCATCGCCCCGCCGATCGCGGCGGGATCGCGCATCGCGGTGAACATCTGGACCAGCCCGACCAGCGTGCCGACCATCCCCATCGCGGGCGCACTCTCGGCGGCGCAGGTCCACATGTCGGCGGCGGCGCGGTGACGCTCGAACCGTGCGATGCGGCGCTGGCGGAGCAGCGTCGCGACCGCCTCGCCATCGGCGCCGTCGACGATCTCGGCGACGGCGGCGGCAATGTCGGGATCGGCGATCACGGTGCGATCCAGCGCGATCAGCCCGTGGCGCCGCGCGATCCGGGTGAGCGCATTCGCCTGTTCGACCAAAGGCGCGGCGTCGAAGCGGCGGCGGAACAGCACGCGCAAAGCCGACAGGCCGCGCACAAGGTCCGACGCCGGGGTCCGCAGCACCACGGCGAGCACGGTGCCGCCGCCAACGATGCCGATCGCGACCGGATCGAGAAACGGCGCCAGCGCGGGAAGAGCGATCATGTCCATGCGCTCGCGAAGTGCAAGCGCCGGGCCAGTTTCCCGCCGCAACCGCGCGCTTCCGCACCCGGCGCCACCGCGGCACCCCGTTGCCGTCCTACCGGCAAAAACCTGCCGGTCAGTGCCTGCAACGCGTCGCCGGGGCGGCTCTCGGCGCCCTCCGGCGATTTGGCACGGCCATTGCTTATAACCCGGCGAAGCTTGGGCGAAAGGACCGTGCAGATGACCGACAGCCTTTTCGGCGTACATGGTGCAGCACTTTCGGTGCGGTCGCAGCGCATGGGCGTGCTGGCGTCGAACATCGCGAACGCCTCGACCCCCGGCTACAAGGCCAAGGACATCGACTTCCGCGCGGCGCTGGCGTCCGCGGATGCGCCCGGCGGATCGATCGACGGCGCGATCGACGCGGCCACGCTGTACCGCGTGCCGGTCCAGTCCTCTGCCGACGGCAACACCGTCGAGCTGACCACCGAACAAACCGCCTTTGCCGAGAATGCCGTCGCCTATCAGACGACGCTCTCCTTCCTCAACGGGCGGATCGGCCAGATCTCGCGCGCGCTGAAGGGTGAATGAGCATGGGGGACCAGCCGCTCTCGATATTCCAGGTCTCGGGCCGCGCGATGAGCGCGCAGCTCGTGCGGATGAACACCACCGCGTCGAACCTCGCCAATGCCGGCACCGTCGCATCGAGTTCGAGCGCCGCCTATCGCACGATCAAGCCGGTGTTCCGCACCGCCTTCGATGCGGCGAGCGGGATGGCGACGGTCGATGTCGAGCAGGTGGTGACCGCGGGCGCCGAGCCCGAGAAGCGCTACGACCCCGGCAACCCGATGGCCGACCAGGACGGCAATGTCTGGGAAAGCGCCGTCGATGAAACCCGCGAGCTCGTCGACATGATGGAGAGCGCACGCACCTACCAGAACAATGTCGAGGTGATGCAGACTGCCAAGTCGCTGATCGTCGATACCCTCAAGCTGGGCCGCTGATCATGACGGATTTCGATACCACCCTTGCCAGCCTGGGCATCGCCCGCTCGGGCACGAGCACCACGACCGCCGCGTCGAACACCAGCTCGAGCGACATGGACCAGGCCGATTTCCTGACGCTGCTGACCGCGCAGCTCAAGAACCAGGACCCGTTCGATCCGGTCGATAACAGCGAGATGGTCGCGCAGATGGCGCAGATCTCAAGCTCGTCGGGCATCAGCGAGATGAACACCACGCTGAAGGCAATTGCCGACAAGCTTGGCACCACCTCGCTCGGCGACGCGATCGGCTATGTCGGCAAGACCGTGCTGACCGCAGGCGACACCGCCTATCCCCGCACCAGCGGCGGGCTGGCCGGCGCAGTGAGCCTGGGCGGCGACGCCACCCAGGTCAGCGTCACGATCCAGTCGTCGACGGGCGAGACGCTCAAGACGATCGATCTCGGCGCGCAGGACGCGGGCGCCGTCGCCTGGGACTGGGACGGCACCACCGACAGCGGCGATGCCGCAGGCGACGGCCCGTTCACGATCAAGGTCACCGCGACCGGCACCGATGGCAGCGTCGATGCGACGCCGCTGGTCTGGGCGCCGGTCACCACGGTCTCGCTCGGCACCGACGGCACGCCCGTGCTCACGCTGCCCGGCATCGGCCAGGTTCCGCTCTCCGCCGTCTGGCAAGTCGGCTGACCCCCAAACAGGAGTAACCCCATGTCCTTCTACACAGCGCTTAGCGGGCTCCAGGGCGCCCAGAGCGAGATGGCCGCCATCTCGAACAACATCGCCAATGTCTCGACCAACGGCTTCAAGAAGAGCGCAACTCAGTTCGCCGATGTGATCGCATCGACCTCGACGTCGAGCCCGACCCAGATCGTGGGATCGGGGACCGTGGTGAAATCGGTGCGCCAGCAATTCGGCCAGGGCGGCTTTACCCAGACCGATTCGGCGCTCGACGTCGCGATTTCGGGGGACGGCTTCTTCGTCGTGAAGGGCAGCGGCGCAGGCAACAGCGTGTCCTATACCCGCAACGGCAGCTTCCAGGTCGACGCCAGCCGCACCGTCGTCGATGGCCAGGGCAATGCGCTGCAAGTCTATCCGGTCGACAGCACCGGGTCCGTCGCCGCGAGCGGTCTCGGCGCCACCACCAGCCTCAAATTGCCGGCGACCAGCGGGACGCCGGTTGCGACCAGCAAGGTCGCGCTGTCGGTGGACCTGAGCGCAAACGCAACGATCCCGTCGGAAGCGGCGGAGGGCAGCACTGCCTTCGATCGGACCGACCCGAGCACCTATAACAATTCGACGCAGACAACGATCTATGACGCCAGCGGCAACGCGCTGACGATGACGAGCTATTTCGTCCGCGACACTGCGCCGACCGAAGCCGATGCGTCGAGCAGCTGGTCGGTCTATTCGTTCGTCGGCGACCAGCAGCTCAGCACGGCCACGGGCGATGCAGTCTCGCTCACCTTCGACGCGAGCGGCACGCTCACCGCACCGACGACGGCGACGGCATTGACCGGCTTCACGCCCGCGGGCGCCACTACCGAACAGCCGCTGACACTCGATTTCGGCACCGCGACCAACCAGGCCGGCTCGGTCTTCAGCGTCGATGCCAAGTCGCAGGACGGCAAGACCGTCGGCCAGTTCCAGAGCGTGGCGATCGCCGACGACGGCACCGTCACGGCGACCTTCTCGAACGGCGACACCCAGGCGCTGGGCAAGGTGGTGCTCGCCAATTTCGCGAACCCCGCGGGGCTGCGCCAGCTGGGCGACAGCAGCTGGGCGGCGACCGGGATTTCGGGCGACCCGCAGCTGGCGCAGCCCGGCGATGCCGGCACCGGCGCGCTGATGTCGGGCGCCATCGAACAGTCGAACGTCGACATCACCGAGGAGCTGGTCGCGCTGATCGCCGCACAGCGCAATTTCCAGGCGAATGCGAAGGCGCTCGATACCGCGAGCCAGCTCTCGCAGACCATCTTCAACATCCGCAGCTGACGACAGGGGCTGAGGGAAACCCGCAATGGACCGTCTTGTCTACACCGCGATGTCCGGCCTCAAGAGCCAGATGGCCGCCCAGTCGACGATCGCGAACAACATCGCGAACGCATCGACGATCGGCTATCGCGCCGACCGCGTCACGTTCGACCGGATGGTGCTCCAGGGCAGCGGCATGGATTCGCGCCAGATGGCGGCGGAGGAAGTCAACGACTTCGATCGCCGCGCGGGCACGATCGTCCAGACCGCGCGCCCGCTCGACGTGGCGGTGACCACCGATTCGTGGATCGCGGTCCAGGCCGCGGACGGCAGCGAAGCCTATACGCGGCGCGGCGACCTGTCGGTCGCCGCCTCGGGCGTCTTGGAAACCGGCGACGGTTTCCCGGTGATGGGGTCGGGGGGCCCCATCACCGTGCCGCCCTATCAATCGATCGCCATCGCACCCGACGGCACCGTGTCGATCGTGCCCGCAGGCGGCGATTCGACCCAGCCGCAGGTGATCGACCGCATCAAGCTGGTCAGCACCGAGGGCAGCCAGACGGTCAAGGGCCTCGACAATCTGCTCCATGTGAAGGCCGGCGGCGCGCTGCCGGGCGACATGGACGCCAAGGTCCAGGCCGGGTCGCTCGAACAATCGAACGTCAACCTGACCGAAGCGCTGGTCGACATGATCGAGAACCAGCGCAGCTACGAAGTGCAGGCGAACCTGCTCAAGGAAGCCAAGAACATGGACGAGAGCGCCGCATCGCTGATGCGGATGCCCGGCTAAGGGGAAAAGACGATGGGTTCATCCGCAATGCACATCGCGCGTACCGGGCTCGACGCCCAGGATACGCGGATGCGCGTGATCTCGAACAACCTCGCCAACGTCAACACGACGGGGTTCAAGCGCGACCGCGCCTCATTCCAGACGCTTGCCTATCAGGTCGTCACCGCGCCGGGCGCAGCGAGCACGGCGGAGACCAAATATGCCACCGGGCTGAACATGGGCACCGGCGTCCGCATCCAGGGCACGTCGCGGATCGAGACGCAGGGCTCGCTCGCGACAACGGGCAATTCGCTCGACCTCGCGCTCGACGGCAATGGCTATTTCCAGGTGCAGATGCCGGGGGGCACGCTGGGCTATACCCGCGCGGGCAATTTCTCGCGCTCGGCCGAGGGGCTGGTCGTCACCTCGGAGGGCTATCAGGTGATGCCGGGGATCACCGTTCCCGAAGGCGCGACCTCGATCACGATCGGCACCGACGGCACCGTCTCGGCCCAGCTTCAGGGCCAGACCGAGAGCAGCCAGATCGGCCAGCTTCAGGTCGCCAGTTTCGCCAACCCCGCCGGATTGCAGGCGACCGGCGACAATTACCTGATCGAGACCGCGGCCAGCGGCGCCGCCAATCTCGGCGTGCCCGGCGAGGATGGCCGGGGCAATATTCGCCAGGGGATGCTGGAGGGGTCGAACGTCAATGTCGTCGAGGAACTGGTCGACATGATCGAGACCCAGCGCGCCTATGAGGTCAATTCCAAGATGATCTCGGCCACCGACGAAATGCTGAAATATGTCAACCAGAACATCTGAGGGCCGTGCCATGAAGTTCCTTGCCGGCATCGCCGCAGGTTCGCTGCTCGCCTGTGCGCTGGCGCTCACCGCCACGCCCGCCAAGGCGCAGATACTCGGGATCGGCAAGAAGAAGGTGCGCGAGGATTTCTCGGTCACGCTCCCCGCCGCCGTCCCCGCGGCGGCGCCCGCCAATGGCGCGATCTTCCAGGCCGGCGACGGCTATGCCGCGCTGTACGAGGGCCAGCGTGCGCGCCGGGTCGGCGATCCGTTGACGATCGTGCTCGTCGAACGCACCAGCGCCTCCAAATCGGCGGGGAGCAAGCTCGACAGCAGCGGCAGCGCCTCGCTCACCCCGCCCACCACGGGCGCGCTCTCGCTGTTCAAACAGAGCGACGCCAGCGCGAGCGGCGCCCGCAATTTCACCGGCACCGGCAGCGCCGACCAGGCCAACGCCTTGTCGGGCGAGATCAGCGTGACGGTCGCCGCGGTCTATCCCAACGGCACGATGCTTGTGCAGGGGCAGAAGCGCGTGACGCTCAACCGCGGCGACGAATTCCTCCAGATCAAGGGCATCGTCCGCCCGGCGGACATCGACGCGAACAACCGCGTAGCCAGTACGCGCGTCGCCGACGCCCGCATCGCCTATACCGGCAAGGGCGATGTCGCCCGCGCCAGCCGCCAGGGCTGGCTCAGCCGGTTCTTCCAGATGATCAGCCCCTTCTGATGCGGAGCGCGCACATGATCCGGCTTTGCCTAGCAGCACTCGCCCTGCTCGCCGCCGCGGCCCCGGCATCGGCGCAGCGCGTCAAGGATCTGGGCGGGTTCCAGGGCATCCGTACCAACCAGCTTACCGGCTATGGCATCGTCGTCGGGCTTCCGGGGACCGGCGACGACAATCTGGAATATACCGTCCAGTCGATGAAGAGCGTCACTTCGCGATTGGGCTTGCAACTGCCCAGCGGAGTCGCGCCGGGGCTCAAGAACGCAGCGGTGGTGATGGTCACCGCCGAGCTTCCCGCCTTCGCCAAGCCGGGGCAGAAGCTCGACATCACGGTATCGTCGATGGGCAAGTCCAAGTCGCTGCGCGGCGGCACGCTGATCCTCACCCCGCTCCAGGGCGCCGATGGCCAGATCTATGCGATGGCGCAGGGCAATCTCGCGGTCGGCGGGCTGGGCGCCGAGGGCAAGGACGGGTCGCAGATCGTCGTCAACACCCCCTCCAGCGGACGCATCCCCGAGGGTGCGACGGTCGAGCGCACCGTCGACACCGGTTTCGACCGCTCACCCTTCCTGACCTTCAACCTCGCGCGCGCCGACTTCACCACGGCGCAGCGGGTGCAGGATGCGATCAACACGCGCTTCGGCGGGGGCCGGGCGCGCGCGATCGACGGCGTGTCGATCGCGGTGTCCGCACCCGCGGGCGCCGACATCCGCGCCGAGCTGATGAGCGAGATCGAGAATCTCACCGTCGAGGCCGCCGAGGCCCCCGCACGGGTGATCGTAAACGCCCGCACCGGCACCGTGGTCATCAACTCGGCGGTGCGCGTCACCCCCGCTGCGGTAACCCATGGTAAACTGACCGTTCGTATTGATGAACGACAGGAAGCGAGCCAGCCCGCCCCGTTCAGCAAGGGCGAAACCGTGATGGAGCAGCATAGCGGGGTTGGCGTCGAAGAGGAGAAGCGCCCGATGTTCCTGATCGAACCCGGCCCGAAGCTCGCCGATGTGGTCAAGGCGGTCAACGCGATCGGCGCGTCGCCCGCCGACCTGGTCGCGATCCTCGAGGCGCTCAAGGAAGCCGGCGCGCTCAAGGCCGAGCTGATCATCCTGTGACCGACATGCCGTCCTCGATCGCGAGCGTGGGCGCGAGCCTGGGCAGCGGCGTGTCGACCGACACGTCGCGGCTGGCCTCGCGCGAGAATCTCGACGCCGCCGGACAGCGTTTCGAGGCGATCTTCACGGGGATGATGCTCAAATCGATGCGCGCGGCGAAGCTGGGCGACGGGCTGTTCGACAGCAAGGCGCAGGAGCAGTTCCGCGACATGCAGGACCAGCAGCTCGCACAGAACATGGCCACACACGCACCGATGGGGATCGGCAAGGCGATGACGGCGTTTCTCGCGCGCTCCGCCGCCGTCGATGAAGGAGGCGGTGCGCCATGAGCAACCTGCTCTCGATCGCGGCATCGGGGGTCCGCGCCTATCAGACGGCGCTGACCACCGTGTCCGAGAATATCGCCAATGCCGGCACCACGGGCTATGCCCGGCGGACCGCGGCGGTCAGCGAAGTCGCCTCGACCGGAATCGCGACCAACAGCCTGAACGGATTGGGCGTCAGCGTGCTCGGCGTCACCCGCGCGACGGATCTCGTCCGCAGTGCCGACGTCCGCGACGCCAGCGCCGACCTCGCCAAGACCGAAACCGCCGCGGCCTGGATGACGCAGATCGAAACCGTGCTGACCGGCAACCAGCTCAGCGACAGCCTCTCGCAATTCTTCAGCGCGACCAAGACCGTCGCGGCGGATGCCTCGGCGCTGCCCGCGCGCGCCGCCATGCTCGAGGCGGCGTCCGCCGTCGCGACGGCGTTCTCGGCGACCGGCAGCGCACTGGCCGGTGCCGCCAGCGACCTCGACGCGACCGCACAGGCCGCGGTGTCGCAGCTCAACGGTCTCGCCACCGCGCTCGCGAAGGTCAATGCCGGGCTTGGCCGCGCCACCCCGGGGACCAGCGGCGCCGCGGCGCTGCTCGACCAGCGCGACCAGCTTCTCGAAGAGATGAGTGCGCTCACCGACGTCTCGGTCACGCTCGATGCGGCGGGGCGCGCGGCGGTGCGCGTCGGCGGCGCCTCCGGCCCGGCACTGGTCGATGCCGATGGCGTCGGGCAGCTGGTCTATAACCGCAGCGGCGGCGCAGTCGCGTTTTCGGTCGATCGCGGCGGCGAGGCGCTCGCAGTGTCGCCAACCGGGGGCGCGCTCGCCGGTATCGCCGAGGGCGCATCCCGTATCGCCGATGCGCAGGACGGCATCGCCGCATTGGCGAAGGACTTTGCCGAGGGGGCGAACGCCGTGCAGGCCGCGGGTGAGGACCTCGACAGCGCAACCGGCAGCGCGCTCTTCACGATCGGCGACCCGGCGTCGCAACTGGCCGTCGCGCTCACCGACCCGCGCGGCATCGCTGCGGCGGCAACCGGCGGCGGAACGCGCGACAACAGCAACCTCGCCGGATTCGATACGCTGCGCAGCACGGGCAAGGTCGAGACCGGGCTGTCGGATATGACCGCGGCAAATGCGTCGGCACTCGCCGCGCGCACATCGGTGGCGGAGGCGCAGACGGTGATCCGCGACAACGCCGTCAGCGCACGCGATTCGGTCACCGGCGTCAATATCGACGAAGAGGCCGTCGACCTGCTGCGGTTCCAGCAGGCCTATCAGGCGTCGAGCCGCGCGATCCAGGTCGCGCGCGACACGCTGCAATCGATCCTGGATATCCGCTGATGCGCATCACCACCTCCCAGTCCTTCGACCGGCCCTCGTCGCTGATGCAGCAGCTCACTGCAAAGGCCGATGCGCTTCAGACGCAGATCGCGACGACCAAGCGCTTTACCGCGCCGTCCGAGGATGCGGGCGCCTATGCCCAGCTGCAGAGCCTGAAGCGCGCGAGCACCGATGCAAGCGCCTATTCGGCGAATATCGACCTGGCGCAGGGGTTGCTCGCCCAGGCGGACACTGCGCTCGGCAGCGTCGAGACGCAGTTGCAGCGTGCGCAGGAGCTCGCGAGCAAGGCGGCGAACGACACCTATTCGGAAAGCGATCGCGCGGCGATCAAGACCGAGCTGGACACGATCCGCGAGACGCTGCTCGCGCTCGCGAACAGCACCGACATGCGCGGGCAGCCGATGTTCGGCGGGGCGACGGGCGACACCGCCTATGTAACCAACGCCGATGGCTCGGTCACCTATGCGGGGGAAGGCACCCCGGCGTCGATCCCGGTGGGCGACGGCTATAGCGTGGCGCCCAGCGTAACCGGCGAGCGCGCCTTTGCCAGCGCGGACGGCGACATTTTCTCGGTGCTGAGTGCGCTGTCGGCGGCGCTGGGCGGCGAGGGCGACACCAGCGCGGCGGCGCAGACCGCGATGGCCGGGATCGCCGAGGTCCAGAGCAATGTCGCACTCAGCCGCACGTCGATCGGCGCCCGCGCCGCGCGGCTCGACCTCGATGCCGAGGCGGTGACCGCGGCGGATGCCGCGCGCGAGACCAGCCGCGCGACGCTCGAGGATACCGACATCGCGACGACGACCGTGGAGCTTCAAAAGGCGCTGACCGCGCTTCAGGCGACACAGTCCAGCTTCACCAAGCTCTCCAGCCTCTCGCTGTTCGACTATCTGTCGTAATCCCGCGCGATTAGGGCGCAAGCCCGCGGGGAATCGGTCGTTAACCTAGACAGGCGGGCGCACGGCCCGAGGGGGAATTCGGAAAAGCCATGTATCCAGTGATCGGCCTTGTCGTGCTGCTGACGATGGTGTTCGGCGGCTTCACGATTACGGGAGGCGCGCTCGGCCCCGTGATGGAGGCGATTCCGCACGAGATGCTGATCATCGGCGGTGCGGCGCTGGGGGCGCTGATCATCGGCAATTCGATGAAGGAACTGAAGGCGCTGGGCGGCGGCGTCGCCAAGGTGTTCAAAGGGCCGAAATACAAGAAGCAGGACTATCTCGACACGATCTTTCTGGTGTCGAAGCTGATGAAGATGCTGCGCACCGACGGCCCGATCGCGCTCGAGCCGCATGTCGAGGACCCCAAGTCGAGCGCGCTCTTCGCCGAATATCCCCGTCTGCTTGCGGACCATATGCTGATCAACCTGATCACCGACACGCTGCGCCTCGTCGTGGTATCGTCGGGCACGCTCGACGTGCACGCGGTCGAGGATGTGATGGACAATGCCATCAAGACCCACCACCATGAAGTCCAGGGGCCGCAGACCACGCTCCAGTCGCTGGGCGACGCGCTGCCCGCGCTGGGCATCGTCGCGGCGGTGCTGGGCGTGGTGAAGACGATGGGGTCGATCGACAAGCCGCCCGCGATCCTGGGCGCGATGATCGGGTCGGCGCTGGTCGGGACGTTCATGGGCGTGCTGCTCGCCTATGGCATCGTCGCGCCGCTGGCGGGGCGGCTCCAGCAGGTGATCGATGCCGATGCCGCGATCTATCACGTCGTAAAGCAGATCATCATCGCCTCGCTCCACGGCCATCCCCAGCCGCTGGTGATCGAAGCCGCACGCTCGGGCATCGCGCATGCGAACCAGCCAGGCTTCGGCGAAGTGTTCGACGGCTTACGCGGACGCTGACGCCATGGCCGCCGCCCGCGCTCCCCACGGATCGAACCAGCCGCCGAAGATCATCGTCAAGAAGGTCTATGTCGAAGGGCATGGCGGCCATCATGGCGGCGCGTGGAAGGTCGCCTATGCCGATTTCGTGACCGCGATGATGGCGTTCTTCCTGCTGATGTGGCTGCTGGGCGCGACGAACGAGAAGCAGCGCAAGGCGCTCGCCGATTATTTCGCGCCGACATTGGTCGAACTCAGGCAGAACAGCGCCGGGTCGAACGGACTGCTCGGCGGCGACGCGATCAACAGCGTGGATAACTACCCGGCAAAAGCATCCCAGACCGGCACCAAGGCGCTCACCGTGCCCGTCGGCGGGGTCGGCGGCACCAACGTCGGCACGGGGGACAAGGGATCGCTGAAGGACCAGCGCGCAATGACCGCGCAGGACCAGAAGAATTTCACCGAGACCAGCCGCAAGATCCTGGCGCGGATGCGTGCCACGCCTTCGCTTGCGAAGCTGGCCAACCATATCCGCTTCGTGCCCACCCGCGACGGGATGCGGATCGACCTGCTCGACGACGTCAATTATTCGATGTTCGACCTCGGCACCACGGCGCTGGTTGCGGACGCAAGCGCGCTGATCGGGACGATCGCCGAATCGATCGCGGGGATGGAAAACCCGATCATGATCCGCGGCCATACCGACAGCCTCGCTTATGGCGACCCGCGCAACATGAACAACTGGATGCTGTCGAGCGGACGCGCCGAGGCGACGCGGCGGCGCCTCGCCTCGGGCGGGGTACGCGAGATGCGGTTCGAGCGCATCGAGGGCGTCGCCGACCGCGAGCCGCTGATCGCCGACAACCCGATGGACCCGCGCAACCGCCGCGTCGCGATCACCCTGCTCTATCGCCGGATCGTCGATCAGGACCCCGGGCCGAAGACGCACCTGGGCGCCGAGCCGAGCGCGCCTTAGCGCCGTTTGTGATCTGACGGAATCGTAGGGATTCCCAAAGTGGTGGAGTTCTGATTCATATGTGGACGCCCCCTTGGCAAGGGCATTTTGTCGGGATGGGTTTGATCGGTTGCTTTCATATGTCCGGCCTGTTTGTGCGGCATACGTGTTGCCGCTGGCCCTGATGGAAATCCGCCGGTGAGGTCCCTAAACAGGCTGCCGCGCGTTGAAGCGCATTGAATCAGACGGGTTGGTCTCACCATTGGCTCGATCGTTACTCATCATCGACTGCCATTACCATTTCGGGTGACCTGGGCTGATCAGGTCAAATTGGCGTAAGGGTGATAGGCCTCCTTGCGGGTCAGCACGACCCAAGCGATCCGAGCGAGTTTGTTAGCCAGGGCCACCGAGACGAGCCGGAAGGGCTTTTTCTCGGAGAGCTTCCTGATCCAGTCCGCCATCGGCGTTGGCTTATCCTTGACGTGGCGCATGACTGCGGTGGCTCCGACGACGAGCAATCGGCGCAGGTATCGGTCGCCCTGTTTGGAGATGCCGCCAAGTCTGGTTTTTCCCCCGGTTGAGTGTTGTTGCGGTGTCAGACCGAGCCAGGCGGCGAACTGCCTGCCTGAAGAGAACTGCTCGGCATCCGTAACGGTTGCAGCTATTGCTGTTGCCGTGATGATGCCGAGGCCGGGGATCGCGGCAAGTCGGCGACTGGCCTCGCTCTCGGTATGCCAAGCGGCAAGCTGCTGATCCAGTTCCGCAATCTCGGCGCTGACGGCCATGATCTGTCGGATCAATATCTCCAATGCCGTACGGGCGTAGGATGGCAAGGCATTCCTGTCAGCCATCACCTGCTCGGCCAGCTTGGCGAGGTTGCCAATGCCGGGGTTGGCAACGTGGCCCAGCTCGGCAAGATGCGCACGCAGAGCGTTGGCGAGCATCGTCCGTTGCCGTACGAGAAGGGATCGGGCGCGATGGGTCATAAGAATGCCCTGCTGCTCGATCGTCTTGACGGGTACGAACCGCATTGTCGGCCGCTGCACGGCTTCGCAGATCGCTTCGGCGTCTAGCGCATCGCTCTTGCCCCGCTTCACGTAAGCCTTGACGTACGATGGCGGTATCAGGCGGACTTCGTGGCCCATCGCTGCAAGCGTGCGAGCCCAGTGATGCGCGGTTCCGCAGGCCTCCACCGCGATCAGGCAAGGCGGCAGCTTCGAGAAGAAAGGCAGCATCTGCTTGCGGTGCAGTTTCTTCACCAGCACCGTGGCACCGCTCTCGTCGATGCCGTGTGCCTGGAATACGCTCTTCGCCAGATCGAGCCCAATCGTCGTGATCGTCATGCAAACGCTCCTCTTCCTCTCGGTTGACCGACCGGCAGCATAGCAACTGTCGGTCGGTGCGGGGGCGTCCACATCATCACGCTGGCTGTTGGAGGTCGGCAGGTATGACCAGAGCGTATTCGCAGGATTTGCGCGATCGGGTGATTGCGGCAGTTGAGGAAGAGGGTTTGTCGCGGCGTGAGGCTGCGCGTCGCTATCGGATCAGCGACGCGGCAGCGGTGCGGTGGCTTCAGGCGCTGCGACAAGGTCGGCGCGGCGCGCTGGCGCAGGGCGGGGACCGTCGTTCTCGGTTATCGGTGCATCGTGCCTGGCTGTTGGCGCTGATCGACGCGGAGCCGGACCTGACGCTGCTTGCTGTGGCCGAGCGACTGCTGGACGAGCACGGCGTGAAGGCGGACGCCGGGATGCTGAGCCGCTTCTTCACGGGCAACGGGATCAGCTTCAAAAAAAAGCGTCTACGCCTCCGAACAGCTCCGGCCTGACGTGGTGGCGCGGCGCGAGGCATGGCGGGCAATGCAGCCGATGCTCAGCGCCAAGCGCCTGATCTTCCTCGACGAGACGGGTGTCACCACCAACATGGTCCGGCGCTACGGACGCGGGCCACGCGGAAAGCGGGTCCGCGGCTATGCCCCTGCCGGGCACTGGAAGATAACGACCTTCCTCGCAGGCCTCACGAGCGACGGGATCGTCGCACCTTTCGTCGTTGATGAGCCGATGAACCGGGCGATCTTCACCCAGTATGTCCGCCAATACCTGGTTCCCGAACTCAACCCCGGCGATGTCGTCATCCTTGATAACCTCTCCAGCCACAAAGGCGCAGAAGCTGCGGCGCTGGTCGAAGCCTGCGGGGCCACACTGCTCTTCCTACCCCCCTACAGCCCCGATCTGAACCCGATCGAAATGGTCTTCGCCAAGCTCAAACACCTGCTGCGGAAAGCCGGCGAACGCTCCCGAGAAGGCCTCTGGAACCGCATCGGCTCGCTACTCGACGACTTCCCGCCGCACCAATGCACAAACTACTTCAGGCACGCCGGGTACGCTGCGGTGTGATCACAAACGGCTCTAGAAGAACATCTTCCGCACGCTCAGCCGGAGTGTCCGACCGGTGGGATCGAGCAGGTTCGGCTGATAGGCTATCGGGACCGTTCCCGTCTGGTCGGTCACGCGGCGCCGCGCATCGAACAGGTTATCGACGCGGAAGCTGATTCGGGTCCCGCGCAACCACGGATGCTTGAGCAGCAAGTCGACCTGCTGGCCAAGGTCCGCCTGGGCCACCAGGTTGAACTTCGCGAGGCTCCCGAACCGCAATTGCTCGGTGCTGCCGAGCGCGCCGGTGGTGACGCGGGTGCCGCTTTCCCAGTTGCTGTCGAGCCGCAGCCGGTAGCCGTCGCGCTGGATGCCGGTCTGCACCTCGATCTTGTGCGCGGGCGTGCCCCCGCTCGTGCTGCCGACCGCCGCGCCGTTGAGATAATCGAGCACCGGCAGGCCCTCGCGGATCACGCGCTGGTCGCGGAATACCCAGGTGTGGAAGACGCTGAGCTGGAGGACATTGCCGCCCCCGCCGCCGCGGCCACCGAAGCCGCGGCCGCCACCGCCGGGACCGAACTGGCCCCCGCCGGGGCGCCCGCCGCCCGGTGCCGCGCCTGCACCCTCGCCGGGAGGGCGCTGCCCCTGGCCCTGGCCCTGACCTTGGCCTTGCCCCTGCCCGCCGCGCGCGGCGCCGCCGAACAGGCTCTGCTGCTGCCCGAGTTTACGGAACTGATCGAGTTGCGCCTGCATTTCGGGTGCCAAAGGCTGGCCGGTACGCCGCGATTCGGCCATCGCCTCCTGGAAGGCCGTGCGCCGCGCCTGCAACCGCTTCGCCGCGGGCGAGGCAATCGGCATGAACAGGTTGAAGCCCCATTTGAGCTCGGAATGCTCATAGCGCGCGAAATTGACCGGGCGATAGTCGATGCTCAACAACTGCCCGTTGTCATCGCGGGTGAACCGGTCCCGGAACGCCGCCTCGACCTCCGCAGTCGCGCCGGGGAGGCTGCCCGCGGTGTTGCGATAACGCTGGTTGGTATAGTTGGCGATGATCCCCAGATTGGTCTCGGTAAAGGGGCGGATGTTCAGCCCCAGCTTGAACACGTCCCGGCTGTCGGCCCGAAGCGCGCGGTTTCCCCCGGTGATCGTGGTGACGTTGACGCTTTCGCCCCGGACATAATCGAACACGCGCACATTGGGCGTCGTCACCAGCGGATTGCCGAGCTGCTGCTGAGTCGGTGCATTGCTGTCCTGCGTCCAGCTGACCAGCCCGCGAATCTGGGGAATCGGCGACCAGTTGAAGCCATAGCCGGTGCTGGTGAGCCGTCCGAAATCGGAAAGCTGCTCGACTTCGAAATTGGCGTTGAGCGAGAAATCGCCGATCGCATCGAGCACCGCGTTGCGACGGCTGGTGATCGGCAGGTCGATATTGCCCCGCACGCTGCCGCTGTCGCGCCCGAACGCCGCGGGCGTGGTGATGTTGTTGCGGAAGCTGGTGCTGGAGAAGTCACTCGTCTGACCCGCGACGCGCAGGCTGGCGTTGATCGCGCCTGCCGGCAGGTTGAACAACGGGCCGTTGGTCAGGACGTCGATGCGCCCGACGCTGGACCGCGAGTGCGCGGTTTCGAACGGACGGCTGCGGATCAGGTTCGCCGGGATCGAGCCGAACGGGTTGAAGCTCGTATCGCCCGCGTCGATCGCCGCCTGCATCGCGGTGGGGTCGATCCCCGCATCGTTGACGGCGTCCGTCGTGTTGAGCGTGTAATTGCTCTGGACCGACCAGCGCCAGCTGTCCGCCCAGGGCGTGCCGTCGCCATTGACGGTCAGCCCGGCCTGCGCGCTGCGGGTGCTGCTCGACCGAGTCAGCGGCGACCGGTCGACATAACGCAGCACCTGCACATCGCTGGCAAAGGGCGAATAGGGATTGCCCGCGGGCAAATCGAGCGTGACGCCCGACAGCCCCTGCAGCGACTGGCTCTCGGTCCCCTCAAGCTCCAGCGTAGCGGCAGCCGTGATCTTTTCGGACAAGGGCCGGCGATAGACACCGCTGATCTTCAGGTCCTTTTGCGGGCTGACGAGCGTGCGATAGGGGGTGACGTCGGTGACGTTGGCGGTGCTGGAGAAGGCATCGAGGCCGACCGGGCCGTTCGCCGCCGCGGCAGGCACACCCGCGACAAACTGGGTGTCGCCATTCGCGTCGGTTGCGGTGATGTTACCGCGGCTATCGAACAATGACGTGCCCGCCCGCGATACCCCGCGCTCGCTTTCGAGAATGCCCGACGATTGTTCATAGTCGACGTTGAGCGACAATCGGTCACCGTTTCGGATCTTGTCGAGCTTGGCCTCCACCTCGCCGGCGGCGTTGCCGCCCGCGGTGGGCGTCCGCCCCTCGACCTCGGTCGTGAGCGCCATGAAGCGGGGGCGCAGCACGAAATTGATGACCTTCTGCGAGGCGCTATAGCCATATTTGAGCGCGACCTCCTCGGGCAGCACGTCGATCCGCTCGATCGCCTCGGGCGGCAGGTCGCGGACTTCGCCCATGCTTGCACGGCGCCCGCCGAGCAGGATCACCGGTGGCTCGCCGCCGCGGCCCTGGCCGGTGCCGAGTTGCGCGGCAAGCTGCGTCAGCAGTTCGCCGACGTTGGACGCGCCGAAGGAGCGGATGTCGGCGGGGTTGAGCGAGACTTCGGGCTTGATGTCGCCCGGCACCGCGCCGCGCAGCTCGCCGCGCACGACGATCTCTTCGCCGAAATCGTCAGGCGACGAATCGGGAACTGCCTGGTCCGCTGGGGCGGGCGCCTCCGCCTGTTGCTGCGCCTGGACCGCCCCCGGCATCGCGCCGACCAGCAGCCCCGCGGCGGCACATCCCCATTTGATCATCGCATTGCTCCACGTCCTGCCGGCGACACACTGCCGACCACGAACCGGTGGCTAAAAGCGACTTGTCGCACAATTGTGCCAGATGGCTGGGAAAATTGACCGGGAGAGGGGAGGCTGCGCGGCGTTTCCGCCGCGCACCCCGGTTTCATGGTGCGGCCGAGAAGACTCGAACTTCCACGGGCTTTCGCCCACAACGACCTCAACGTTGCGCGTCTACCAGTTCCGCCACGGCCGCCCGTGAAACTCCGCCGGCGAACCGGCGGCTGGTAAGGCGGTGGCCCCTAGCAATGCCTCCGGGGGAATGCAAGCGGTGCTCCGCGCTTTCCTGATTCGTCGCAACCGCCTACAGGCCATGCCCCGCCATGCCGCACCCGACCAACCCACTCGCGCCCAGCGCCCGCGCCGAGGCGCGCCGAATCCTGGCGCTCGCCTGGCCGGTGATGCTGACCGGGCTCAACTGGACGATCCTGCACGTCACCGATGTCGTCGTCGTGGGGCTGGGCGGCACCGGCGAAGTCGCGGCACTCGGCGCCAGCCGGTCGCTGACCTTTCCGGGGATCGTCATGAGCCTGGGGGCGCTGACCGGCGTGCTGGTCTTCGCCGCCCGCGCCGATGGGGCGGGTGACCAGCGCGAGACCGGGCGCGTGCTGCATCAGGGGCTGATGCTCGCGCTGCTGCTCGGCGCGGTCAGCGCGCTCGGCCTGTTCCTGTGGGCGGAGCCGATGCTGCTGGGGCTTGGCGTCGCTCCGGCGACCGCGCCGCAGGCGGCGCGCGTCGTCGAGATGATGGCGCTCGCCTACCCTGCGCAATGCGTCGTCATCGCGGCGAGCTTTTTCCTCGAGGGGGTGAGCCGGCCCCGCCGGGTGACGGTGGTCAACCTCGCGATCCTGCCGCTCAACGCGCTGCTTGCCTGGGCGCTCTCCGCCGGGCATCTCGGCCTGCCGATGCTCGGCGCCGTCGGGGCGGCGCTGGCGACGGCGATCGCTTCCTGGCTGGGCGCGGCAGGGATGCTTGCCGCCGCCTGGACGCTTCCCGATGCGCGGGCGCGGGGGGTGCGAGCGTTGCCCGCGTTCATGACCCGGGCGACGGCGGCGGGAGCGGGGGCGCTGGCGCGGTTCGGTGTCGTGCCCGCGATCGCGTCGGGACTGGAACTCGTCGGATTCTCGATCCTGATTGCGCTGTCGACGCGGCTGGGCGACGTGACGGCACATGCGTTCCAGATCGTTTTCGCGGTCCACAACGTGACCTTCGCGGTGGCGCTGGGGCTGGGGTCGGCGGCGGGGGTGCGCGCGGGCAATGCCGTGGGCGAGGGCGTGCCCGCCGCCGCGGGCCGGCGCACCGCGATCGCGGCGGCGCTGGCGGCGGGAGCGACGGGACTGCTCGCATTGCTGCTGATGCTTGCCCCCGGCCCTGTGATCGCGCTGTTTCCCGCCACCGAGGAAGTCCAGCGGATGGCGCTGTGGATGCTGCCGATCTGGGCGCCGTTCATCCTGTTCGACGGGGTGCAGGTTGTCTTCGTCTACGCGCTGCGCTCGCTCGGCGATCAGGTCGCGGCGGGAGTCAACGGCATCCTCGCCTTCTTCGTCGTCACCGGCGGCGCAGGGGCGCTGCTGGTCCATGGCGGCGCCGGCCCGATCGGGCTGGTGATCGCATCGGGGATCGGGATGGTGACGGCGGCGCTGCTCAACGGCGGCCGCTTCGCGTGGGTCAGCCGCCGATCTCGCTTGCAAAGCTGAGCTGGACGACCTTGGCGTTGGGCGGCAACCCGACGCGCGCGCCGTTGAAGTCGATCGCGCTTTTCGGCCCCAGTTCACGCCCCATCGGCGTGATCCGCCAGCTATAGACCAGCCGATCGGATCCGTCGCGGAGTTCGACGCGGATGTCGGGCACATGCTGTTTCGTGGTCGTCGGGTTCACGATCCGGCCCGATACCGCGAACACTTCGTTGCCGTTGGTCATCGTCCGCAGCTCGACATTCTTGTCGGCGAACACCAGCGGGGTATCGACTTCGCCCCCGATCCCCAGCCCGAGCTGCGCCGCAAGCCCCGGCGCGCCCGAATAGAGGATCGCGCCCGTGCCGAGCAGCATCGAGAAACCGGCAACGAACGCCGCCGCGGTCCAGCGCCTGGCCGGATTGCGGCGCGGCTTGAACGGAGGCTGCGGTGCGAAAGGATCATATTCCGGGGCGGTCGGGGCCTGGACCGACGCATCCTCGAACACGCGCGGTGGCGTGGCAGGCGCGGGCGCCTCGGCGGGCTTGCGCGGCTCGCGCCGGGGCGGCGGCGCCTCGGGCTCCGCGCGCGTCGCGAGGTCGAGAATGGCGGGGGCCTGGAACCAGCTATGCTTGCAGCTGGCGCACCGCACCGTCCGGCCATCGGCGCCGATCGCGCTATCGGGGACAAGGTACCGGGTCCGGCACTGGCTGCATTCGAGGATCATCTAAGCATCTCACCCCCGGGGCTGGCGATTGCCCGGTGTGGTGATTCTAGACGCAACGACTCGGGGTAACAAGAGTCTCGCCGCTGTCACTTTCGGGCGATCCCCCGGTCGCCACGCTTGAGCGCAAGGAATGGCTGTGCGATGGCGGTGGCCAGCCGACCGGGGGCGCAGGGAGGAACGGCTTAGCCCGAACGCATGGCCAATATCGTGCAATTCGAGAATGTCGGCCTGCGCTATGGGACGGGACCGGAGACGCTATCGGACGTTTCCTTCACACTCCAGAGCGGCGCCTTTTACTTTCTCACCGGCGCATCGGGGGCGGGAAAGACCTCGCTGCTCAAGCTGCTCTACCTCGCCCAGCGTCCGTCGCGCGGCATCGTGCGGCTGTTCGGCGAGGATGCCGGGACATTGCCCCGCACCCGCCTGCCCGGCTTTCGCCGCCGGATCGGCGTGGTGTTCCAGGACTTCCGGCTGGTCCCGCATCTGTCCGCCTATGACAATATCGCGCTGCCGCTGCGCGTCGCCGGGGTGTCCGAAAGCGATGTCGAAGCGCCGGTGCGCGAAATGCTCGCCTGGGTCGGGCTTACCGACCGTGGCCGCGCGAAACCGCCGACGCTGTCCGGCGGCGAGCAGCAGCGCGTCGCGATCGCCCGCGCAGTGATCGGCCGCCCCGAAGTGCTGGTCGCCGACGAACCCACCGGCAATGTCGACCCCGACATGGCCGAACGCCTGCTGCACCTGTTCGATTCGCTCAATCGGCTGGGCACCACGGTGATCGTCGCGACGCATGATTTCCACCTGCTCAATCGCATTCCCAATGCGCATATGATGCGGCTGGAAAAGGGGCGGCTGGGCGACCCCATGGGCACGCTGCGCAACCCGCCGGGCGCGGCATGAGGATGCGCCCCACCGCCCGCGACCGGCGCCTGCTCGACGAGAGCCGGCGGACGCGCGCGATGACAGGGATCATGGCGATCATGCTGTTCCTGACCGTGCTCGCAGGCGCGCTGGGGCTCGGCATGTTCGCGGCGACGGCGCAGCTCGATCGCGCGCTGGCGGGCCGGCTGACCGTGCAGATCATCGACCCCGACGCCGCAACGCGCGACCGGGAGGCACGCGCGATCGTCGCCGAGCTGGCGCGCCTGCCAGGGGTACGGCAGGTCAGCGAAGTCGATCGCGCGCGGCTCGCCGAACTGCTCCGCCCATGGCTCGGCGATGCGGGCCTCGACTCCGACCTGCCGATGCCGGCGATGATCGACGTCGAGGTGCGCGCCGATGCGGTTGCCGCCGTCGAGGCCGCGGCACGGCGGATCGCACCGGGCGCGCGCGTCGATCGGCATGCGCAATGGCTGTCGCCGGTGCGCAGCTTCATGACGACGATGAGTTGGCTCGCGCTGGGGCTGATGCTGCTGATCGCATCGGCGACTGCGGCAGTCGTCCTGCTCGCGGCGCGCTCCGGGCTGGACACGCACCGCGATACGATCGAAGTCCTGCACATGCTTGGCTCCACCGATGTCCAGATTGCGCGGCTGTTCCAGCGCCGGATCGCGTTCGACACTCTGGTCGGCGGGCTGATCGGCGCCGGCGCGGCGCTGGGGCTGGTGTGGTTCCTCCAGGGGCAGATGCGCGGGCTCGGGTCCGAGATGCTGGGCGGCGTGGCGCTTGCGCAGCGCGACTGGCTGATCCTCCTGCTGCTGCCCTTGGCGTTCGCGCTGCTCGCGACGGTGGCAGCGCGCGTCGCGGTGCTGCGCGCGCTGGCCCGCACGCTGTGATCTGGCGCATTCCCCTGTTGGTAGTGCTTGCCTGGCTGCTGGGCTTCGTGGCGTTCATGATCTCGCTCGGCAAGCCGCTCGACGATCGCAAGACCGACGCGATCGTGGTCGTCACCGGCGGCCCCGGGCGGATCGACCGCGGGCTGGCGATATTGCGCAAGGGCGACGCGCAGCGGATGCTGGTCAGCGGCGTCGACCCCGACGTGACCCCGGTCGAGTTCGCGGTGCAATACAAGATCGAGCGCCCGCTGTTCGGATGCTGCATCGATCTGGGCTGGCAGGCAGTCGACACGCGCTCGAATGCCGACGAGACCCAGCAATGGGTCGAGCGGCACGGGTTCAAATCGGTGCGGCTGGTGACCACCGACTGGCATATGCCCCGCGCGCGGATGGAATTGGCCCACGCCCTGGGCTCGACGGTCGAGATTGTCGGTGACGGCGTCCGCAGCACCGCCGGGTTCGCCGTGCTGTTCCGCGAATATCATAAATATCTGGTCCGGCGCATCGCGCTGCTGGTGGGAGCGGGCTGAGATGGTGCGGTTGCGGGCGCTGCTGTTCACGGCGGTTTTCTATGGGTTTTCGGTGCCGATCGTGCTGCTGGCGCCGGTGATGGCAGTGTTCGGCGAGCGCGCGTTCCGGCGCTGGGTGCTGTTGTGGACCGATTTTCACGCCTGGTGCGCCCGCGCTCTGATGGGGATCAGGACGCGCATCGAGGGTGCGCCGCTCGCCACCCCCGCGCTCTATGCGGCGAAGCACCAGAGCTTCTTCGAGACCTTCGAGCTGATGCGGATGCTGGGCGCGCCGGCGGTGGTGATGCGCCAGGAATATGCGCGCATCCCGATATGGGGCTGGGCGGCCAAGCGCTATGGCGTGATCGTGATCGATCGCAGCGGTTCCGCCGCCGCACTCCGCCAGATGATGCGCGAGGCAAAGGCCGCGAGCGCGGCGGGGCGATCGGTGGTGCTCTTTCCCGAGGGCACGCGATCGCCGGTGGGCGAGGCGCCGCCGCTGCGATCCGGGCTGGCCGGGCTGTACCGCGCGATCGGGCTGCCGGTGGTTCCCGTCGCGCTCGACAGCGGCAAGGTGTGGCCCAAGGACGGGCCGATGCGGCCCGGAATCGTCACCTTCCGCTTCGGCACGCCGATTCCGCCGGGATTGAAGCGCGACGCGATCGAGACGCAGGTCCACGCCGCGATCAACGTCCTCAATCGCTAATATTATTCGTGCGCGCGCCCGAAATCGGGGCGTGCATCGTCCTGTCCCTGGTCGATGATCGAGCGGCGCACCGCGCGGGTGCGGGTGAACAAGTCGAACAGCTCGTCGCCCTTGCCCCAGCGGATCGCGCGCTGGAGCGCCGTCAGATCCTCCGAGAAGCGCTGGAGGATCTCCAGAACTGCCTCACGATTGTTCAGGAACACGTCGCGCCACATCGTCGGGTCGGACGCGGCGATGCGCGTGAAATCGCGAAAGCCGCCCGCCGAATATTTGATGACTTCGGACTGAGTCACCTGCTCGAGGTCGGATGCCGTGCCGACGATCGTATAGGCGATCAGATGCGGCACATGGCTGGTCACGGCGAGGACCAGGTCGTGATGCTGCGGCGTCATGCACTCGACATTGGCGCCCAGTGCCTCCCAAAATGCCTGGACCCGCGCCGTGGCGGTCTCCGGCGTCTCGCCATCGGGAGTCAGGATGCACCAGCGCCCGCGAAACAGGCTGGCAAAGCCCGATTCGGGGCCGCAATTCTCGGTCCCCGCGACCGGATGGCCGGGGACGATCGTCGCGCCCGGCAGCGCCTCGCGCAGCGCGGCCAGCACGCTTGCCTTCGATCCGCCGACATCAGTGACGATCGCATCGGCGGGCAGATCGGCGGCCAGATCGCGCGCCGCCGCCGCCATCGCGCCGACGGGCACGCACAGGATCACGAGGTCGGCGTCGATCACGGCGGCGCCCGCGGTATCGGCGACATCGTCGCACAAGTCGATCCGCCGCGCGACTGCGCGCACCTCGGGATCGGCATCAAAGCCGGTCACGCGCGCGGTGGGCATGGTGGCGCGCACCCCGCGCGCGATCGACGAGCCGATCAGCCCCAGCCCGATCACCGTAACACGGGCAAAGGGCAGCATCAGGCGCCCACGATCGCGCGCAACGCCGCGGCGAGCCCGGTAATCTCTTCCTCGGTGCCGATCGTGATGCGCAGCCCGTGCGGCAATCCCTGGCCCGGCAGCCAGCGGACGATATAGCCCGCCGCCATCAGCCCCTTATACGCGGTCTCGGCGCTGACATCGCCTTCGAACAGCACCAGCACGAAATTGGCCTTGGACGGGACGGCGCGCAGCCCCTTATTACCCATCGCATTGACCTGTTCGGCGAACCAGCCGCGCCACTCTGCATTATGCGCGCGGCTATGCTCGACGAAATCCGCCGCGCCCAGTGCCGCGATCGCCGCTTTCTGCGAACCGATGGGGAAGGAGAAGGGCGCGCGGATACGGTGCATCGCGTCGATCACCTCGGGCGCGGCATAGCCCCAGCCGACCCGCGCCGAGGCCAGACCGAATATCTTCGAGAAGGTGCGCGTCACCAGCACATTGGGCTGCGTCCGGGCCAGCTCGAGCCCGCCATCATCGTCCTCGGGGTTCAGATACTCGGTATAGGCCTGGTCGAGGACGAGCAGCACGTCGCGGGGCAGCCCGGCGTGGAGGCGCGCGATCTCGCTGCGGGCGGTGTGGGTGCCGGTGGGATTATTGGGATTGGCGACGAACACCACGCGCGTGCGATCGGTGACGCGCGCCAGGATAGCGTCGACATCGGTCGCGTAATCGCGATCGGGCGCGACGACCGGCGTAGCGCCGACGCGGCGTGCGGCGATGTCGTACACGGCGAAACCGTAGCGGACATAGATGATCTCGTCGCCCTGTCCGGCAAAGGCGCCCGCCGCCAGATGCAGCACTTCATCCGAGCCGGTGCCATAGATGATGCGGTCCGCCTCGACTCCGTAATGCGCCGACAGCGCGTCGCGAAGATCGGCGGCGCTGGCATCGGGATAACGCTCCAGCATCATCGCCGATTCGACATAGGCCGCGCGCGCGACGTCCGGCGTGCCGAACGGATTCTCGTTCGAGGACAGCTTGGCGACCTTGCGGCCGTCATCGGTGGTGGATCGGCCCGGCACATAGGGGGCGATGTCGAGGATCCAGGGCTTTGCGACGAGTGTGGTCATGGCGGCGGGGATTGGCGCAATGGTTACGGGTTGGCAAGGTCCGCGCCGTAAGGCTGCCCCGAACGGGGCGATTGAGGGAGGGGCGATGCGGGGGAGCAGCACGATCTGGCGCGCGCTTGCGCATGCGCGGGGTGCCGATTCACCGGCGCCCGTCTCGGTGTCGCGGCGCGCGCTGCTCAAGGCGGTGACCGCAAGCGGGGTCGCAGCGACGCTGCCGCAGCGGGCCTATGCCCTGCCGGATGCCGGGCGCGTCGCGATCGTCGGCGGTGGGATTGCGGGGCTGAGCGCGCTGCACCACCTGCGCGCGGCGGGGATCGACGCCCATCTCTACGAAGCGCGCGGGCGGATGGGCGGGCGGATGTACACGCATCGCACCGCCGAAGGCGTCGCCTTCGAAGCGGGCGCGCAGCTCGTCAATACCGACCATGGCGACATGCACGCGCTGGCATGCGCCTATGGCGTCGCGCTGATCGATCGCAAGGCCGAGCGGCACCGCACGCTGATTCTGGCCGATGGGCGCGAGATCGGCGATGGCGAGCTTGCCGATGCGCTCCGCCCGATCGCCGACCAGATCAGCCGCGATGCCGCCCGGATGGCACAGGATTATGCGCGCGTCGCGCCAGCGCTGGATGCGCTGTCGATCACCGGCTATCTCGACCGGCACCGCGCGCTGCTCGGCGCCCCCTGGGTCCGCCACCTGCTCGAGGCGACGAGCCGCACCGAATATGGCGTCGAGCCCGGCCAAGCCTCGGCGATCGAGCTGATCCTCAACCTGCCGACGGTCGAGGGCGACAGCGCCGAGGTGCTGGGCGGGGCCGACGAACGCTTCGTGATCGAAGGGGGGAGCAGCACGTTGATCGACGCGATCACCGCGCGCCACGCCGCGTGGATCACCACGGGCAAGCAGCTCGCGCGAATCGCGTCCGCCGGCGCGGGCCTGCGCCTCGCCTTCACCGACGGATCGCGTGTCGATGCGGATCGCGCGATCCTGGCGATCCCCGCGCCGCTGACGCGCCGTGTTCGAGTCGAGGCGCGCTTGCCGCCGCTGTGGCGGGAATTCATCGCAACGGTCGATCTGGGCCGCAACGAAAAGGTGCAGGCGGCAAGCGGATCGCGGCCCTGGCGCGACGCAATCGGCACCGGCGGCGAGCTGTGGCAGACACGCGGCGGCGACGGCTGTGCGCTGGGCTGGGACGGCAGCGTCCACTCCGCCGACGGTGCGCCGGTATGGACGTGGTTCCTGGGCGGGGACGAAGTCGGCGCGGCAGCCGCGCAAAGCGCCACGGCGCTCGCCCAGCGTTTCGCACGCACCGTCGACCAGGCGATCCCCGGCTTCGCGCTCGCGGAGGGGCCGGTCGCCCGGACCAACTGGCACGCGCAGCCGCTGACGCTGGGCGGCTATGTCAATTTCCGCCCCGGCCAGCTGACGCGCTTCGCATCGCTGCTGGGAATCGAATCGGACGATCCGGCGCAGCATCAGGTGCCGCACGCCGGGCCGCTCTATTTCGCGGGCGAGCATCTGTCGGACGCCTATCCCGGCTATATGAACGGCGCGGCGCAGACCGGACGGATGGCCGCAGAAGCGATCAGCGGACGGTCGGCACGCTGACCCAGCGCGCGATGCGGGTTGAACCCGGCGCCGCCGCCCCGTAACGACGGCGCATGTCCGACGATCAGCGCTTCGGTCTTGCCCGCGTGGCGACGTTGCCGGGGCCGCTCAGGCTCGACGGCGGCGTTCTGCTGTCGCCGGTGGACATCGCCTATGAAACCTATGGGACGCTGGCGCCCGATGCGGGCAATGCGATTCTGGTCACCCACGCGCTGACCGGCGACCATCATCTCGCGTCGAACCATCCGGTAACGGGAAAGCCCGGCTGGTGGGCGCGGATGGTCGGGCCCGGCAAGCCGATCGACACGAACCGCTATTTCGTGATCTGCGCCAATGTGCTGGGCAGTTGCATGGGATCGTCGGGACCGGCGAGCATCAACCCCGCGACCGGCAAGCCCTGGGCGATGGCATTCCCGGTCATCACGATCCGCGACATGGTGCGCGCGCAGGCGATGCTGCTCGACCATCTCGGCATCGAGCGGCTGTTCGCGATCGTCGGCGGATCGATGGGGGGGATGCAGGCGCTGAGTTGGACCGCGACCTTCCCGGATCGCGTCGCCTCCGCAGTCATCATCGCCTCCGCCGCGCGGCATTCGGCGCAGAATATCGCGTTCCACGAAGTCGGGCGCCAGGCGATCATGGCCGATCCGCGCTGGCGCGGGGGCGATTATTATGCGGACAACGATCCCCCGACCTCAGGGCTGGCGGTGGCGCGGATGGCGGCGCACATCACCTATTTGTCCGAAGCGGGGCTGACGGCGAAATTCGGCCGCAAGCTCCAGGCGCGCGATGCCAAGACCTTCGGCTTCGACGCCGATTTCCAGGTCGAGAGCTATCTGCGCCACCAGGGGCTGAGTTTCGTCGATCGGTTCGACGCCAATAGCTATCTCTACATCACCCGCGCGCTCGACTATTTCGATCTTGCGGAGGAGCATGGCGGGATGCTCGCCACCGCCTTTCGCGGCAGCCCGACGCGCTTCTGCCTCGTCAGCTTCGACACCGACTGGCTCTATCCGACCAGCGAATCGCGCAGCATCGTCCATGCCCTGAACGCAGCGGGCGCGCCCGCGAGCTTCGTCGAGCTGCGCTCGCCGTTCGGGCACGACGCCTTCCTGCTCGAAAGCCCCGAACTGGACCGGGTGATGGGCGGATTCCTGCGCGCGGGAGAAACGCGGTGACCTATCGGCTTTCTTTCGAGCGCGCCGAGCAGCAACTCGACCTGATCCACGCCTTCCTCAGCGGCGCCTATTGGTCGGTGGGCATCCCGCGCGACGTGGTCGAGCGGGCGATTGCGGGGTCGTTCTGCGCGGGCATGTTCGATGGCGAGGGCGAGCAGGTCGGCTTTGCCCGGCTGATCACCGATCGCGCGACCTTCGCCTATCTCGCCGATGTGTTCGTACTCCCTGCGCATCGCGGGCAGGGCCTGGCGCGGCGGATGATCGAGGGGTTGCAGGGGCATCCCGAGCTTCAGGGGCTGCGGCGCTGGTTGCTCTTCACGCGCGACATGCAGCCGCTCTATGCCAAGCTGGGCTGGACGCCGATCCCGCATCCCGAACGCTGCATGGAGCGCCATTTCGTGGACCTGTACACCGCATGAGCCTGCGCCCCGACCTTGCGATCATCGCCGCCAATGTCGCGCCGGGCAGCCGCGTGCTCGATGTCGGCTGCGGCAATGGCGAGCTGATGGCGGCGCTGCGCGACCAGCGCAATTGCGATGCGCGCGGGCTGGAGCTGGATGCGGGCGACGTCGCCGAGGCGATGGCCAAGGGGCTGCCGGTGATCCAGGGCGATGCCGATACCGACCTGCCCGACTATCCCGATGCCAGCTTCGACTATGCGATCCTCAGCCAGACGCTCCAGACGACGCGGCGGCCCGACTGGGTGCTCGAACAATTGCTGCGGATCGGCGAGCGCGCGTTCGTTTCCTTCCCGAACTTCGCGCATTGGCGGGTACGCGCGTCGCTGCTGGTGGGGGGGCGGATGCCGGTCACCCGGCTGCTGCCGCTCAAATGGTATGCCACGCCGAACATCCACCATGTGACGGTCGACGATTTCCGGGCGCTGCTGAAGGAACGCGGGATCATCGTCGAGGGCTATTGGTTCCTGTCGGGGGACCAGCGGACCGGATCGGCGATGGCCAATCTGTTCGCTGAGCACGCCGTGTTCCTGTTGCGGAGATAAGATGCGACCCGTCCAGCGCCTGCATTCGGCCTATCGCGACGATATCGGCGACCTGGTGACGCGCCGCCCGGTGCCGGGGCCGGGGCTCGACCGGGTGGGGGCGTTCCTGTTCCTCAACCATCACGGGCCGCAAACCTATCCCCCGCACAATCGCGGCCTGCCCTTCGGCCCGCACCCGCATCGCGGGTTCGAGACGGTGACCTTCATCCTTGAGGGCGAGCTGGCGCATACCGATTCGGCGGGGCATGAGAGCATCATCCGCGAGGGCGGGGTCCAGTGGATGACCGCGGGCAGCGGACTGGTCCATGCCGAAATCTCCCCGGATGGCTTCAAGCGGACGGGCGGGCCGCTGGAGATCCTCCAGCTCTGGGTGAACCTGCCCGCGCGGCTGAAGATGTGCGCGCCGCGCTATGTGGGGGTGCAGGCCGATGCGATTCGGGCGATTCCGGGCGAGGGCGCGACGGTGCATCTGGTCTCGGGCGCGTATCGCGGCGAGGCCGGCGCGATCGAGTCGCTGACCGGGGTATTCCTGAGCTGGGTGGAAATCGCTGCCGGTGGGCGCGTTACCTTTGAGGGGCTGCGCGGGCGTGACGTGTTCCTGTACGGCGCGCGCGGGGCGATCGAGGTCGGCGGGACGCTTGTCCCGGCGTTCACGCTCGCCGAACTGGGCGAGGGCGATGCCGTCACGATTGAAGCGCACGAACCGGCGCTGTTCCTGTTCGGCCATGCCGAGCCGATCGACGAGCCGGTGGTGGCGCACGGCCCGTTCGTGATGAACAGCGTAGCCGAAATCCACCAGGCCTATGCCGATTACCAGGCGGGCATATTCGGCGTCGCGGAGATCGTTCGGGGTTAGATCCCGCGGCCCCAGTTGAGCGTCACCCGGGTGCGGCCCTGATAGCTGTCGACCACGACCATGATGCTGCGCCGGCGTTCCTCCCCGGCTTCATACTTGTTCTCGGACAGCGAACGATGCGCGAGGCCCGATGCGTCGATCTGGCTGCGCGACCAGCCCAGCACTGCCTTTGGCGTGGCCGCGGTGGTGTAGACGATCGTCCCCGAGACATGGTTCGGAAGCCCGTCCGGCCCCGAAATGCAGCTGGTGACCTGCGCATCGGCATAGAGGGGCACGAAATCGGGCTTGTTGCTGCAATCGGTCCCCGCCGCGACCGATGCGGAAATGCCGTTGGCGGCCGCCGCGGCGACGTTCTGCGCGGTCGGGTCTTCGACCGTGTCCGACGACGGCCCGCCGCCGCAGCCGACAAGCAGCAGCGGCGCGAGAAGCGCGGCGAGGCGGACCGCGATCAGAACGGCACGTCGTCGTCGAGATCGTCGGGGAAGCCGCCTGCAGGCGCGCTGCTGCGCCCGCCGCCGCTGTTGAAATTGCCGCCGCCGCGGCTCGAGGACTGGCCTGCGAACTCGTCGCCGCCGCCGCCCCAGTCTTCGCCGCCGCCGGCACTGGCACCACCGCCGCGTGCGCCACCCTGGCCCGGCGCGCCGTCGAGCATCGTCAGCACGCTGTTGAAACCCTGGAGCACGATTTCGGTCGAGTAACGGTCGTTACCCTGCTGGTCCTGCCATTTGCGCGTCTGGAGCGCGCCCTCGATATAGACCTTGCTGCCCTTGCGCAGATATTTCTCGGCGACGGTGGCGAGGCCGTCGTTGAAGACCTTCACCGTGTGCCATTCGGTGCGCTCCTTGCGCTCGCCCGAATTGCGGTCCTTCCAGCTTTCGGACGTGGCGATGCGCAGTTCGACCACCTTGCCGCCGTTCTGGAAACTGCGCGATTCGGGATCGCGGCCCAGATTCCCGACGAGGATAACCTTGTTGACGCTGCCGGCCATTCGAAACTCCAGTAAATCGATTGAGCGCGCGATCATCACAGCGCTACAGGAAAGCCCATGGCTGAGATCATTAACCTGAACAAAGCAAGAAAAGCGAGAGCGAAAGCGGCGGCGGCGACACAGGCCGACGCCAACCGCGCGCGCTTTGGCCGGTCAAAGGCCGAGCGCGCCGCCGAAGACGCCGAACGCGCGCGGGCGCAAAAGCTGCTCGACGACGCGAAGCGGGATTAGAGGCCGAGCCCCACTGCGCTCCAATAGGTGATCCCCGCCGCGACATAGGCGAGCGCGAACAGATAGCCGACCATGAAGGCGGGCCATTTCCAGCCATTGGTCTCGCGCCGGGTCACCGCGATCGTCGAGATGCATTGCGGCGCGAACACGAACCACATCAGGAACGCCAGCGCGGTCGGCAGCGTCCAATGGGTGCGCAGATTGTCGCGGATCGTCGCCTCGCCCGACGCATCGTCGGGATTATCGACCGCATAGACGGTGCCGATCGCCGCCACCGCGACTTCGCGCGCGGCCATTGCCGGGATCAGCGCCAGTGCGATGTCACGGTTGAAGCCGATCGGCGCGACGATCGTCTGGAGCCCGTTGCCGATCCGCCCCGCGATCGAATAGTCGACGCGCGAAATCCCGCTGCCCTCGGGCGGCTTGGGGAAGCTCAGCAGCGCCCAGAGCACGACCGTCGTCACCAGGATGATCGTGCCGGCGCGCTTGAGGAAGATCGCCGCGCGCTGCCACAGCCCCAGAGCGACGTCGCCCAGCCGCGGCATCTGGTACTTCGGCATCTCCATCATGAAGCCGCTGGTCGCGCCCTTGGTCACGGTGCTGCGCAGGACGAGCGCCGCGCCGAACGCACCGGCGATGCCCAGGATATAGAGCGAGAACAGCACCAGCCCCTGAAGCCCGATCCCGGGCAGCACCGCGCGATCGGGGATCAGCGCCCCGATGATGATCGTATAGACCGGCAGCCGCGCCGAACACGTCATCAGCGGCGCGATCAGGATCGTCGTCAGCCGGTCCTTCTCGTCCGAAATGGTACGCGTCGCCATGATCCCCGGCACCGCGCAGGCGAAGCTGGACAGCAGCGGGATGAAGGCGCGACCCGACAGGCCGACCCCGGCCATCACCCGGTCCATCAGGAAGGCAGCGCGGACCATATACCCGCTCGCCTCCAGCACGAGGATGAAGGCGAACAGGATCAGAATCTGCGGCAGGAACACCACCACCGCGCCGACCCCGGCAATCACGCCGTCGAGCAGCAGCGAGCGCAGGAAGCCCTGGGGCAACAGGTCCCCGACACCCTCGGCGAGCAGCGCCATCCCCGATTCGATCCAGCCGACCGGCGCTTCGGACCAGGCGAACACCGCCTGGAACATGACGAACATCAGCGACAGGAGGATGATCGGCCCCGCCACCGGGTGGAGCGCGATCGAATCGAGACGATGGGTCCAGCGGCGCGCGGCGGTCTCCGAAACGGTGACTGCGGTGGCGATCTGGCGGGCGCGGCGCTGGAGCACGACGATGTCGTGCGGCACGCCCTCGCCCGCACGGACCTTGTGCGGCAGCGAGCGCACCGCTTCGCCCAGCCGGGCCTTCAGATCGTCGATCCCGCGGCGGCGGACCGCGACCGTCGAGACCACGGGCACGCCCAGTTCGCGGGCAAGCGCGTCGGCATCGAGCGTCAGCCCGTCGCGCTCGGCGAGGTCGACCATGTTGAGCGCGACGATGATCGGCAGCCCCAGCGCGATCAGCTGGAGCGTGAAGCGCAGATGGTTGTCGAGGTTCGACGCATCGATCACGCTGATGATCGCATCGGGCAGCCGCTCGCCCGCCTGGCGCCCGACCAGCACGTCGCGCGTGACCTGTTCATCGGGGCTCGACGGATCGAGGCTATAGGTGCCGGGCAGATCGATCAGCTCGACCGGGCGACCGTCGGGCAGCGCCATCCGGCCCGAGTGACGCTCGACCGTAACGCCGGGATAATTGCCGACTTTCTGGCGCGCGCCGGTCAGCGCGTTGAACAGCGCGCTCTTGCCGGCATTGGGGTTGCCGACCAGCGCAACCAGTGGTGCAGCGTTCATCGCGTCAGCCGGCGTCGGCGGGGGCGGTGCGCACGCGGATCGCGGCGGCGACATGCCGACGCAGCGCGACGGTCATCCGCCCGATGCGGCACGCAACCGGGCCGCCACCGAGCAATCCGGAGCGGTGGAGCATCTCGACCTCGACACCTTCGTCGAGCCCTAGCTCGCGCAGCCGCCGTGCCTCGGGTGGAGTCAGCGCGTGCCATTCGACATCGGTGACCCACGCGATATGGGCACGAGGCACCCTGGCAAGCGTAAGAGGGGTGGACGTCGCGACAGCGTTCATGCTGCGAGTGATTATCAATAACCACCGCGCAGCGCCAGCCCCCTTGGCTAGGTAAAGCTACGCGACCCGCCGATGCCGTCACACCACCGGATAGCGCAGCCGACCGACGAAACGCGACAGGCTCGGGCGATTCTGGGTGCGCGCAAGAAAGCCCGACTTGGCCTTTTCGAACGCCATGATCCCGTCGATCCGGCGCGCGAGAAAGCCGCGCGTATCGGCCCAATCCTCGCTCTCGTCGTTCAGGAACACTGCAATCGTCGCGGCATAGATGCTGCCGAGCAGCGCGCGCTTGGTATAATGGTTGTAATCGGTCGCGGTGTCGCCCGCGAGGCGCCACATCGCATCCGCCGACCGCCAGCCGAGCCGCAGCGCGCGCCGCGCATTTTGCGGCATCGCGAGGATCGCGACGGCACGGCGCAGTGCCTCGCGATTCGGCGCGGCGATCGCGAGCCGCGCCTCGACCAGCGCCGTGGTCCGCTGGCGAATCTTCATCGCCGCCAGCGTCTCCGGGGGCAGCCGCTCGGCCATCTCGGCGTCGATGCTGGCGAACCAGGCATCGATCATCTCGACCGCCGCGCCGCCCGAAAAGGCGAGCCGGGCGATGTCGCGCGCGATCCCCATGCCGTCTGCGGTGGCATCCAGCGCCTGGGCATTCCAGCCGTCGAATGCGGCATTGGCCGCGATCTGCGGCGCAAGCGCGAGGCGGAGTTCGTCGAGCGTGGCGTCTGCGAGAGCTGGGGTCATGTGCCCGATCTAGGCGCTTGCCCCGCGAGTGCCAAGCGTCGGCGCGCTGCGATGCCCCGCGCGGACGAGGACCAGCGCCGCCGCGACCAGCACCGCCCCGACCAGATCGGGCAACGTCAGCCGCTCGGCATAGGCGATCCATCCCACGATCGCGGCGACCACCGGCTGGATCAGCAGCGTGATCCCGACCACCAGCGGCGACAAATGCCCGAGCGCATAGATCATGCAGCCCTGGCCGATGACCTGGCTGAACAGCGCGAGCCCGAGCAGCGGCAACCAATCGCCCGGCACCACGCGCTCGCCCAGCGCGAGGGCGAGGACCAGCAGCGCCGGGATCGTCGCGAACGACGACAGCGCCAGCGCCGGCAGCGGCGTCATCGCGGTGCGCACGCGCGCCATGCAGATGAAATAGACGGCGTAGAGCAAGCCGGCGAACAGGCAGAACAGGTCGCCGGCCAGATGGCGCGGCGACAATTCGGCCGAGCGCCCGAGCAACAGCGCGCCGCCGATCGCCGCGAGCAGCAGCGCCGCCGCCTGCGGACGCGACGGCCACATCCGCGCGACGAGGAACCCGTAGATCGGGTAGATCAAAGTCGCCGAATTGCCGAACAGCGTCGAATTGGCGAGCGTCGTGCGGACGATGCCGACATGCCAGCTCGCCAGATCGGCGGCGAAGGCGAGCCCGGCCACGATCAGCAGCGGCCAATGCCCCCGCGCCGAGCGCAGCGGCCGCTCGCCCATCGCCAGCGCGGCGAAGAGCAGCAGCGGCGTCGCCAGCGCCAGCCGCCAGAAGCCCGATGCCACCGGCCCGACATCGGCCATCCGCACGAACAGCGGCCCGAAGGCCAGCGCGACATTGGCGACGATCGCGGCGACCAGCGCCACGATCGGGGCCGCGCCTGGCAGGGCGCTTGGCGGGGCGATAGTTTTCCTTGGCGAAGCGGACTCGTGCATGGCGCCCTGTAGCGCCCTATCTCCAGTCGTCACAGTCAAAGGACCTTTTGCCGATGCCGAGCCTGTTCGATCCGATCCAGCTGGGTGCCGTCGCCGCCCCGAACCGCATCCTGATGGCGCCGCTGACCCGCGGCCGGTCGACGCGCGAGCATGTCCCCGTGGCGATCATGGCCGATTATTATGCGCAGCGCGCCTCGGCCGGGCTGATCCTGTCCGAGGCGACGGGGATCAGCCGCGAGGGGCTGGGCTGGCCCTATGCGCCGGGGCTGTGGACCGAGGCGCAGGTGGAGGGATGGAAGCCGGTCGTCGAGGCGGTCCACAAGGCGGGCGGGCGCATCTTCGCGCAGCTGTGGCATATGGGCCGGATCGTCCATCCCGATTTCCTCGACGGCGCGGCGCCGCTCTCCTCCTCCGCAACGACCGCGCCGGGCCAGGCGCACACCTATGCCGGCAAGCAGGACTATGCCCAGGCCCGCGCCGCGACGAAGGACGATATCGCCCGCGTGCTCGACGACTATACGCTGGCAACGCGCAACGCGCTCCGCGCCGGGTTCGACGGGGTGCAGCTTCATGCGGCCAATGGCTATCTGATCGACCAGTTCCTGCGCGCCGGCGCCAACCAGCGCGACGACGACTATGGCGGCAGCCCCGAGAATCGCGGGCGGCTGCTGCGCGAGGCGGCCTCGCGGCTGATTGCCGAGGCGGGCGCGGGGCGGACCGCGGTGCGCTTTTCGCCCAATGGCGATTCGCAGGGCGTGACCGACGAGGACCCCGAAGCGGTGTTCGTGCCCGCGGCGCAGTTCCTCTCGGACCAGGGGATCGCGTTCCTCGAACTGCGCGAACAGGGCCCCGAGGGGACGTTCGGGCGCACCGACCAGCCGCGCGTATCGCCCGCGATCCGCAAGGTGTTCACCGGCCCGCTGGTGCTCAACCAGGATTATCATGCCGAGACGGCACAGGCCGAACTCGATTCGGGCAATGCCGATGCGATTGCGTTCGGGCGGCCGTTCATCGCCAATCCCGACCTGGTCGAGCGGCTCCGCACCGGCGCGGCGCTCAACAGCCCCGATGTCGCAACCTTCTACAGCCGCGGCGCCGAGGGCTATACCGACTATCCGGCGCTCGGCGGCACGGCCTGATCGAGCGTGTCGATCCAGCGAGTCGCGGCGGCGCGTAGCCGGCGCCGCGACTCGTCGGCGAAGAACAGCGGCACCAGCAGCAGCGGCACCCAGGGCCATAACACCACGCTGAGCCCGAGCGTCACCGCGACCGCGAACGCTGCGATCTGGGTGAATTTCTGGACACGCGCCTTGTTGGCATAGCTTTCGCGAATCGCGCGCGGCGCCTTATCGTCATACCAAGGCTGGGTCGTGAACAAGGTGTCGCGCGAATCCGCCGGCGCCGTAGCCGCGGGTCGGGAGGGAGCGGGCGCGGGTGCCCGGTCGGTCCTGCCCCGGCGTTCGCGGGTCTCGGCCATTGGTGGCGTCGCCACCGCGCCGGACCAGGTGTCGATCACCTCCAGCCGCCGCCCGCGCTCGACCACCTTGTAGCGAGTCGGCGGCGGCCGCATCGGTCAGCTAAAGCGTTCGGCGAGCGCGAGCATCGCCAGCGCCGCCCTGGCCGCCTCGCCGCCCTTGTCCTTCTGGTCGGGGCGGGCGCGGACCAGCGCCTGTTCCTCATTCTCGACTGTCAGGATGCCGTTGCCTATGGCCACGCCGTCCAGCGCCAGCGCCATCAGCCCGCGTGCGCTTTCGCCCGCGACGATCTCGAAATGATAGGTTTCGCCGCGGATCACCACGCCAAGCGCGACATAGGCGTCGAATGCGTCCGAATCGACCGCGAGCGAAATCGCGCCCGGAATCTCCAGCGCGCCCGGGACGGTGACGACCTCGACTTCGTGCCCCGCTTCCTCGAGCGCCGCGCGGGCACCCTGGAGCAGGAGATCGTTCAGATGCGCATAGAAGCGCGCCTCGACCACAAGAATCCGGGCCATGGTGTCAGTCTCCGTCGATCGGGCGTTCGCCGACGATCGACAGGCCATAGCCGTCGAGTCCGACAAGGGTGTGGTGGGTGTTGGTCAGCAGGATCATGTCGTGGACGCCCAGCTCGGTCAGGATCGTCGCGCCGACGCCGTAATCGCGCAGTTCGTCCATGTCCTTCTGCTCGACCATCCCGGCGCGCACCTGGAGCGCGAGCGTGAAATGGTCCTCGCGCCGCTTGTTGATGACGACGATCACCCCCGCGCCTTCGCGCGCGATGATTTCCATCGACCGCCGCAACAGCCCGCCGCGATCGCCGCCTTCGCCGAACAGGTCGCTGAACGGCGACAGCGCGTGCATCCGGACCAGCGTCGGCTTGGCGGGATCGACCTTGCCCTTGACCAGCGCAACCTGCTCGCTGCCGGTCGCCTTGTTCCAAAAGGTGACGGCGGTCCAGTCGCCGCCCCATTCGCTGACGAACCGCGCCTCGGCACGCTTCTCGACGAGATGATCGTGGCGGCGGCGATAGGCGATCAGGTCGCGGATCGTGCCGATCTTGAGGTTATGATATTGCGCGAACGACACCAGGTCGTCGAGCCGCGCCATCGTGCCGTCGTCCTTCATGATCTCGCAGATCACGCCCGACGGATTGAGCCCGGCCAGCCGCGCGACGTCGACCGCCGCCTCGGTATGACCCGCGCGGACCAGCACGCCGCCTTCGCGCGCGATCAGCGGGAAGACATGGCCGGGGGAGACCAGCGAATCTGCGCCGTTCGCCGAATCGATCGCCACCGCGACGGTGCGCGCGCGGTCCGCGGCGGAGATGCCCGTCGACACGCCTTCCTTCGCCTCGATCGAGACGGTGAACGCCGTGCCGTGGCGGGTGCCGTTGGCGCGGGTCATCGGCTCCAGCCCCAGCGTCTCGACGCGCGACGGCGTGAGCGCGAGGCAGATCAGCCCGCGGCCATAGCGCGCCATGAAGTTGATTGCGTCCGGCGTCGCCATCTGCGCCGGGATCACGAGGTCGCCTTCGTTCTCGCGATCCTCGTCATCGACCAGGATGAACATCCGGCCATTGCGCGCCTCGTCGATCAGCTCCTCGGGCGTCGAGAGGAAGCCATGCTTCAAACGGGCGAGTTCAACCTTTTGCACGAAGCGCCTCCATGCGCTGTAAATAGCGGGCCAGCACGTCGATCTCGAGATTGACGGCGTCGCCGGCGGACAATCCGCCAAGCGTCGTCACTGCGGCGGTATGCGGGATGATGTTGAGCGCGAAATGGGTGCTGCCGTCGGGCTGGTCGGCGACTTCGTTGACCGTCAGCGAAACGCCGTCGACAGTGATCGATCCCTTGGCCGCAAGATAGGGGGCCAGCGCGGCGGGCACCGATATGCCGATGCGGCGCGAATCGCCCTCGGGACAGATGCCCAGCACGGTGCCGACACCGTCGACATGGCCCGTGACGATATGTCCGCCCAGCTCGTCGCCCAGCCGCAGCGCGCGTTCGAGGTTGATCCGGCGCCCTTGCGTCCACTGGTCGCGCGCGGTGCGCGACACAGTCTCGCCCGACACGTCGAACGCGACCCAGCCCGGCGCTTTGTCGACCACGGTCAGGCATACGCCCGAACAGGCGATCGAGGCGCCCAGGTCGATCGATTCGACCTCATAGGCAGTGGACACGCGCACGCGCAGGTCGCCCTGGCGCTCGACGGCATCGATCGTGCCGACATCGGTGATGATTCCGGTAAACATCAGTTGGCCGCGTAGACCTCGACGCGGTCGCTGCCAAGCATCTGTGTGTCTGACAGCCGCCACCGCCCATGCGCGCTCGCCAGCGACACGAGCCCGAGGTCGCCGAGCGCCGGCTTGCCCGCGCCGAGCAGGATCGGCGCACGATAGAGCAGCAGCCGGTCGACCAGCCCGGCGCGGACGAAGGCGGCGGCGGTTTCGGCTCCGCCCTCGACAAGCAGGTGATCGACATTCTCCAGCGCGGCGATGTCATCGGGGCGCCGCAACGTCCCCGAAGAGGACAGGACCAGCACGCGGGGCGAGCGCGCCTCCAGCCCCGGCAGCCGCACGTCGAGGGTGGGGCGATCGATCTCCCATGTACCGCGCCCGACGAGGATCGCCTCGTTACGCGCACGCTCGAGATGGGCGTGGGCGCGCGCCTGGGGGCCCGTGATCCAGCGGCTTTCGCCCGAGGGCAGGGCGATGCGCCCGTCGAGCGAAGTCGCCAGCTTGAGCGTCACAAAGGGGCGGCCCTGTGCGCGGCGCGTGAGGAAGCCCGCCATCGCCCCGCGCGCCTGCTCCGCGAGAACGCCCGGCTCCACCGCGATGCCGGCATCGCGCAGCCGGGCGATGCCGAGCCCGTCGGTGCGCGGGTCGGGGTCGCCGATCGCCACCACCACCTGTCCCACGCCGGCGGCGATCAACAGGTCGGCACAGGCCGGGCCGCGCGCAGAGTCATGCGCGCAGGGTTCGAGCGTGACGTAGCAGGTGGCGCCGCGCGCCCGGTCGCCCGCCTGGGCCAGCGCCATCGCCTCGGCATGGGGGCGCCCGCCGGGCTGGGTCCAGCCGCGCCCGACGACGCGGCCATCGGCGACGATCACGCAGCCGACATTGGGATTGGGCGCAGTACGCCCCCGCCCGCGCTGCGACAGCGCCAGCGCGGCCGCCATCCAGCGGGCGTGGTTCAGATGCCCCACTTTTTCAGGCTGTCGTCGACGCGCTTGAATTCTTCCTGGCGCTGTTTCCGGCGCTTTTCCATCTCGGCCTCGGCGGCGTGCTTCTTGACCTGGTCGATCTTCTGCTGGGCGCGAATCTCGTCGTCGGTGCGGGTCAGCGGCCAGCTTTCGGCGTAGATGATGTTGCGCTTATACGGGACCGGGATGTTCGAATCCTTGATGAACACCACGATGACGGTGAAGGTCAGCACCATCGACAGCATCATGAACCACAGCTCATAGGGCTTTCGCTGCGCAAGGAAGACGCGCAGGTCACGGATCGCGCGAAGGGGCGAGATATTCTTGAGAAGGCTCATCTGGCGCCCAAGATAAGGACGCGGGGGCCGAAGGCAAACCCCCGCGCCGGGCGACTCACTGATTCTCCAGCTCGAAGCGGACGTTCATCACCTTCCAGCTCTCCTCCGGCACGCCGCCGCGCGTCGCGGGCTTGAAGCGCCATTTGGCCAGCGCCTGGCGCCGGGTCGCCTCGAAGAAGGCGGGGCTGGTCGCGGCAAGCTCGCGCACGTCCTTCACCCGCCCGTCGGTGCCGATCAGCACGCGGACGCTGACGGTGCCGTTGCGCTCGGCGCGCAGTTCGGCGGCGGGATAGGCGGGCTGGAAGTCCTTGAGGTAGCGCGGGTCCTGCGCCGAATTGACCAGCGGCGGCAGCGGCGGCGGCGGGTCGAGGACGGTAGTAGGCCCGGTTGGCAGATCGCGCCCGGCAGCCGGCGGATCGGTGGGCAGGGCGTCGGTGCCGGCGATAATCGGGTCGCGGAACGTCTCGATCTGGGGCTTGGGGATATAGGGCGTGGGATCGGGTGTCGTCGGCTGCTGGGCCTTGGGCGGCTCCTTCTTCACCTCGGGCGGGTCGAGAGGCAAGGGAACGTTGTCCACGATCAGAGTGGTCGGGGGCTTGGGCTTCAGTATGTCGGGCACCGAGTAGATCAGCCCGGCGAGGATCGCGCCGTTGATGGCGAGCGCAGCGCCCAGGCTGACGGTGCGCGATTTGGGGGCGGTATAGCGGGTGTCGGCGTACATGGCTTGCACTCCTCTCCTAACCGGTCGAGCCGGAAAGGTAATGATACAACGTTACGCACGCGACGTAAAGCGGCGCGGTCAAGCCGCCGCGCGGAGCCGCGCCGAGGCGCGCTCTGCGCCGATCAGCGGCAGCAGCGCCGCCATGTCGGGGCCATGTTCGCGTCCGGTAAGCGCGAGTCGCAGCGGCAGGAACAGCGCGCGCCCCTTGCGCCCGCTGGCATCCTTGAGCGCGGCGGTGAGCGCGCGCCACGGATCGCCGCTCCAATCGAGCGACTCGGCGAGCTGTGCCGCCTGCGCCACGAAGCCGCGATCCTCCTCGGCCAGTTCGGGGGGCGTGACGGGGCCTTCGATCACCTGCCACCAGTCCGCCGCCTCGGCGACAGTGGTCAGGTTGGGGCGGATCGCGTCCCACGCCGCGTCGCCCATTCCGACGGGCAGCCGCTCGGCAACCTGCGCGAAGCCAAGCTGGTGGACGATGCGGCTGCTCAGCGCGGCCAGCTCAGCCTCGTCGAAGCGCGCCGGGGCGCGGCCGAACTGGGCGAAATCGAATCCGGCGATCAGCGGCGCTGGGTCGGCAAAGGGCTCGACCGGGGCGCTGGTGCCGATGCGGGCGAGCAGCGCGACCAGCGCCTGCGGCTCGATCCCCGCCTCGCGGAAATGCCCGACGCCGAGCGCGCCGAGGCGTTTCGACAGCTTGCCCTCGGCGCCGGTCAGCAGCGCTTCATGCGCGAAGTCGGGGGGCGCGGCGCCCATCGCCTGGAACATCTGAAGCTGGAGCGCGGTGTTCGATACGTGATCCTCGCCCCGCACCACATGGGTAATACCCATGTCGACATCGTCGATCACGCTGGGCAGCAGATACAGCCACGACCCGTCCGCGCGGCGAATGACGGGATCACTCATCGTCGTCGCATCGAAACGCTGGGGGCCGCGAATCAGGTCCTCCCACACGATCGGCACGTGATCGAGGTGGAAGCGCCAATGCGGGCGGCGCCCCTCGGCTTCGAACGCGGCGCGCTCCGCATCGGTGAGTGTAAGCGCCGTCCGCTCGTAGATTGGCGGCAGCCCGCGCCCAAGCAGCACCTTGCGGCGCAGTTCCAGCTCGTCGGGGGTTTCATAGGCGGGATAGATCCAGCGCTTCGCGACCAGTTGCTCGAAAACCGCCTCATAGCGATCGAATCGCGCCGACTGGCGTTCCTCGCCATCGGGAACCAGCCCCAGCCACGCCAGATCGGCGCGGATCGATTCGACGAACCGCTCCTCCGAGCGCGCGCCGTCGGTATCGTCGATCCGCAGCAGGAACCGTCCGCCATTGGCCCGTGCGAACAGCCAGTTATGCAGCGCCGTTCGGATATTGCCGACGTGCAGCGTGCCGGTGGGGCTGGGGGCGAAGCGGGTGATGACGGTCATGGCCGGGACCTAAGCCCGGCGGGCGGGGGCGGCAATGCCCCTTTGCCTTCGCGCCACACCCCTCTAAGGGACCCAAAACAGCATCAGCGACGGGACACGCGCATGAAACTACTGGCCGGCAATTCGAACATGCCGCTCGCCAAGGCGATCGCCGATTATCTGGAGATCCCCCTGACCCAGGCGAATGTCCGCCGCTTCGCCGACGAGGAGATCTTCGTCGAGGTGCTGGACAATGTCCGCGGCGAGGACGTGTTCGTGGTCCAGTCGACCAGCTTCCCGGTCAACGACAATCTGATGGAGCTGCTGATCATGGTCGACGCGCTCAAGCGCGCATCGGCCAAGCGGATCACCGCGGTGCTCCCCTATTTCGGCTATGCCCGCCAGGACCGGAAGCCAGGGCCCCGCACTCCGATCTCGGCCAAGCTGGTCGCCAATCTGATCACCGTGGCGGGTGCCGACCGCGTGCTGTCGGTCGATCTCCATGCCGGGCAGATCCAGGGCTTTTTCGATATTCCGACCGACAATCTGTACGGCGCCCCGGTGATGTCCGCCGACATCCGCACGCGCTTTCCCGACAAGCAGTGGATGGTGGTGTCGCCCGACGTCGGCGGCGTGGTGCGCGCCCGATCGCTCGCCAAGCGACTCGACAATGCCCCGCTGGCGATCGTCGACAAGCGCCGCGAGCGGCCCGGCGAATCCGAAGTGATGAACATCATCGGCCAGGTCGAGGGGCGGTTCTGCATCCTGATCGACGATATCGTCGATTCGGCGGGGACGCTCTGCAACGCCGCCGCCGCGCTCAAGGCGGCGGGGGCGGAGGACGTCATCGCCTATTGCACCCACGGCGTGCTGTCGGGCGGGGCGGTGGCGCGCGTCGACGGGTCGGCGCTGCGCGAGCTGGTGATCACCGATTCGATCGGCAACCACGCGATCATCGCCGCCAGCGCAAAGATCCGCCACCTGACGATCGCGCCGCTGCTGGCCGAGGCGGTGCGCCGGATCGCCGACGAAAGCTCGGTCTCCAGCCTGTTCGACTGAGCCGCGCGGCGCGGCTAAGTTTAGGAAGTTTAGGGTCCGACGGGGTCGCGCCGGGCCGCGACTCGGGCGCGTGGAAAGGGTGCGGGTGCCGGCCATGTCGGCGACCACAGCACGCGAAATCCTACATTGCCAGATCTACCGTGGAAGCCACCCGCTCACGCCACCGCTTCCCACAGCAGCGCCACCCCCACGGCGATCATCAGCCAGTAGATCGCCGTGTAGAAGCGCTCGGGCGCGACGCGGCGCACCAGCCAGACGCCCGCCAGCGTCGATCCGAGCGCGAGCGGGAGCAGCGCGGCGGCGGTGAGCAGATTGGCGCGAGTGAACTGGCCAAGTGCGAAATAAGCAGGCACTTTCAGCCAGTTAGTCGCCGCGAAATAGAGCGCCGTCGTGCCCACCAGCACGTCGCGCGGCAAATTGCGCGGCAGCACCCAGAGCTGGAACGGCGGCGCGCCGGCATGCGCGATCTGGCTGGTGAAACCCGATACCAGCCCGAACACCGACCCCATCCATTCGGGCCAGCGCCCGGCAACGCGCGGCGCCGGATGCCGCGCCACCCATAGCCGGTGCGCGCCGAACAGGATCGAGACCAGCCCCACCGCCGCCATCACCCCCACCGGCGACACCGACGCGGCAAAGGCATAGCCCAGCCAGATGCCGAGCAGCGACCCCGGCAGCATCCAGCCGATCAGCCGCCAGTCGACGCTGCGGCGGAACGCCCATACCCCCACGGCATCCTGCGCGATCAGGATCGGGAGCAGGATCGCCGCGGCACGCACCGGATCGACTGCAAAAGCCAGCATCGGCAGCGACAGCGCGCCCATTCCCGCAAACCCGCCCTTGGACAGCCCGAGCAGGATCACCGCGGGGATGGCGAGCGCATAGAAATGCCAGTCGGAAATCATGCCCCGCGCCGTAGCGGGTTTGCGGCACGCGCCAAACTGCCTATCGATAGGCGATGGGGAATGCGCGCACCGGGGGCATCGCCGTGATCTTCGTCGCCGCGCGGACGACGGAGGACGATGCCGGCTATGCCGCCGCCGCCGCGGCGATGGACGCGCTCGCCGCGCGCCAGCCGGGGTATCGCGGAGTCGATTCGGTGCGCGGCGCGGATGGCGTGGGAATCACGGTCAGCTATTGGGCGGACGAGGCCAGCGCCGTGGCGTGGCGCGAGCATCCCGAACATGCCGCGATCCGCGATGCCGGACGCGCGCGCTGGTATCTTTGGTATCGGCTCCATGTCGCGACGATCGGGCGCAGCTATGACTGGGCGGCGCCGTGACCGCCCGCGGGTTCGACCGTACCTTCGCCTTGCTGTTCACCGTGATGCTGGCGATCGCGGCGGGGAACACGGCGCTGCAATCGGTGCTGCCCGCGCTGGGCCGGTCGCTGGGCGTCGCGGACAGCGCGGTCGCGGCGGTATTCTCGGTCTCGGCGCTGCTATGGGTGGTCGCCGCGCCCTATTGGGCCAATCGATCGGACCGCTATGGCCACCGCGCGATGGTGCTGCTGGGCGTGGCGGGCTTCACGCTGTCGCTGCTGCTGTGCGGGCTGTTCCTGGTGCTGGGGATCAACGGCGTGCTGGCGCCGGTGGCGACCTTCATCGCCTTCATCCTCGCCCGCATGATCTATGGCATTTTCGGCGCCGCCGCGCCGCCGGCGGTGCAGGCGCTGGTCGCCGGACGCACCAGCCGCGACGAGCGTACCCGCGCGCTGACGCTGATCGCCTCCGCCTTTGGGCTGGGCACGATCCTGGGGCCCGCGCTCGCGCCCTATCTGGTGCTGGGCGACCTGTGGCCGGGTGGGCCGGAGATCGGGCTGGCCGGCCCCGCCTTCTTCGCCGCGCTGTTCGGGCTGATCATCCTGGTCGCCGTGCTGCGGCTGCTTCCGCAGGATGAGAGCCACACGCATGGCGGCGCGGTCGGCTATCCCTCGATCGGCGGGCAGGGCACCGGCGCCAGCGTCACGGCGACCGTCGGCGACCAGTCGCAGCGGGTGGGATTTTTCGACAAACGCATCCGGGCGTGGATCATCGTCGGGCTTGTGATCGGCCATGCCCAGGCGATGACGGGGCAGGCGATCGGATTCCTGGTGATCGACCGGCTCGGCGTGTCGCCGATGGACGCGCTGCAACCCACCGGGCTGGTGCTGATGATGGGCGCGGGCGCAGCGCTGCTGGCGCAATGGGGGCTGATCCCGCTGCTCGACCTCAAGCCGCGCGCGCTGGTGATCGTCGGGGTCGCGGTCGGCGCGCTGGGCTGTGTCGCGACGGGCAGCGCGACCTCGCTATACGGCATCGCGACGGGCTATGCGCTCGCCTCGCTCGGCTTCGGGTTCGCGCGGCCCGGCTTCACCGCCGGATCGTCGCTGGCGGTCGGTGCAGAGGGGCAGGGATCGGTCGCGGGCAAGGTGACGTCGATCAACGGCGCCGCGTTCGTGCTGGGGCCGTCGATCGGCGTCGGGCTGTACGAACTGTGGCGGCCGCTGCCCTATCTGGCTGCGGCCGCCGGACTCGCCTGCCTGCTCGGCTATGCCTGGTTCAGTCTACGACCTTCGTCCCCCGCGACTGGAGCATCCCCGGCGCGATGAAGCCGATCGGCTGGATCGCCATCGCATCCTGTTTGAGCCGGCCCGACATCGCCTGATATTCGGCCTCCATCTCGGGCGTGACGGTGGCGCGCGATTCCTTCAGCGCGGCTTCGAAATGCGCCATCGTGACTTCGCGAGTCGCCAGCGATTCGCGCAGCGCGACGAGCCCCGCGCGGCGCACGACATCCTCGAGATCGGCGCCGGTGAAGCGCACCGTCCGCTCGGCCAGCACCGCGATGCTGACGTCGCCCGCGAGCGGCATCTTCTCGGTCTGGATACGCAGGATGCGTTCGCGCCCCGCCTGATCGGGGACGCCGACATAGATCAGCTCGTCGAAGCGACCGGGACGCAGCAGCGCCGGGTCGATCAGGTTCGGGCGATTGGTCGCGCCGATCACGATCACCGATTGCAGCTCCTCCAGCCCGTCCATTTCCGACAGGATGGTGTTGACCACGCGCTCGGTCGCCTGGGGCTCGCCCATCCCGCCGCCGCGCGCCGGGACCAGCGAATCGAGCTCGTCGATGAAGATCACGCACGGCGCCACCTGGCGCGCACGGGCGAACAGCCGGGCGATCTGTTGCTCGCTCTCGCCATACCATTTGGACAGCAGGTCGCTGGACTTGGTGGCGATGAAATTGGCCTCCGCCTCGCGCGCGACGGCCTTTGCGAGCAGCGTCTTGCCGGTGCCGGGCGGGCCATAGAGCAGGAAGCCCTTGGCCGGGCGGATGCCAAGCCGGCGGAACGCGTCGGGGTCCTTGAGCGGCAGCTCGACGCCTTCCTTGAGCCGCATCTGGGCATCGTCGAGCCCGCCGACATCCTCCCAGCGGACCTGTGGCGCCTGGACCATGACTTCGCGCATCGCCGAGGGCTGGACGCGCTTGATCGCCTCGAGGAAATCGTCGCGGGTGACCGACAGCGTGTCGAGCACTTCGGGCGGGATGCTGCGATCCTCAAGGTTGAGCTTCGGCATCAGCCGCCGCACCGCCTCGATCGCCGCCTCGCGCGTCAATGCCGCGAGATCGGCGCCGACAAAGCCATAGGTGGTGCGCGCCAGTTCCTGCAGATCGACATCGTCCGACAGCGGCATGCCGCGGGTGTGGATGCCGAGAATCTCGCGGCGTCCGCGATCGTCGGGGACGCCGACCACGATCTCGCGGTCGAACCGGCCCGGCCGCCGCAGCGCCTCGTCGATCGCCTCGGGGCGATTCGTGGCGGCGATGACGACGATGTTCGCGCGCGCCTCCAGCCCGTCCATCAGCGTAAGCAATTGCGCGACGAGCCGCTTCTCGGCCTCGCCCGAGACCTGGTCGCGCTTGGGCGCGATCGAATCGATTTCGTCGATGAACACGATCGACGGCGCATCCTTGGCCGCCGCCTCGAACACCTCGCGCAGCCGCTTTTCCGACTCGCCATAGGCCGATCCCATGATCTCCGGCCCGTTGATCAGGTGGAAATTGGCATCGCTTTCATTGGCGACGGCGCGGGCGAGGCGCGTCTTGCCGGTGCCGGGCGGGCCATGGAGCAACACCCCCTTGGGCGGATCGACGCCCAGCCGCTGGAACAATTCGGGATAGCGCAGCGGCAGCTCGACCATCTCGCGGAGCTGGTCGATCGTTCCGGCCATGCCGCCGATATCGTCATAGGTGACGTCGGCGCGGCGGCTGTCGCCTGCCTTTTCATATTCGGTACGCAGCTCGACCTCGGTATTCTCGTCGATATGGACGATGCCCTTGGGCGCCGCCGAGACCACTGCGAGGCGGATTTCCTGGAGCGCATAGGCGGGCGCGTTGACGAAGCGCTGGATATTGGGATCGACGACGCGCTGGTGCCCCGCAGTCGCGACGACGTCGCCCTGGACCAGCGGGCGGCCGTAAAAGGTGCGCTGGAGCGCGGTGGCCGATCCCTGGAGGCGGAGATGCTCCTGCGCGGGGGCGAACACCACGCGAGTCGCGGGTTTGGACTGGGCGCGGCGGACCTCGACGAAATCGCCCGAGCCTACGCCGGCATTGGCGCGCTGAAGCCCGTCGATTCGCAGCAGTTCGAGCCCCTCGTCTTCGGCATAGGGCAGCACTGCGCGCGCGGGAGTCGCGCGCTTGCCCATGATCTCGATCACATCGCCTTCGGTGATGCCCAGCGCGCCCATCAGCGCGCGCGGGATATGCGCGAGCCCGCGCCCGCTGTCCTCGGGCCGCGAATTCGCGACTTGCAGCTTGCGCACCTGCGCTTCGGTGTCGGCCATTCAAAATTCCCTAAACGCCTTAAGCCGGGAACATAGGAACGCCGATCGGGTGCCGCGAGGGGCAAAAAAAAGGCGGGCCACTGGGGCCCGCCGGGAAAGGTTTAGGAGAGGATGCCTGAAAGGCCTGCTCTATGTGCAGTGCGGCGTAGATTTGTGCAAGTGCGAAAAATACGTAAAGTGATTGCACGGGTTGCAATCGGTTCCATCCGTAACGATACTGGGTGCAGAGGCGAGGATGTCATTTGCGGGCCGAAGCGGCTCGCAAAGCGCCTTGCCGCAGTGCACAAGAAAGACGATGCGAAGGCTCCCTCCCCTCACTGCCATTGAAGCATTTGTCCAGGTGGCGCGGCTCGGGTCGATCAAGGCCGCCGCCGAGGAGCTTGCGCTGTCCTCACCCGCGCTCAGCCGGCGTGTCCAGTCGCTCGAGCGATTCATCGCCAAGCCGTTGTTCGAACGCCGGCACCAGGCGCTGCGGCTCAACGCCGATGGCGAAGTGCTGCTCGCGCGAATCGCGCCCGCGCTCGATTCGATGACCGACGCCGTCGAGGCGATGACCAGCGGCGGCGAGCGGCTAAGGCTGCGGCTGGGCGTGCTGCCGCTGTTCGCGACGCAGCGGCTGTTGCCCAAGCTGCCCGAACTCAAGCGCCGCCACCCGCAGCTCCACCTCGATGTCGACACCGCCGGGCATGGCGTGGCGCGGCTGGGCGACGGGCTCGACGCGGCGATCGTGATCGCGCGCGACATCGATCCGGGGCTCTATGCGCGCCGGCTGGACCGCAACCGCGTCCATGTCATCGGCGCGCGCGCGCTGCGGGAGGGGCCCGATCCGGTGGTGCGGCCCGAGCAATTGTCGCGGCTCACCGCTTTGGTCCATCGCGACATGCCCGAGACGTTCACGGCGTGGCGCGCGGCGGCGGGATTCCCCGACCTGGAGCCGCTGGCGGTCGACCATTTCGACTCGGGCAATTTGATGCTGGAGGCCGCCGCGCAGGGGCTGGGCGTGGCGTTCATGCTCGAATCGCATTTCGAAGCGGCGCGCGACGATCGGCTCGTCCAGCTGTTCGACCTGACGGTGGAGAGCCATTACAGCTATTGGTTCGTGTGCCGCCCGCGCGCGCTGGCGCAGCGGCCGGTACGACTGTTCCACGACTGGCTGATCGACGCGCTGGGCGCGGAGAAGGAATAGAGAAGGTTTTTTCGCGCAAAGACGCAAAGGCGCTAAGAAGATAGAAACAGGCTGCCGCCCGCATTCTTCTATCTTTGCGTCTTTGCGCGGAATATTCTTCTTAAATTTACATCACACAAAGCCACAAAGGCACGAAGTAAGGAAAACTTACTCTTCGTGACTTCGTGGCTTTGTGTGAGAATCAAAACCTTGTGCTGGCGCCGTTACTCGGCGCGCATCGACACGATCTTGCCCGGCGCGCGAGGCGGCTCGCCCTTGGGGAGCGCGTCGACATGCTCCATGCCCGACACGACTTCGCCCCACACCGTATATTGGCGATCGAGGAACGTCGCGTCGTCGAGGCAGATGAAGAACTGCGAATTGGCGCTGTTCGGGTCCATCGTGCGCGCCATCGAGCACACGCCGCGGACATGCGGCTCGCCGCTGAATTCGGCGGCGAGGTTGGGCTCCTTCGAGCCGCTGGTGCCGGTGCCGGTGGGATCGCCGCCCTGCGCCATGAAGCCGTCGATCACGCGGTGGAACACCACGCCGTCGTAAAAGCCGTCATTCGACAGCTTGGCGATGCGCTCGACATGGTTGGGCGCGAGATCGGCGCGCAGCTTGATCTGCACTTCGCCCGATTCGAGCGTCATGGTGAGCATAGTGGGGTGGGACACGATGAGACTCCTCTGATTTTCTCGCCCCCTAGGCGTCCTGCGAGGGAGTTGCAAATCGGCGGCGACGGTGGCAGCGGCAGGGGCGATCAGATCAGGGAGATCGGACGATGAGCGACACCGAACTCCACGAAGACACGCCCGCGCCCGAGAGCGAGCTGGACGAGGACGACCGGCTCAAGCCCGAATTCGTCAGCGCGGTGCTGGAGGCCGTCGCGGCAGGCGATGCCGAGGCCGCGCGCGCGCGCGTCGCGCCGCTCCACCCCGCCGACATCGCCGACCTGGTCGAGCTGACTCCGGCCGAGCTGCGCCCGGCGCTGGCCGCCGCGATCTCCGACCTGATCGACGGCGACGTGCTGGCGGAGATGAACGACTGGGTCCGCGAGGCGCTGGTCGACGCACTCGAGCCGCACCAGGTCGCGAACATCGCGGCCGAACTCGATACCGACGACGCCGTCGCGATCATCGAGGACATGGATTTCGAGGACCAGCGCGAGGTGTTGCGCGCGCTCGACCCCGATGACCGTGCCGCGATCGAGGAGGCGCTGAGCTATCCCGAGGAGACCGCGGGCCGGCTGATGCAGCGCGAGATGATCGCGGTGCCCGAGCATTGGACCGTGGGCAATGTGCTCGATTACCTGCGCGCCGACGAGGAACTGACCACCGACTTTTGGGAAATCTTCGTCGTCGATCCGGCGCACCGTCCGGTCGGCACCTGCATGCTCTCCTGGATCCTGCGCAGCCCGCGCGCCGTGTCGGTCAGCGACGTGATGAAGCGCGAGCAGACGCTGATCCCCGCCGACATGGACCAGGAGGAAGTCGCGCTGCGCTTCCAGAAATACGCGCTGATCTCCGCCGCGGTGGTCGACAGCGGCGGGCGGCTGGTCGGGATGATCACGGTGGACGACGTGGTCCACATCATTTCCGAAGAGGCGGGCGAGGACATCCTCCGCCTGTCGGGCGCGGGCGAGGGCGACATTAACGAGCCGGTGCTGCTGACCGTGCGCACCCGGCTGACCTGGCTGTTCGTCAACCTCGGCACCGCGATGCTGGCGGCATCGGTGGTCGGGCTGTTCCAGGGCGAGATCGCCAAGTTCGCGCTGCTCGCGGTGCTGATGCCGATCGTCTCCGGCATGGGCGGCAATGCCGGCACCCAGACGCTGGCAGTGGTGGTGCGCGCGCTGGCGACCAACCAGCTTACCGAATCGAACACGCTGCGGATGATTTTCCGCGAGTTCCGTATCGCCGCCGCCAATGGCGCGACGCTGGGGATAGCGATCGGCACCGGCACGATGCTGATCTATGGCATCCCGGCGCTGGCACTGGTGATCGCCGCGGCGATGGTGATCAACAATCTGATCGCAGGTCTCGCAGGGGTGCTGATCCCGGTGACGCTCGACCGGTTGCGGATCGATCCGGCGGTGTCGTCGGCGGTGTTCGTGACGATGATGACCGACGTGATGGGATTCCTGTCGTTCCTCGGGCTCGCGACGTTGGTCGGCATCGGCGGGTGACTTGAACGCGAGGCGGCGCGGGGCCAGATCAGGCGCGTGCCGCTCCATCTCACCAAGGTCGCCTTTGCCTGCGACAGCGTCGATTTCCTCCGCGAGCGGCTGGAGGCGCGCGCCGCGACCGGCATGGCGCTGACCACGCGCTATCTGCCCAAGCGCGCCGACGAGATTGCGGGGGGATCGCTGTTCTGGATCCTCAAGCACCAGCTGATCGGGCGCTCGCCGATCCTCGGCTTCGGCGAGGCGGAGGGCAACCGAATCGCGATCCATCTCGAGCCGCGGCTGATCCTCGTCCAGGCGCGCCCCAAGCGGGCGCATCAGGGCTGGCGTTATCTGGAAGGCGCCGACGCCCCGCCGGACCTCGACGATGCAGGCGCGGGGATTGCCGAGATGCCGAGCGCGATGCTCGGCGAGCTGGCGGCGATGGGGCTGTTGTAGGTCCCCTGCGCAGGGAGGGCTATCGCATATGGATGCGTATGCTCCCCTATTACCGCCGTCATGCTGAACTTGTTTCAGCATCCATGGCGCAACAAGCGACGGAAATGCGCGCTGAGGGTTGGATGCTGAAACAAGTTCAGCGACTGTCTTTGGCGTCAAGCGGCGAGCCATGGGGATTTGCTCCTCAGGATGGCGTTTGCGAAGGTGAGCAGGCGGCGGGCGAGGGCGATCAGGGCGACCTTTTTGGGTTTTCCGCTGGCAACGAGGCGCTGATAGAGCGCCTGGAGCACGGGATTGTAGCGACTGGCGACGAGTGCGGCCATGAAGAGGGCCGAGCGAACGGTGGGGCGTCCTCCGCCGATCATGGCCTTTCCGCGCCATTGGCCGGACTGGCGGGTCCAGGGCGCGACGCCGGCGAGCGCGCTGATCTGGCGGCGTCCGAGCTGGCCGAGTTCGGGCAGTTCGGCGAGCAGCGTGCGGGCGGTGGTCGGGCCGACGCCTGGGATCGAGGTCAGCAGCGCTTCCTGATCGCGCCACAAGGGCGAGCCCCGCACGGCCTCGTCGATCGTCCGTTCGAGGTCGGACAGTTCCTTTTGCAGCGCAGCCAGCAGGCGCTCGATGCTTTTGCGCAGCGGCAAAAGCGTTGCGCGCCGCAGCCGCTGGCGCTCGCTCACCATCATCGCGATGATCTGCCGGCGCCGCGCCACCAGGTCGGCCAGCGCGCGCGTCTCGGTATCCGCCAGTGCGCGCGGCGGCGGGCGCGTCGCCTCGACAAAGCGCGCAATCACTGCCGCATCGATCGGGTCAGTCTTGGCGCGTTTGCCCATCGCGCGCGCAAAGTGACGGATCTGCGCGGGATTGATCACCGCCACCGGCAAGCCTGCGGCCCCCAGCGCGGCAGCCACCACTGTCTCATAGCCGCCGGTCGCCTCCAGCCCGATGCACAACGGGGCCGACGCGCCCAGTCGCGCGACCAGCGTCTCCAGACCCTCGGCATCGCGCCCGACCGTCCAGGCCTCGCCCGCGGGCGAGACATGGACGTCCAGGCGATCCTTCGAAACATCGATACCCACATACGTCATGGTCATCGTCTCCCGGGCTTGCGCAATCGGGCTTGCCTTGCAGAGGCCCAAGCGACTGTTCGGGTTCAATGACCTTACAGCGGGCTGTTCACGCTGAACTACGGGCTCTGCAACCCTTGCATGATTCGAACTTCCCGCCGAAGCCGCACCGCATTCTTCATGCAATGCTGCATTTGGCAAGTTACAAGCATGACGGGAAGTGGGAAAGCGCCCCCCGCTTCATATGCGATTGCCCTGCCTGCGCAGGCAGGGGTCCAGAGTCGCGGGCGAATCGCTTGTGGCTCTGGGCTCCCGCTTTCGCGGGAGAACGGTTCAGGCTTTAGTTCGCCAGCTGGGGGAAGGCGTTGCGGAAGGCTGCGACCTTGGGCTTGTCCCAGCGGACGATATAGGCGTGGGTGGGGTTCCGCCAGAAAAAGTCCTGATGATAGGCCTCGGCCGGGAAGAAGCCGCCCGCTTCGAGCCTGGTCACGATCGGGCGCGGATAGGCCTTCGCCTTGCCGAGCTGGGCGATATAGGCAGCGGCAACGCGGCGCTGCTCGGCATCCTGCGGGAAAATGGCGGAGCGATAGCTGGGGCCGCGATCGGGGCCCTGGCGATTGAGCTGGGTCGGATCGTGCGCGACCGAGAAATAGATTCGCAGCAGCGTGCCGTAGCTGACCTTTTTGGGGTCATAGACGATTCGCACCGCCTCGGCATGGCCGGTCGTCTCGGTCGAAACCTGCGGATAGGTGGCCGTGGCGCGGGTGCCGCCGGCATAGCCGCTGGTCACCGACTGGACGCCGCGCACCGACTGGAACACCGCCTCCATTCCCCAGAAGCAGCCGCCGGCGAACACCGCCGCCTGTGGCCCGCCGCCGCCCGGTACGTCCAGCGCGGGTGCCGGAATCGGCACCGCACGCTCGGCACCCGAAGCCCCCTGCCCGAGCAGGAAGGCGGCGACGGCGGCACTCACCGCGAGAATCGACCATTTCATCATGGCCGATAGATCGGATTTTGCGCGGTTCAGCGCAAGGCCGCACACGCAGTCTGGATTCGCGTGCACGCCTCGGTCAGCAGCGCGTCCGACGTCGCATAGCTGATCCGCATCGCGGGCGAGAGGCCGAACGCCGCGCCGTGCACCGCCGCGACCTTCGCCTCGTCGAGCAGATAGCCGATCATCGCCTCGTCGGTGTCGATCACCACGCCCTTGGGCGTCGACTTGCCGATCAGCCCGGCAAATTCGGGATAGACGTAGAACGCACCTTCGGGGCGGGGGCAGCTCATGCCGTTGATCTGGTTGAGCATCGACACAACCAGGTCGCGCCGCCCCTGGAAGGCCTTGGCGCGCTCCTTGAGGAAGCTCTGGTCCCCGTTCAGCGCCGCCACCGCCGCCGCCTGCGCGATCGAGCAGGGGTTCGAGGTCGATTGCGACTGGAGCTTGGCGATCGCCTTGATCAGCGGCACGGCGCCGCCGGCGAAACCGATCCGCCAGCCGGTCATCGCATAGGCCTTCGAACAGCCGTTCACGGTGAGCGTGCGGTCATAGAGCGAGGGGCAGACCTGCGCGATCGTGACGAATTCGAAATCATCATAAACGATGTGCTCGTACATATCGTCGGCGAAGATCCACACATGCGGATGCCGCTCCAGCACTTCGCCCAGCGCGCGCAGTTCGGCGGCGGTATAGGCGGCGCCGGTCGGGTTCGACGGCGAGTTGAGGATCACCCACTTGGTCCGCGCGGTGATCGCCGCTTCGAGCTGTTCGGGGCGCAGCTTGTAATTCTGCTCGGCGCCCGCCGCGACGAACACCGGGGTGCCCCCGGCGAACTGGACGACGTCGGGATAGCTGACCCAATAGGGCGCGGGCACGATGACTTCGTCGCCCGCCTCGACCGTGGCGACGATCGCGTTGAACAGCGTGTGCTTGCCGCCGACATTCACGGTGACCTGGGCGGGGGTGTAGTCGAGGCCATTGTCGCGCTTGAACTTGGCGACGATCGCCTCCTTCAGCTCGGGCGTGCCGTCGACATTGGTGTATTTGGTCTTGCCGGTGCGGATCGCCTCGATCGCCGCTTCCTTGACGAAATCGGGCGTATCGAAATCGGGCTCGCCCGCGCCCAGCCCGATGACATCGACGCCGGCACGCTTCAGCTCGAGCACGCGGCTGGTCATCGCGAGCGTGGCGGAGGGCTGGATGCGCTGGAGCGCGGCCGAGGTCTTCATGAAAAAGGCGCCTTTTCTTGGGGAGCGAACGGCGCGCCTATACGTCCGCGTCGGCGCGTTCCGCAACTGTAACGGCTGCAACCAAGCCGCGCAGCGCGTTTCCGACGAAGAAGCCGTGCGCCAGGTCACCTGGGCGCAGATCGCCTTCGACCGCGCGCCCGGTGGCGAGCAGCTCGGCGCGGAGCACGCCGGGGAGCAGTCCGCGGCGCAGCGGCGGGGTGACCAGCACCCCGTCGCGCTCGACGAAGAGCGAGGTAAAGCTGCCCTCGTTCACGAACCCCTCGGCATCGACGAACGCGACTTCCCAGGTGCCGGCGCGCGCGCGGGCGAGATCGTAGAAGCAGCGGCGGCTGGTCTTGTGGCGCAGGCGGAAATCGTCGGGCGCGACGCTGTGCGGCACCAAGGCGACCGCCACCGGCGCAGCCGGCGTGGGCGGAAGCGGCGCGATGCCGATCGCCAGCGCCCCCGAAGGCGCGAGCAGCAGCCGCACCCGCGCGGGATCGCGCAGCCGGAAGGTCGCGGCCTGGAGCGCGTTGCGGGCATCGTGGCGATCGAAGCGGAAGCCCAAAGCGGCGGCGCTCTCGCGAATGCGCGCCAGATGGCGTTCGAGCAGCGCGATGCCCTGGTCGGGATCGAAGCGCATCGTCTCGATCAAGTCGAACGGGCGCTCGCCCGCGGTGACGAACGCGCCCTTGGCCAGGCATTCCTCCCATTCGGGGATCGCCTCCGAATCGGCGACCACGCCCGAGCCGAGCCCGAGCGTCGCCCGACCGGCGCCGTCGCAATCGAGCGTGCGGATCGCGACGTTGAAGCGGGCATCGCCATTGGCGTCGAGCCGCCCGATCGACCCGGTATAGAGCCCGCGCGGGGCGTGTTCGACCTGCTCGATCACTTGCATCGCGCGAATCTTGGGCGCGCCGGTGACCGAGCCGCAGGGGAACAGCGCCGTGATCGCATCGATTGCGTCGCACCCCTCGCGCAGATCGGCGGTGACGACCGACACGAGCTGATGAACGGTAGGATAATGTTCCACGTGAAAGAGTTGCGGGACAGCGACGCTGCCCGGACGCGCGACGCGGGACAGGTCGTTGCGCATCAGATCGACGATCATCAGGTTTTCGGCGCGCTGCTTGGGGTCGGCCGCCAGCCCCTCCGCGGCGGCGCGATCGGCGGCGGGATCGGCCTCGCGGACCGCGGTGCCCTTCATCGGGCGCGCGCGCAGCCGCCCGCCCTCGAGCGCGAAGAACAGTTCGGGCGACAGGCTGAGCACCCAGCGCGCCCCCGTCGCGACCAGCGCGCTGCATCCGGCGCGCGCGCGCGACCGGAGCAGCGCGTACAGCGCCGCCTCGCCCCCGGCATAGCGCACGCTCGCGCGGAAGGTCAGGTTGGCCTGATAGATGTCGCCTGCTTCGATATAGGCGGCGACCTTGGCAAAGGCGCTGGCATAGGCGGCGGAATCGATCTGCGGCTCGGGCGCGCCCGCCCAGGCGCCCGCCGGGTCGGGCAGGAGCAGCGGCACATCGGCGGAGGCGATCTCGGCATAGTCGCGGAACAGCCCGAACCACAAAGGCGCACCGGTGGCGCCATAGCCGAGATAGCCCGCAGCATGGAGCCCGCGCGCGCGCGCCTCGCGGAGCCGCGCGAGCGCATCGGGCACGCCGCCCGGATCGTCGGCGGCGACGATTTCGACCGGATTGCGGTATAGCCGCGCAGGCGCCCCGTCGGCGCGCGCGTCGTCGAGCAGCACAAAGGGGGGATCGGGCAACCGCATTGCTGCGCGGAATGCAGCGGCGGGAGGCATACGGCAAGCCCATGTCGTCCCCGGGCATCGCGCCGATTGTTGCCCGAGGCGGCGCCGCGCCCTATCTGCGGGGCATGACTAGCCCCCCGATGCGCGTCGCAATCGTGCCCGTGACGCCCCTCCAGCAGAATTGCAGCCTGTTATGGTGCACGCAGACGATGCGCGGCGCCTTTGTCGATCCGGGCGGCGACCTGGACAAGCTGCGCGCGGCGGCGAAGCAGCATGGGGTGGCGATCGAGAAGATCCTGATCACGCATGGCCATATCGATCATTGCGGCGCGGCGGGCGAGTTCGCCGCCGAGCTGGGCGTGCCGATCGAGGGCCCGCACGAGGCCGATCGCTTCTGGATCGCGCGACTCGAGGATGACGGGCGCAATTATGGCGTGCGCGGCAGGCCGTTCGAGCCCGACCGCTGGCTGCACAATGGCGACCAGGTGACGGTGGGCGCGCTGGTGCTCGACGTCTATCACTGCCCCGGGCATACGCCGGGGCATGTCGTGTTCCACCACCCCGCGTCGAAGCTGGCAGTGGTCGGCGACGTGCTGTTCCAGGGATCGATCGGGCGGACCGACTTTCCGCTGGGCAATCACCAGGACCTGCTCGACGCGATCACCGGACGGCTATGGCCGCTGGGCGACGAGACCGTGTTCGTCCCCGGCCACGGCCCGGCAAGCACCTTCGCGCACGAGCGCCGCACCAATCCCTATGTGAGCGATGCGGCGCTGGCGGGGAGTTAGCCCGTTTGGAAATTCGCGAAAGAGCGAATTTCAGTGCGGCACCGGCCCGCTCCCCCGCCCGGCCACCCATAGAATACTGCCGTTGGGTGGCCGGGCGGGGGAGCGGGCCGGTGCCGCCCAATGCGCATCAGCGCATGGGATTGCCATATTGATAGGCGAGGAAGATCGCATAGCCCGCGAGCCCGACCATCACGACCATCGTCGTCAGGATGCCGATCATCCGCCCCGGTCGCCAGCCGTCCATGCCCACGCCGTGGAGCACGCGTCCGAACAGGAACACCGCCGATACCAGCCACAGCCAGAGCGGGCTGCCGCCGCCCAGCTCGATCAGCGCGACGAGGATCAGCACGATCGGCGCATATTCGGCGAAGTTGAGCTGCGCCCGCATACGCGCGACCAGCCGGGGATTGCCGCCGTCGCCGACCAGTATCTTTTCCGCGATCCGAATCTGGCTGACGCGGACGCCCAGCCACAGATTGACGAGCGCCGCAGCGCCTGTCGTCGTCAGCGCAACCGGTAACAACATGATGCGATCTCCCCAAAGTCACGGGGTGCCACGTCCGACGCGCGCTTGCAACGCGGACACAATTCGCTATACGCGCGGGCTCGCTTCGTGACCTGTCCTCTGGTCCGGCGGGCGTTCGGACTCATCCGTCGCTTGCCCGGTGCATCCTGTGGGCGTATCGCGACCTGATTCAAGTGTTGGTATAAAGGTGCCGAAATGGCCGTTCCCAAGAGAAAGACCTCGCCGTCGCGGCGTGGCATGCGCCGGTCGCACGATGCGCTCCAGGTTGAGTCGTTCCAGGAATGCTCGAACTGCGGCGAACTGAAGCGTCCGCACCATCTGTGCACGGCGTGCGGCCATTATAACGGCCGCGAGATCGTTTCCGCCGAAGCCTGAGCCTTTTTATCGTTCGGGATCCTGCTGGCATGACCAACCCCTCGCGAATCGCCGTCGATGCAATGGGCGGCGACGAGGGGATCGCTGTCATGCTGGCCGGTGCCGCGCGTGCGCGCCGCCGGTTCGAGGGGATGGAATTCATCCTTGTCGGCGACGAGGCCCGTATCCGTGCGGGCCTGGAGGCACATCCGAATCTCGCATCCGCGTCGGAGGTCGTCCACGCGGCCGGCATCGTTGCGTCCGATGAAAAGCCGAGCCAGGCGATTCGCCGCGCCAAGACGACGTCGATGGGAATCGCCATCGACCAGGTGAAAAAGGGCCGGGCGGGGGCCGCGGTCTCTGCGGGCAACACCGGCGCGCTGATGGCGATGTCGAAGCTCGCGCTGCGCACGATGCCAGGAATCGATCGCCCCGCGCTCGCCGCGCTGATGCCCAGCCTGGGCGTCAACGACACGGTGATGCTCGACCTGGGCGCCAATACCGAAGTCGATGCGCGCAATCTCGTCCAGTTCGCAGTGATGGGCGCGGCCTATGCCCGGATCGCGCTCGACCTGGAAAATCCGCGAGTCGCGCTGCTCAACATCGGCACCGAGGAAATGAAGGGCACCGACAATATCCGCGAAGCCGCCGCCGAGCTGCGCGCGGCCGAGCATCTGCGGCTGGACTTTACGGGCTTCATCGAAGGCAACAAGCTGTCGCGCGGCGATGTCGATGTGATCGTGTGCGACGGCTTTTCGGGCAATATCGCGCTCAAGACCGTCGAGGGCACCGCGCGATTCGTCGCCGACCTGCTCAAGCGCGCCTTTAGCAGCTCGACTCGCTCGAAGATCGGCTTCCTGATCTCCAAGCCCGCGACCGAGCTGCTCCGCCACCATCTCGACCCCAATAATCATAACGGCGCCGTGTTTCTCGGGCTCAACGGCATCGTCGTGAAAAGTCACGGCGGCGCCAATGAACGCGGCGTCGACACCGCGATCGGGTTTGCAGCCAAGCTGCTGCGCGACGATCTCAACCGCCGGATCGCCGAGGATCTCGGGAATTTCGAGGCTAAGGCTGCGTGACGATTCGTTCGGTGATTCTGGGTACCGGTTCGTTCCTTCCGGCCCGGCGCGTTTCCAACGCCGAGCTGGCGGCACAGGTCGACACGACCGACGAATGGATCGTCGAGCGGACGGGCATCCGCTTCCGCCACATCGCCGGCGCCGATGAGAGCACCAGCACGCTGGCGACCGCCGCTGCAAAGGCCGCGATCGAAGCCGCAGGCGTGCCCGCCGACACCCTCGACCTGATCGTGCTCGCGACCGCGACGCCCGACCAGACCTTTCCCGCCACCGCGACTCGGGTGCAGACTGCGCTCGGCATCCTCGATTGCGTCGCGTTCGACGTCGCAGCGGTGTGTTCGGGCTTCCTCTATGCCGTCCAGGTCGCCGATTCGATGCTGCGCGCGGGCGTGCATCGCCGCGCGCTGGTGATCGGTGCTGAGACGTTCAGCCGCATCCTCGACTGGGAGGATCGCGCGACCTGCGTGCTGTTCGGCGACGGCGCCGGCGCGATCGTGCTCGAGGCGCAGGACACGGCGGACGAAGGCGGGCGCGGCATCCTGTCGACCAAGCTCCATGCCGATGGCCGCTATAACGACCTTCTCTATGTCGATGGTGGCCCCTCGACCACCCAGACCGTCGGCAAGCTGCGGATGAAGGGGCGCGAGGTGTTTCGCCACGCCGTCGTCAATCTGGCGGCGGTGATGGAGGAGTCGCTGGCGGCGGCGGGGCTGGTCTCGGCGGATGTCGACTGGGTCGTGCCGCACCAGGCCAATGCCCGCATCCTCGACGCGACCGCGCGCAAATTGGGGCTCGCCCCCGAGAAAGTCGTCGTCACGGTCGACCGCCACGCCAACACCTCGGCAGCGTCGGTCCCGCTCGCACTCGACACCGCGGTGCGCGACGGGCGGATCCAGCAGGGCGACCTGATCGTGCTCGAGGCAATGGGTGGGGGTTTTACCTGGGGTGCGGCGGTCTTGCGATTCTGATATTCCCCAAAATGGCTGAAATGTTTCGAGACCGTTACGATGCCATTTGCGACGCAAACGCAATCTGATAAGGCACACGCAACAACACAGATTAGCTGGAGGTATGAGTGATGGTGGCAGCAGGGACGCTGACCAGGGCCGATCTGGCCGAATCGCTCCACCGCGAAGTGGGACTGTCCCGCGCGGATGCCTCTCGGCTGGTCGAACAAATCCTCTACCATATGTGCGAGTCGCTTTCGCGCGGCGAGAATGTGAAGATCTCCGGCTTCGGCAGCTTCATCCTGCGCGACAAGGGCGAGCGCGTCGGGCGCAACCCCAAGACCGGCGTCGAAGTGCCGATCGCACCGCGCCGGGTGCTGACCTTCCGCGCCAGCCAGATGATGCGCGACCGCATCGTCGCCGGCGGCTGAGATGGCGGCGCCGGCGCCCCCAAAGGCCGCTGGCGCGCTGCGCACGATCGGCGAGCTTGCCAAGGACATCGGGCGGCCCCAGCATATCCTGCGCTATTGGGAGACGCGGTTTCCCCAGCTTCGCCCGCTGACCCGCGCGGGCAACCGCCGCTATTACCGGCCCGAGGACGTCGCGCTGGTCCGGCGAATCGACGATCTGCTCAGCCAGCAGGGCTATACGATTCGCGGCGTGCAGCGGCTGCTCGAGGCAGAACGGGCGCCGCGCGGACGGGAAAAGTCCAGAGTGGACGCGCTGACCGAGATTCGCGACGTGCTGACCGACGCACTCGAACGCAGCTGAGCCGCGCGCGGCTCAGGGCGTGTCGGGACCCAGGCTCGAATCGAGATCGCGCGGGCGGATGAAACGCGCCAGCGCCGCGCTGCCGCCAGATATCGCCTCCCATGCGACATCGCCGAAGCGAAGCTCGGCAAGGCTGGCGGTCGGGAACTTGGTCTCCACCGCCTCACGCAGCGCCCCGCCGCCATCGGCGAGCAGCAGCACCAGTTCCTCCAGCCCCGGATTATGCCCGACCAGGAGCACGCGGTCCGCCCCCTCGGGGAGCTCGTGCACCAGATCGAGCAGCGTCGCCGCCGAGGCGAGATACAGGCGCTGGTCCCATTCGGGGGCAAGATCGCGGCCATAGCCGGCAGCGACCTGCGCCAGCGTCTCGATCACGCGCACCGCGGGCGAGGCGGCGACATGATCGAAGCCCAGCCCGAGCGCGCGCATATGCCGCCCGACCATCGCGGCGGCGCGCTGCCCCTTGGGATTGAGCGGACGATCGAAATCGCGGGCGACGGGATCGTCCCATCCCGATTTGGCGTGGCGCAGCAGCGTTAGCGTCTTCATGCGTCCCCGGTGCATCAGGCGGTTGCGCGCGCCTCATGCCGCATGCGCGCGCCCAAGGAAAGCCGAACTCGCTCGACCGCTTCGTCCAGCGGCACCCGCGCGACCGGTGTCCCCTCGGGAAAGGCGCGGAGCAGCCGCGACGGCATCGCCGAGGACAGCAGCACGAACGCGCCGCGATCGTCGGCGCGGCGGATCAGCCGCCCGAACGCCTGCGCCAGCCGCGCGCGGACGATGCGGTCGTCATAGGCGCTGCCGCCCCCCGCCAGCCGCCGCGCCGCATGGAGCACGCTGGGCTTGGGCCAGGGCACGCCCTCCATCACCACCATCCGCAGCGAATCGCCGGGCACGTCGACGCCGTCGCGCAGCGCGTCGGTGCCGATCAGCGAGGTTCGCGAATCGTCGCGGAAAATATCGACCAGCGTTCCCGTGTCGATCGGATCGACATGCTGCGCGAGCAGCGGCAGCCCCTCGCGCGCCAGCCGGTCGGCGATTCGGGCATGGACCGCGCGCAGCCGGCGAATCGCCGTGAACAGCCCGAGCGTACCCCCCTCCGCCGCGACGATCAGCCGGGCATAGGCATTGGCGAGCGCGGGCAGGTCGCCGCGCTTGATGTCGGTGACGATCAGCACCTCGGCCTGCCCCGCATAGTCGAACGGGCTCGCCGCCTCGAACCGGATCGCGGGGCGCAGCAAATGGACCGCGCCGCTGCGCGCCTCGGCGACGTCCCAGTCGCCGCCTGCGCGCAGCGTCGCCGAGGTGATCAGCGCGCCCTGGGCGGGGCGTAGCACGGTTTCGGCAAAGGGCCTGGACGGGTCGAGCCAGTGTCGGTGGAGCCCGACATCATATTCGCGCCCCTCGACGCGATCGACCGCGAGCCAATCGACGAATTGCGGGTCCGCCGGGCCGCCGACTCGCGCGATCAGCGCCAGCCACGCGCCGACGGTGTCGGTGCGCCAGCCGAGCGAGGCGATCGCGCCTTCGATCCGCGCGCGCGCCGGGCCGTCCATCCAGTCGGGCGAATCGGCGAGCACTGCCTCGAGCCGCCGCCCCAGCGCGATCATCGGGCGGACGAGTGCGTCGAGCGCCGCCCCCGCCGGCCCCGCCGCCTCGACCAGCGCGGCATCGGGCTCGGCCAATTCGGTCTCCAGCCCATAGCCGGCATCGGCGCTGCCATTGGTGTCGCGGGCATAGACCAGACCGCGCACCGCCGCGAGCAGCGCCTCGACCGGGCCGAACGGATCGCCCTCCCCCAGCCGCTGGAGCCATTTGTCGCTGGGCAGCGCCTGCGCGGCGTCGACGGCCTCGGCAATCGCGCGACCGCCCTCATCGTCATAGCTCGCGACGTCGGACAGCCGCGCCGCCAGCCCGCGCCGCCGCCCGCGCGCGCCGCCCTCCGGACCCAATATCCAGCGGCGAATCTCGATCGCCTCCTGCCCGGTCAGCGCCGCCGCGAACATCGCATCGGCGGCGTCGAACAGATGATGCCCCTCGTCGAACACATAGCGGCTGGGCCGCGTCGCCGATTCGTGCCCGCGCGCGGCGTTGACCATCACCAGCGCATGGTTGGCGATCACGACATCGGCGTCCGCCCCGGCACGCGCCGCGCGCTCGATGAAGCATTTCCGGTAATGCGGGCACCCGGCATAGATGCACTCGCCGCGCCGGTCGGTCAGCGCGGTCGATCCGTTGCGGCGGAACAAGGTGGGTAGCCAACCGGGCAAGTCGCCGCCGACCATGTCGCCATCGGCGCTGAACGCCGCCCAGCGCGCCACAAGCTGCGCCAGCACCGCCGCGCGGCCGGCAAACCCGCCCTGGAGCGCATCCTCCAGATTGAGCAGGCAGACATAGTTCTCGCGGCCCTTGCGCGTCACGATCCGGCGTTTGCGCTCGTCGGCATCGGGGAACAGCCGTTCGCCTTCGTGCGCGAGCTGGCGTTGCAGCGCCTTGGTGAAGGTCGACACCCATACCGGCCCCTCAGCCTGCTCCGCCCAGAGCGAGGCGGGGGCGAGATAGCCCAGCGTCTTGCCGATCCCCGTCCCTGCCTCCGCCAGCACGAGGTTGGGCGAATCGCGCATCTCGCGGGGCGCGAAGGCCGCCGCCGCCGCTGCGGCATAATCGCGCTGGCCCTGGCGACGCTCGGCACCGTCGCCGGTCAGCCGCGCGAGGCGCACGGCGATGTCGGCATCGTCCAGCGTCACGGTGCGCGGCGCCGGACGCGGGGCGCGCTCCTCCCATTCGGGCAGCTTGGAGAACAGCCAGCGCTCGGCCTTTTCGGGCTTGGCGAGCCGCTGCGCCAGCGCGGGCGCCCACGCCCAGTGCAGCCGGAACAGCGACTGGAGCGAATGCCACGCCCCCTCGCGCTCGGGCCAGACGCCATCGGCGACCGCGAGCAGCCGCTCGGTGGCGTCGCGCAGCAGCCCCGCGACGTCCGCATCGCTGTCGGGCATCGTAAGCCCGGTGGCACGCGCGAGGCCCTTGGGCGTCGGCACCATGAAACGGGCGGGGTGGAGGAAGGCGAACAGCTCGAGCACGTCGAGCCCCGAAATTTCCGGATGCCCCAGCCGCTGGCCGATCAGCGGCGCATTGAGCAGGATGACCGGCGTGTCCGAAGCGATCCGCAACGCCTCCCCCCGGCTGACCGCACGGGTTTCAGTGCCCGTGGCGATCCAGATGCCGCCATGGCTGGCGTGCAGCGCGGGATAGGGAAGCGGCGTCATCGCCTCCCTCTGTACACCGTTCGTTCCCGCGTGCCAGTCTCCCGCGTCCCAAATGCGATGCGCCGCCCGCAATTGCGCTCGCGCCGCGAAAGCGGCAGAGGCAGCGGACCATGACCGACATCACCGAACTCCGCGCCGCAGCGCTCGTCTCCAAGGCCTGGCCCTATGAAGAGGCCCGGAAACTGCTCAAGCGCTATCCGGACGGCGCGCCGGCCAAGGGGCATGTGCTGTTCGAGACCGGTTATGGCCCGTCGGGGCTGCCGCATATCGGCACGTTCAACGAAGTGCTGCGCACGACGATGGTGCGCCGCGCGTTCGAGACGCTGAGCGATATCCCGACGCGGCTGATCGCGTTCAGCGACGACATGGACGGCCTGCGCAAGGTGCCCGACAATGTGCCCAACAAGGAGATGCTGGCGCAGCATCTTGGCAAGCCGCTGACGCGCATTCCCGATCCGTTCGGCACGCATGAGAGCTTTGCGGCGCATAACAACGCGCTGCTGCGCGAATTCCTCGATCGCTTCGGGTTCGACTATGAATTCGTGTCGTCGACCGATTATTATGCCGACGGGACGTTCGACGCCGCGCTGAAGGGCGTGCTGCGCCATTATCAGGGCATCATGGACGTGATGCTGCCGACACTGCGCGCCGAGCGGCAGGCGACCTATTCGCCGGTGCTGCCGGTCAGCCCGAAGAGCGGCATCGTCCTCCAGGTGCCGATCGAAGTGCTCGACGCCGAAACGGGGATGATCGCCTTCGTCGATGAAGGCGAGCGGATCGAACAGTCGATCCTGGGCGGCAAGGCCAAGCTCCAGTGGAAAGTCGACTGGGCGATGCGCTGGGTCGCGCTGGGCGTCGATTACGAGATGGCGGGCAAGGACCTGATCGATTCGGTGGTCCAGTCGTCCAAGATCGCGCGCGTGCTGGGCGGGCGCCCGCCCGAGGGCTTTAATTACGAGATGTTCCTCGACGAACGCGGCGAGAAAATCTCCAAGTCCAAGGGCAATGGCCTCAGCCTCGACCAGTGGCTGACCTATGGCCCCGACGAGAGCCTGGCCTTTTACATTTATCGCGAACCTAAGAAGGCCAAGGCGCTCCATCTGGGCGTGATTCCGCGCGCGGTGGATGAATATTGGCAGTTCCGGGGGAATTATGCCGAGCAGCCGATCGCGCAGAAGCTCGGCAACCCCGTGCACCATATCCACAACGGCCCGCCGCCGGCCGAGACGCTGCCGGTGACCTTCGGGCTGCTGCTCAATCTGGTCGGGGTGATGGGCGAGGCGAGCAAGGCGCAGGTCTGGGGCTATCTTACAAATTATGTCCCGGATGCGACTCCCGAAACCTATCCGGCGCTCGACCGTCTGATCGGACATGCGCTTGCCTATGCCCGCGACTTCGTTGCGCCCACGCTGCGCAAGCGCGCGCCCGTGGGCGGCGAAGTCGACGCGCTGCGCCGGCTCGACGCCGCGCTGGCCGAACTTCCCGCCGATGCCTCGGCAGAGGATATCCAGAACCGCGTCTATGAAATCGGCAAGACCGGCGGATTCGAGACGCTGCGCGACTGGTTCAAGGCGCTGTACGAGACGCTGCTCGGCTCCGAACAGGGACCGCGCATGGGCAGCTTCATCGCGCTATACGGCATCGCGAACAGCCGCGCGCTGATCGCCGACGCACTCGCCAAGGCCGAATAGCGGGGTAAGAACGGGGCGCGCTGCCCGCAAGGAGACCAAATGCCGCCTGCCGACCGCCATGCCCCACCCTTGATACACCGCGCGCAATCGATGACACGGGCCTTCCTGCACGGCGAGGCTGCGGGCGGGATCGTGCTGATGGCGGCGGCGGCGCTGGCGATGCTGGTGGCGAACGTACCGCATTGGTCCGAAGCCTATTTCCATATGCTCCATTTCGTGACCGGCCCGGTCATCAGCCCCCGCTACGGCCCGATGACGCTGCATTTGTGGATCAACGACGCGGCGATGGCGGTATTCTTCCTGCTCGTCGGGCTGGAGATCAAACGCGAGTTCGTCGACGGGCGGCTCAATAGCTGGGAGCGCCGGCGGCTGCCGGTGCTTGCGGCAGCGGCGGGGATGGCGGTGCCTGCGCTCTTCTATCTGGGCGTGACTCGCGCCTATCCCGAACTCCATGGCGGCTGGGCGATCCCGGCGGCGACCGACATCGCCTTTGCGATCGGGGTGCTCGCGATCCTGGGGCCACGCGCGCCGACCTCGCTCAAGCTGTTCCTGACCACGGTGGCGATCGTCGACGACATGGGCGCGGTGGCAATCATCGCCGTGGGCTATACCGAGGGCATTGATTTCGCTGCGCTCGCCGGGGCGGGAATCGTGCTGGCGGCGATGTTCGCGCTCAACCGTGCCGGGTCGCAGCGGCTGATCGTCTATCTGCTGCTCGCAGTGCTGCTCTGGTATTTCGTGTTCCTGTCCGGCGTGCATGCCACGATCGCCGGAGTCGCCGCCGCGATGACCATCCCGATCGTCAAGACCCCCGCGGCGCCCGATGCCGCGCATTCGCCGCTGCACCGGCTCGAACATGGGCTCCACCCCTGGTCGGCGTTCCTGATCGTGCCGCTGTTCGGCTTTGCCAATGCCGGCGTGTCGCTGGCGGGGCTGTCACCCGCGATCCTGCTCGCGCCGCTCCCGCTGGGCATCGCGCTGGGGCTGTTCGCGGGGAAGCAGCTGGGGATATTGGGGGCGATCTGGCTTGCGGTGCGCACCCGCTTTGCCCCCCGTCCGGGCGGGGCAACCTGGCTGCAAATCTATGGCGTGTCGCTGCTCGCGGGGATCGGCTTCACGATGAGCCTGTTCATCGGCGGGCTGGCGTTTCCCGGGCGGCCCGAACTGGTCGACGAAGTGAAGATCGGCGTGCTCACCGGGTCGGTGCTCTCGGCGCTGGTCGGATTTGCGGTGCTCCGGTTCGCGCCGATCCGCCCGATGCCCGACCCGCTTGGCGAAAACCGCATCACCGATTAGCCTCGGCGGCGTGGCGATGCCCGCCCGCTCGTCGCGGCCGAAAAAAACTCCCCCGCTTATCCAATACCCAGCCAGTCGAGCCCGCCGGGCAGCGGTGCGGCGGAGAAATCCACCTGGAGGACCCGCCGGTGCGCGTGGCCCGAAGCAGCGGCAGAGGCATGTAGGATCGGCGTCGCATAGAGCCAGGCATCCCCCGCCGCCGCGAGGCAGGTCGCCGTCCCGCAGCGCGCGACCGCGCCCGCAACCTCGCCTTCGGGGACGCGGCCCAGCCGGTGCGATCCGGGCGCGATCAGCAACGGCGCGTTGTCGGCGGGCACGGCATCCAGATGCACCCGCAGCGTGACCATGCCCTCGATCACCGCGAACGGTGGTTCCACGTGGAGCAATCCCTGCTTCACTGACCAGGGCCCGAAGCCCGGAACATCGACGCGCGTGCGCACCGCGATCGTGCGGTCCTGATGCCAGCCCAGCGCCCAGTTGTTGCCCTCGCCTTTGTCGAACAGGATCGCGCGGACAGGACGCGCGTCGGCGCCCAGGACCTGCACCGCCGCAGCACCCAGCACATCGGGCGCAAGCAGTTCCGCCAGCCCCTCTACGCCATGCAACCGCACGCCGCCGCGCGCCACCGGCACCCGAGACGCCAGCGCTTCGAGCGCGGACAGAAAAGGGGCAGCCGCACCGGGAAGATGCGCTGCCCCATGGTCTTCAAGCGTAAATGCCAAGGTCAGAGCTTTTCGGTCAGCTCCGGCACCAGCTTGAACAGGTCGCCGACCAGTCCGATGTCCGCGACCTGGAAGATCGGGGCGTCCTCGTCCTTGTTGATCGCGATGATCGTCTTGCTGTCCTTCATCCCCGCCAGATGCTGGATCGCGCCGGAAATGCCGACTGCGATATAGACTTCGGGGGCGACGATCTTGCCGGTCTGGCCGACCTGATAGTCATTGGGGACATAGCCCGCGTCGACCGCCGCGCGCGATGCACCGACCGCGGCGCCGAGCTTGTCGGCGAGCGGCTCGATCAGCGCGTGGAAATTCTCGCCATTCTGGAGCGCGCGGCCGCCCGACACGATCACCTTGGCGCTGGTCAGCTCGGGGCGGACCGACTTGGCGATTTCCGCCGAGACGAAGCTGGAGAGCCCGGCATCGCCCGTAGCCGAAACGGCTTCGACCACGCCGCTGCCGCCGCTGGTCTCTGCCTTGGCAAAGGCCGTGCCGCGCACGGTGAGCACCAGCTTCTTGTCGCTGGTCTGGACGGTGGCAATCGCGTTGCCCGCATAGATCGGGCGGGTGAAAGTATCCGGCCCCTCGACCGACAGGATGTCGCTGACCTGCATCACGTCGAGCAGGGCTGCGACGCGCGGCGCGATGTTCTTGCCGTTGGTCGTCGCGGGGAACAGCACCGCGTCATGGCTGTCCATCAGCGCGGCCACCAGAGGTGCGACATTCTCGGCGAGCGCATGGCCATAGGCCGCGTCGTCGGCGACATGGACCTTGCCGACGCCCGCGATCTTCGCGGCTTCCTGGGCCACAGCGGCGACGCCTTCGCCCGCGACGAGCAGATGCACTTCACCCAGCTTCGAAGCAGCGGTGACCACTGCCAAAGTCGCGTCCTTGACGCTCTGATTGTCGTGTTCGACCCAGACCAACGTCTTCATTTCGCGACTCCCATGCCCTTGAGCTTCTCGACCAGCTCGTCGACCGAGCCCACCTTGATGCCCGCGCTGCGCTTGCCGGGCTCGACGACCTTGTGCGTGGTCAGCCGCGGCGTGACGTCGACGCCGTAATCGGCGACGGTCTTCTTCGCGATCGGCTTGGACTTGGCCTTCATGATGTTGGGCAGTGTCGCATAGCGCGGCTCGTTGAGGCGCAGATCGGTGGTGACGATCGCGGGGAGCTTGAGATCGACCGTCTCCAGCCCGCCATCGACTTCGCGCGTCACCGCGACGCGCTCGCCGGTCACTTCGACCTTCGACGCGAAGGTGCCCTGCGGCCAGCCGAGCAGCGCGGCGAGCATCTGGCCGGTCTGGTTGGCGTCATCGTCGATCGCCTGCTTGCCCAGGATGATCAGCCCCGGCTGTTCCTCCTCGGCGACCTTGGCGAGCAGCTTGGCGACGGCCAGCGGCTCGACTTCGTCCTCGGTCACGATCAGGATGCCGCGATCGGCGCCCATCGCGCGCGCGGTCAGCAGCACGTCGGTCTCGGCCTTGGGAACGCCGATCGTCACCACCACGACTTCGGTCGCGACGCCCTTTTCCTTCAGGCGCACGGCTTCCTCGATCGCGATCTCGTCGAACGGGTTCATGCTCATCTTGACGTTGGCGAGGTCGACCCCCGTCCCGTCCGCCTTCACGCGAGGCTTCACATTATAGTCAAGCACCCGCTTGACCGGCACCAGGACTTTCATCGCTCATCTCCTTGGTAGCTATTTCAGCTACCGCTTACGTCAACGTCAAGCGCAGAAGCGCGCTACCGCCGCACAATCCGTCCGGTTCGCCGAGCAACCGTCCGGGGCGCGCCAGCGTCGGCGGCGCGCCCCGGCAGCGATCACGCGACCTTCTTCACTTCCGCCACGATCTTCTGCGCGGCGTCGCCCAGGTCGTTGGCGGGAACGATCGCCAGCCCCGAAGTGGCGAGGATTTCCTTGCCCTTCTCGACGTTCGTCCCTTCGAGGCGAACGACCAGCGGCACCGAAAGGTTCACTTCCTTGGCCGCGGCGACGATGCCCTCGGCGATGATGTCGCAGCGCATGATCCCGCCGAAGATGTTGACGAGGATGCCCTTTACCGCCGGATCGCTCAGGATGATCTTGAACGCCGCCGTGACCTTTTCCTTGGTCGCGCCGCCGCCGACGTCGAGGAAGTTCGCCGGGAACATGCCGTTGAGCTTGATGATGTCCATCGTCGCCATTGCGAGGCCGGCGCCGTTGACCATGCAGCCGATGTCGCCGTCGAGCTTGATATAGGCCAGGTCGTACTTGGACGCTTCCAGCTCGGCCGGGTCTTCCTCGGTCTCGTCGCGCAGTTCCATCAGGTCGGGGTGGCGGAACAGCGCGTTCGAATCGAAGCCGACCTTGGCGTCGAGCACCATCAGCTTGCCGTCCTCGGTGACCGCCAGCGGATTGATCTCGATCTGCGCGGCGTCGGTGCCGAGGAACGCATCATACAGCTTCGACGCCGTCGACGCCGCCTGCTTGGCGAGGTCGCCGCTCAGGCCCAGCGCGTTGGCGACGGCGCGGCCATGGTGCGGCATGAAGCCGGTCGCAGGGTCGATGTCGATCGTGTGGATCTTTTCCGGCGTGTCGTGCGCGACGGTTTCGATGTCCATCCCGCCTTCGGTCGAGACGACCATGCCGATCCGGCCCGACGCACGATTGACGAGCAGCGCGAGGTAGAATTCCTTGGCGATGTCGACGCCGTCGGTGACGTAGAGGCGGTTGACCTGCTTGCCGGCGTCGCCGGTCTGGATCGTCACCAGCGTGTTGCCGAGCATGTCGGCAGCGGCGGCGCGAACCTCTTCCTCGGTCTTGGCGAGGCGGACGCCGCCCTTGGCCTCGGGCGACAGCTCCTTGAACTTGCCCTTGCCACGGCCACCGGCATGAATCTGCGCCTTGACGACATAAAGCTGCCCGGGGAGCTTCTTCGAAGCCTCGACGGCCTCCTCGACGCTCATCGCAGCAAAGCCGGCGGGGACGGGCACGCCGAACTTCGCCAGCAATTCCTTGGCCTGATATTCGTGAATGTTCATGGGAGCGCCTTCCTCGAAGATTTGGGCTGCCTAAAGCACAGCCGCCCCGGCGAATCCACCCCTGGGGATCACCTGCCGAGCCCGACGGCGCACAAAGCCGCTGAGCTTGAGGTGACGCCGAGTATCTCCGCATCGCCCAAAGCGCGGACGCGGTGGAGGAATTGCTCGACCGATTCGGAGCCCTGCGCCTTGGGCAGGTCTGCGATCCGCATCAATTGCTTCAGCGAGAGCCGGTCGACCATCCGTTCGGCCATGCACGCCGAAAGCGGGCGGGGGAGCCCGGCGCGGACCAGCCCGGAGCGCAGCCGCGCCTCCGGCACCGCACAGGCGGCGAGCGGCAGGGCGAGCGCGAGGAGCGCGAGAAGGGGTTTGGGCGTCATTGCCGCCAGCGCTATCGCCGGCGCCCGCGCGGTGCAATCCGGAGTTGCCGCATCTGGCCGAACCGTGGACACGCAAAACACCTGACGCGGCGCGCGCCAGCCCCTATATCGCGGCGATGGACATCGTGACCGGCATCCTGATCTTCGTTGCGACCGTGCTCGGCATGGAGCTGTTCGCCTATGCGGCGCATCGCTGGGTGATGCACGGCCCCGGATGGTTCCTCCACGCCAGCCACCATCGCCCCCGCCCCGGCGCGTTCGAGTTGAACGACCTGTATGCCGCGATCTTTGCGGTGCCGTCGATCGTGCTGCTGCTCGGCGGAGTGCGGCTGGGTTGGTGGCCGGGTTTTACGTGGATCGGCGCAGGGATCGCCGCGTACGGCGCGATCTATTTCGGGTTCCACGACGTGATCGTCCACCGCCGGCTGCGCACCGGCTATGTCCCGCGCTCGTCGTACATGAAGCGGATCGTCCAGGCGCACCGGCTGCACCATGCCGTGGGGACCAAGCACGGCACCGTCAGCTTCGGGTTCCTGTGGGCGCCGCGACCAGAAATACTCAAGGCAAAGCTCAAGGCGAGCGGCGTGTTAACCCAGGTTGGCACGAAGGGAGATTGACGACAGCGCGGCGCGCGCACACATGCTGGCGGCTATGGAACAGCTCAACCTGTCCGAATCCGAATGGCGCAAGCGTCTTTCGCCCGAACAATTCCATGTGCTGCGCGAAGCGGGCACCGAACGCGCGTTTTCGGGGCGGTACAACAATAACAAGGCCGACGGCGTCTATCGCTGCGCCGGGTGCCAGCTCGAATTGTTCGACAGCGTCGACAAATATGATTCGGGATCGGGCTGGCCCAGCTTCACCCAGCCGATCCTGGCCGAGCGCGTGGTCGAACATGCCGATACCAGCCACGGGATGCGCCGCGTCGAGGCGCGCTGCGCCCGGTGCGACGGCCATCTCGGCCATGTCTTTCCCGACGGGCCACCGCCCACCGGGCTGCGCTATTGCATGAATTCGGTGAGCCTCGATTTCCGTTCACGTGGCGGAAACCCGACCGCAGCTAGCAGCGGCGAGGCAGCCGGCTCCTAATCCTTGTGGGCCGTCGCAATAGGCGGTACCCAAGCCCCCCGATGGCGAACCCCCCGAAACGTTCCAAGGCCTCCCCGGTGCGCAGCGGCGCCCGGTGGAAGCGTATCGCGCTATGGATTGCGATCAGCGGAGGCGCCGCGGCGCTGGTCGCGGCGATCGCGCTGGCGATCGCAGTCTATTCGACGCGCGCCTCGCTGCCGAGCTATGACGAGCTGAAATCCTCGCCCAACGGCCAGATGATCCGCGTCCATGCGGTCGACGGCACGGTGCTGGTGTCGCTCGGGCCGAGCTATGGCGAATGGATCCCGTCCGACCAGATTCCGCAGGTGATGAAGGACGCGATCATCGCGACCGAGGACCGGCGCTTCGAATCGCATTTCGGCATCGATCCGGTCGGCATCGTCCGCGGCATCCGCGACAGCGTCGCGCGCAAGGGGCGAGTCAGCGCAGTCTCGACGATCACCCAGCAGCTCGCGCGCAACGTCTTTCTGTCGCTCAAGCGCTCCTATGGCCGCAAGGCGCGCGAGGCGGTGCTGGCGCTCGCGCTGGAGCGCAAATTCAGCAAGGACCAGATCCTCGAGCTGTACCTCAACAAGGTGTATTTCGGCGGCGGCGCCTATGGCATCGATGCCGCGAGCCGCAAATTCTTCGGCCATTCGGCGACGAATCTGAGCCTGGCCGAGGCCGCGGTGATCGCCGGGCTGGTCAAGGCGCCGTCGCATTACTCGCCCAGCGCCGATGCCGAGGCAGCCGTGGATCGCGCCAGCGTGGTGCTGAGCCTGATGGCCGAGACCGGCAAGATCAGCGAAGCGCAGGCACGCGCCACCGATCCCAAATCGGTCAAACTCGCGCCCGAGCCGCGCCAGAACAGCGTGCGCTATTTCACCGACTGGGCGCTGCCGCAGCTCGAAGTGCTGATCGACGAAAGCGACGCCCCGCTCGAGGTGTGGACGACGCTCGACCTCAACATGCAGCGCGCCGCCGACGAGGCGATCCGGCGCAATGCCCCCGGCGACGCGCAGGGCGCGCTGGTCAGCCTCGACCGCGACGGCGCGGTGCGCGCGATGGTGGGCGGCAAGGATTATGTCGCGTCGATCTACAACCGCGCGACTCAGGCGACGCGCCAGCCGGGATCGTCGTTCAAGCTGTTCGTCTATCTCGCCGCGCTCGAAGCGGGGCATAAGCCCGACGACATCGTCGTCGACGAGCCGGTGACGATCGCCGGCTGGACCCCGCGCAACAATTCGCGCCGCAATTCGGGCGAGATCACGCTGCGCACCGCCTTTGCCTATTCGATCAACACGATCGCGGCGAAGCTGGGGCAGGAAGTCGGCTTCGGCACCGTCGCCGACATGGCGCGCCGGTTCGGCATCACCACGCCGATCAACACCCAGCCGGCGATGGTGCTCGGCACCTCCAACGTCCGGCTGATCGACATGACCCGCGCCTTTGCGTCGGTGGGGCAGAAGGGCGTGGCGGTCACGCCGTTCGGCATCACCCGCGTGACCGCGAACGGCGCCGTGATCTACAGCCACGAAGTCGACACCAGCCATGTCCTCGTTGCGCCCTATGTCGCCGCGCAGATGACCGACCTGCTCCAGACCGCAGTCGCGACCGGATCGGGCCGCGCCGCCCAGATCGGGCGCCCGGTGGCGGGCAAGACCGGCACGACGACGTCGAACAAGGATGGCTGGTTCCTCGGCTTCTCGTCGGGGCTGACCACGGGGGTGTGGATGGGACGCGACGATGCGCGGACGGTCCCCGGGCTCCAGGGCGGCACTGCGCCTGCGCGTGCCTTTGCCGCATTCATGGGCAAGGCCGTGGCCGGGCGCCCGGTCGAGAATTTCGACACCAAGGTGACGCTGCCCGAATGGGAGCTCGAACCCGAGGACAATGCCTATTACGCCGCGCCCGACAATGGCGTGTTCGTCGACGAGGACGGCAACCCGGTGCCGCAGCAGGAGCAACCCACCGACCCGCGCGGCGCGCCCGCCGAACAAGCGCCGGAGGATCGCATCGACCAGGACTGGATCGACCGGATGACCGGCAATGCCCCGCCCGCAGGACAGCCCGCCCCCGGCCGGGCGCCGCGCGATTCGGGTCGCACGGTGATCGTGCCGCCGCCACCGATGGACCGCGCCACGCCACGCCCGCGCGATCTGGAATAGCTTTATTCCGAGTCGGCGGGACGCCCGACCCAGTGCAGCGCGGCGCCCTGTGCGCGCAGCCACGCCCGCGCCTCCGCCGGATCGCCTTCGTAGAGCGCGTCGACCAGCCGGTGGAACGCGGGCGCATGGTTCATATGGACGCGGTGCGCGACTTCGTGCGCCACGGTTGCGCGGCGGACGAAATCGGGCGCCAGGATCAGCCGCCAGCTATAGCGGATCGCCCCCGACGCGGCACAACTCCCCCAGCGCCCGCGCGGATCGCCGATCGAGACGCGGGTGACGCCGACGCCGGCGCGCGCGGCATAATAAGCGGTCTCTTCGCTCAGCACCCGCAATGCCTCGCCGCGCAGCCAGCGCTCGACTCGGCGATCGAGCCCCTCGGCAGGGCCGCCGCACACCAGCCGGTCGCCTTCGAGCGTCGGGGTGCGCTTGGCGGTCGCGGACCATGCAATCTCGACCTCGCGCCCGCGAAAGGCGAAACGCGCGCCGGGAACAAAGGGTTGGGATTGCGGCAGCCGCGCCTGCTGCGCCGCGATCCACTCGCGCTGTTCCTCGGCCCAGGCCAGCGCTTTCTTAAGCGAAGCGCGCGGTGGCAGGGTGAGCCGTACGCGCCCGTCGCGGGGATCGATCGCCAGCCGCATCCGCCGGGCGCGGGCATGGCGGACGATCTCGACCGCCGGGGTCACAGGATACGGTCGACCAGATGGTGCTCCAGGTCGCCGACATCGTCCTCGGACACCGTCCAGCCGCGCGTCGACTCGCCCGCGCGGTGCACCGCCTCGCGGTCGCCGCACACCAGATAATGCCATTCGGGCAACGCCTCGCCCGCCGCGCGCAGCCGATAGGCGCAGGTCGAGGGCAGCCATTCGATGCCGCTGACATTGTTGTTGTTCAGCCGCACGCACTCGCTGACATAGGCGTGGCGGTGCTTGTAATCGCTGCACATCCCCATCCGCCGATCGAGCAGCCGGCAGGCGACGTTGGTCGGGAGCAATTCGCCGGTCTCGTCATCCTCGAGCTTGTGGAGGCAGCATTTGCCGCAGCCGTCGCACAACGCCTCCCATTGCGCGCGGTCGAGCTTCGAGAGCGGCTTGGTTTCCCAGAAACGTTCGCTCACCGGACCCAGTGCCTGACCTGTTCGGCGATCGCGGCGCCGTCCTTGTCGATCGGCAGCGACGCGATCGGCTCGCCCTGCGGCCCCATCAGGAACGCGACCGCGAGGTGATCGACCAGATAGCCGCCGCCGGCACCCGCGGGCTGTTTCTTGAAATAGACCGCATAATCCTTCGCGACCTTGGCGATCTGCTCGGGCGTGCCGGTCAGCCCGACGATCCGCGGATGGAAATTGGCGACGAACTGCTTGATCGCCGCCGGCGTGTCGCGCTCCGGATCGACCGTGATGAAGATCGGCACGACCTTCTGCGCGACCTTCGCATCGGTCCGGTCGAGTTCGCGCATCGCCTGGCCGATCTTCTGCATGTCGGTGGGGCAAACATCGGGGCAATAGGTATAGCCGAAATAGACGATCCGGTAGCGACCGGCGAAATCGGTATCGCGCACCGTCCGGCCATTCTGGTCGGTCAACGCAAAGGGGCCGCCGATCCGCGCGCCCGCAAGCGGGGGCTGATCGGCAGCGCCGCCGCACCCGGCAAGCGGCGCCGCGACAAGCGCCAGCGCGGGCGCAAAAAACATCCTATTCATGGCGCCCCCAGCCATGATCTGTTATGCTGCGGCTTGCAAGAACAGGGTCCAATAAAGGGTTTCGCTTGATCATGGTGCTCCGTGCGTTCCGACTGGCGGCCGCCGCCGCGCTGGTGTTTTCCGCCACGCCGGCATTCGCGCAGAAATTTTCCGATGGTTATGAGTTCCTTGAGGCGGTGCGCAAGGCCGACGGGACCAAGGTCAACAAGTTCCTCCAGGACAAGTCGCTCCGGATCGTCAACACCAAGGACCGCCGCAACGGCCAGGGCGCGCTGCACATCGTCGCCGAACGCCGCGACCAGGTCTATCTCCGCGCGCTGCTCCAGGCGGACGATGCCAACCCCAATATCCAGGACCGCGAGGGCAATACCCCGCTGATCGTCGCGGTGAACCAGAGTTGGGCCGAGGGCGTATCGATCCTCATGAAATATCGCGCGAATATCAACCTTCCCAATGCGGCGGGCGAGAGCCCGCTGATCCGCGCGGTGCTGATCCATGACGCGAATATCGTCCGGATGCTGCTCGACGCCGGCGCCAATCCCGATCGCGGCGATTATCGCACCGGTAAGACCGCGCGCGACTATGCCGCCCAGGAAACGCGGTTTCCGGCGATTGCGCGGTTGCTGGCAAACGCGCCCAAGGGCGGTGCCGGCGGCACTGCCGCGGCGGGCCCGAAGCTCTAACCGCCCGCGTCGCGCGGCTGCGCTCAGAAGACCTGGACGCTTTCGGGATCGAGCAGCGTCAGCACCCGCCGCGCCGCGCGGCGGGCAAAGGCCAGCGTGGTCTTGCGCCGAGTCGCGCTGGCCAGCGGCACGGTCGCGGCTTCGCGCACCACCGCGGCGTCATAGCGGTCGGCGACCAGAATCCCGGCGCGCGCGGGGAGGAATCCCTCCTGGTCGAGCGGCCGCAGGTCGAACCCCTGCGGCACCGCCCAGAAGAAGCGGTCGCAATGCGGCAGATATTCGGTCCATTTGGAATCGCCGAGCAGGTCGGCGCGCGACACCTTGATCTCGACGATCACGATATTGCCGCGCGAATCGAGCGCCATCAGGTCGGCGCGGCGCCCGCCGTCCAGCGGGACCTCGGCAATCGCCACGCAATCGTGGCGCAGCAGCATGCGGCTTACGCCGCGAGCCACGTCGGCCGCATCAATGGGGGGGAGAGCAGCCGACGTGACCGCGGCCGGGGAGGGCATGGTGCGCATCCCCGAACGCTAGAACATTGCGAGAACGCGGGAAAGACCCCGCGCGCGCTTCAGCGGTAGAAGATGTGGTTGCCGATCGTCGCGACGGTCGCGCGCTTCCAGCTGGGACGCACATAGCGTGCGTGGAAGTAGAGCGCCTTCTCCGCGGGGCTGTCCCACAGATCCTTCTGCGCGACCTGCGCCACGGCCAGTGCCTTGCGCCAATGCGCGTTTGCGGGCGGGTTCGGGATCTTGCCGCCGCGCACGAACGAGAACTGACCGGGCTGGGCGACGACCGAGCAGACCGACTTGGGGAAGCGGCCCGATGTGGTGCGGTTGAGAATGACTTCCGCGACGGCCAGCTGGCCCGCAAGCGGTTCGCCCTTGGCTTCGTAATAGACACCGACGGCAAGGCAGTTGAGTTCGCTCGTCGGCGATTCGGGCGCGTCCTGCGCTGCCACGACGGCGGAGAGCGTTTCGAAATCCTGGTCTTCCGCGAGCGCTGCCTGGGGCAGCGGCTGGACGATCTCGCCGTCCTGGGTCGCGGGAAGCGATGCAGCAACCCCTTGCTGCGCGGGAACAACATGGTGTTCCTGGGGGTTTATCGAGTCGACCACCGGCTGTTGCACGGCCTGGGTCGGATCGAGCGTGGCAGCATTCGCTAGTGCGCCAGCGCAAAAGGTCAGCGCCGCGAAAGTCGCAGCGCGTGGCAGGAACTTCATTTGGTTTCAATACTATGCGGTTGGCGTGCGGCGGGCCCCGTGATGCTCTGTGGGCCGCCGGACTTCCCCCCGACTGCGTAACCGTTCGACTTCACACTTCGATCGGCACAACGCTATTTCAAACGAGCCGCCCCCTTCCCTTCACAGGCGTGCAATGTCAACCGGCGCAGATCGTTTCAGCGGCGAACCGTTCTGCCGCTGCGACGTCCAACTCGACGACCCACAGGTCCCCGTCCTGCGATCGGCGGCGCTGCCAATAGGCGGTGACCTCGCCATCGTCGGCAAGCGTGCGCGGGCCGGTGGCGATCAGCGCGGGCTGTCCATCGGGCCCCACCCCGCGTTCGAAGAAGCGGGGATTGGCGCCACGCTCCAGCGCGAGCACCAGAATCGCACCCGCCGTCGCGTCGCCGCGCGCGAGCACCATCGCCGAGCCGCCCTGTTGATGGACGCGCCGAGTCAGCGCACCGACCAGCACCGCGCTCGTCAGCCGCGCCATCAGGGCAGCCGATAGCCGGGGAGGGTGGCCAGCGGGATGCGCGATCGCATGAAAGTGCCCGTGCCGCGCGCGGCTTCGTCGCCCTGCGCGTCGATCAGCCGCGCCTCCGCGACGAAGACGCGGCGCTGGCCGCTGATCCAGCGCCCCTCCGCCACCACCGGCCCGGCGACCAAAGGCTTGGTCAGCAGCAGGTTGAAGGCCGTCGTCAGCAGGAAACGGTCGGTCACGAGGCTGTTCGCGGCATAAAAGGCCGCATCGTCGAGCATCTTGAAATAGCTCGTGCCATGCGCGGCGCCCGCGGCGTGATAGACGCGCGGATCGATTTCGAACCTAATCCGCGCGACTCCGCTCTCCGGAATCTCGAGCGCCGACTCGAACAGCCGGTTGATCGGCGCCGCGGCGTACAGCGATTCGAGCGCGCGGAAATGCGCGGCCTCGCCCGTCGCTACCGGCGGTGGCTCAGGCTGCGTCACGCGCCTCCACACCCGCGAGCAGCGCGAACACGGCGTCGTTGGACCCCGCGCCGCGCAGCTTGGCCGCGAAATTGCGATCGCGCAGCCGCCGCGAGACGCAGGCAAGCGCCTTGAGATGATCGGCGCCCGCCCCGCTGGGCGAGACCAGCAGGAACACCAGGTCGACGGGCAATTCGTCGATCGCGCCGAAATCAATCGGGTGATTCAGCCGGGCAAACACCCCGCACACCTGCTTAAGCCCATCCAGCTTGCCATGCGGAATCGCGATTCCGCCGCCAAACCCCGTCGAGCCCAGCTTTTCGCGCGCGGCCACGCGATCGGTCACTGCGCGCGGATCGAGCCCATAGGCCCGTCCCGCGGCAATGCCGAGCTGCTGGAACAGCGTCTTCTTATTGGCGGCGCTCACCCCGGAAAGCACGGCTTCCGGGACGAGCAGATCGCTGAGTTCAACCATCGTTCATCCAGTAAAGAGCCCCCCCGGCTCCAGGCATCGCCCTGCCCCCGGCAGCGACTAGGCTTGGACGCGATTGGGCTCCACCCAGCCGATCGTCCCGTCGCCGCGGCGATAGACCATATTATAGCTTCCGGTGCCGGTGTTGCGGAACAACAGCGCGTTGGTGTTGCGCAGATCGAGCATCATCACCGCGTCCGATACCGTCGCCTCGGGCACGTCGACGCGCGTCTCGGCGATGATCAGGGGAGCGTCGGCGGGCTCTTCCTCTTCGGCGGGCTCCTGGAACAGCGTGTAGCCGGCGTCATACGCGCCTTCCTCAGCCAGCGCGTTGAGCACCCCGGCCTGGCGATCCTTGAGCCGGCGGGTATAGCGGCGGAGCTGCTTGTCGATGCGGTCCGCGGCGCCGTCGAACGCGCCATTGGCCTCCATCCCGGAATTGGCTGCCTTGAGCACCAGTCCCTGCATCACGTGCATGATGATGTCGCAGGTAAAGCCATTGTCGTGGGGCCCCTTGCCAAAGGTGACCTGCGACGAGATCGCGCGCGAGAAATATTTGTCGGCGATGCCCTGAAGTCGATCGGTGACCTGCGTCTTGAGCGCTTCGCCGGTATCGACCTGGTGGCCCGAAACTCGGATATCCATGGGCATTTCTCCTACTCTAAAACTATTGCCGGACTAGCAGGCAACCGCGCGACGTCAACTCGACGCGGGCACCCCCCAGAGCGGCTCTTCCAACCCCTTGAGAAAGGCTGCGTGGCGCGCAAGTTCCACGTCCGACGCAGCAAAATGCCGCGCGGGCCGGACATGCACCCGCGCCGGCGCCTCTGCAGGCGTCTCGCGCATCACCGGCGTATCGACGGCCAGCCCCAGCGTGATCTGCCGCCCGCCGGTCAGCTCGACATAGACCTGCGCCAGCAATTGCGCGTCGAGCAGCGCGCCGTGCAGCTGGCGTGCGCTGAGGTCGATCCCGTAGCGCGAGCAGAGCGCATCGAGCGAGTGCTTCGCGCCGGGATGGCGCGTGCGTGCGATCGTCAGCGTGTCGACCATCCGCGCCATGTCGACCAGCGGTCGCCCGCATTGGCGCAACTCGCCGTTGAGGAAACCGAAGTCGAAGGTCGCATTGTGCGCGACCAGCGGGCAATCGCCCAGAAACGCGATCAGATCCTCGACGACATCGGTGAACAACGGCTTGTCGGCGAGGAAGCGGTCGCTCAGCCCATGGACGTTGAACGCCTCGATCGGGACCGGGCGCTGGGGGTTGATATAGGCGTGGTAATGGCGGCCGGTCGGCACGCGGTTGACCAGCTCGACACAGCCGATCTCGACCAGCCGGTCGCCGCCCGCGAAGCTGAGCCCCGTCGTTTCGGTATCGAACACGATTTCGCGCATGCCCGCCTTATCCTCCTCCCGGGGCGGAGAGGCAAGCGATCAGCGACGCTACGTGTTCGCGCGTATCCTCCAGGCTGGTGCCCGTCGGAATCACGTAATCGGCGCGGGCGCGCTTCTCCGCATCGGGCATCTGCCGCGCGACGATCGAGTCGAACCGCGCCTCGGTCATCCCCGGCCGGGCGAGGACGCGGGCGCGCTGGACCTCGGCGGGGGCCGAGACGACCGCGATCTTGTCGACCGATTGCCACCCGCCGGCCTCGAACAGCAGCGGCACGTCGAGCACGACCAACGGTGCCGCGGCATTGTCCGCAAGAAATGCGGCGCGCGCGGCGGCGACGGCGGGATGGACCAGCGCCTCGAGCCGGGCAAAGGCCGCAGGATCGCCGAACACCGCCTCGCCCAGCATCGTGCGGTCGACGCCCTCGGGCCCGGTGGTATCGGGAAATTCGGCCTCGATCGCCGCGACCAGCGCGCCGCCCGGCCCCTGGAGCCGATGGACCTCGGCATCGGCGTCGAACACCGGCACCCCCGCCTCGGCAAACATCCGCGCGACGGTCGACTTGCCCATGCCGATCGAGCCGGTGAGCCCCAGCACGATCATCGCAGCAGCAAGGCGCGCAATGCGTCGTCGCGGTCGCGCGGGGGCTCGGCGCCGAAGAACAGCTCGAACGCCAGCGCGGCCTGGCCGATCAGCATCTCCAGCCCGTCGACCGTCGCGAGATCGCGCGCGCGCGCCTGCGCCAGCAACGCGGTTTCGAGCGGCGCATAGACCGCGTCATAGACGACGGCGTCCTCGGGCAACGGCGACAAGTCGATCACCAGCGGCGGCTGGCCCGTCATCCCCAATGCGCTGGCGTTCACGAGCAAATCGGCAGGCGGCAGCGGCGATCCCAGCGGCACCGCATCGCCCTTCAGCCCGAAATGCGACAGCAACGCCGCGGCCTTGAGCACATTGCGGTTGAGGATCGTCACCCGCGCAATGCCGACACGCGACAGCGCGAACAGGATCGCGCGCGCCGCACCGCCCGCGCCGATCACGACGGCATGGCCGCCCTCGAGGTCCATCGCCGAAATCGGGGCATAAAATCCCCCGGCATCGGTATTGGTGCCGACCAGCGCGCCATCCTCGGCACGAACGACGGTGTTGATCGCCCCGATCGACTCGCGCACCCCGCCGCGATCCTCGACATGGTCGAGCGCGGCCTGTTTGTGCGGGATAGTGATGTTGCACCCGCGCCAGTTCGGGTCGTCGCGGCGCGCGGCGAAATAATCGCCCAGCGCCTCGGGCAGGACATGCGCCGCACGATATTCGGCCTCGATCCCCAGCGCATCGAGCCAGAATCCGTGGATCGCCGGCGATTTGGAATGCGCGATCGGATCGCCGATCACTTCTGCATAATGCTTCATGCGGTCAGCACTCCACGCACGCGCAGATAATCGAGCAACGGCAGCATCGGCAGTCCCAATATCGTGAAATGGCTTCCCTCGATGCGGCTGAACAATTGCACCCCCGGACCCTCCATCCGGTAACAGCCGACACAGCCCGCAATCGCCGGCCATTCGGCGTCGAGATAGCCGTCGATGAACGAGTCCGACAGCGTCCGGACATGCATTCGCGCGCGATCGACATGCCGCCACACCGCGCGACCGCCTTCGGAAATCACCGCCGCGCTGAACAAGTCATGGTGCCCGCCCGACATCCGCCGCAGATGCTCGCGCGCCTCGTCGCGGCTCGTGGGCTTGTCGAGCAGGCTGCCATCGTCGAGCGCGACGACCGAATCGCACCCCAGCACCAATGCGGTCGGATGCATCCCCGACAGCTTGCGCGACTTCAGTTCAGCGAGCGCATCGGACAGGTCGCGCGGGGTGATTCCCCCGGCGATCAGCGAGTCCTTCGCCGACTCCTCGTCGACCAGCGCCGCCGCGGCTTCATGCGGCACGCCCGCTGCCGACAGCATCGCCCGGCGCGATGCGCTTTGCGAGGCGAGAACCAACCTCATGCGTCGCGCGTCCGCAGCGTGCGCTCGTTGCACAGCTGGATGATCGCCGCCGCGGTCTCCTCGATCGAGCGGCGCGTTACGTCGATCACCGGCCAGCCATTGTCGGCGAACATCCGCCGGGCAAAGGCGATCTCGCGCTGGACCGACTCCTGGTCGACATAATCGGTCTCGGGGCTCTGGTTGAGCGACAAGAGCCGGTTGCGCCGGATCTGGACGAGCCGGTCGGCGCTGGTGGTCAGCCCGACGATCAGCGGGTTTTTCAGCGTGTACAATTCGGGTGGCGGCGGCGATTCGACGACGATCGGGATGTTCGCCGCCTTGTATCCGCGATTGGCGAGATAGATCGAGGTCGGCGTCTTGGACGAGCGCGAGACCCCCGCCAGCACGATATCGGCTTCCTCCCAATCCTCGGCACCGATGCCGTCGTCATGCGCGATCGTGAACTGAATCGCATCGACGCGCGCGAAATAAGCGGCGTCGAGGCTATGCTGGCGCCCCGGCCGCGCCTTCGCTTCCTGCCCCAGCAGCCCCGACAGCGCGTGGCTCACCGGATCGAGCGGCGCGATCGCGGGCAGGCCCATGGCGCGGCACCGCGTCTCAAGCGTGCGGCGGATGGTGCTGTTGACCAAGGTGAAGATCACCAGCCCCGGATTCTGCGCAATCTCCTGGAGGATGCGCTCCAGATGCGCCTCGGAGCGGACCATCGGCCAGAAATGCCGCAGCGTCTCGACATCGTCGAACTGCGCCAGCGCAGCCTTGGCGATGTTTTCCAGCGTCTCTCCGGTGGAATCGGAGAGGAGGTGGAGATGGAGCCGCACGGCTATGGGGATGGTTCTGTGGAAAACATTGCGGACAGGCGCTAGCGCAACCCGGGCGCGGGGCCAAGCTTGTGCGAACCGCGGACTCGGTTGGTGAGTCGTCCACAGCGGCATCCCCAATCGGTGCGCAGTGCCCACAGCCTGTGGAAATCGGGGATGACCGACTCGAATCCGCGGCGTTCTGCGGGCAAGCGGGAGTCAAGTTGTTGGCAGAATGCGGAGGAGCGCATAAACCCCGGGTTCCACGCGCCAACAGACTCCAACAATCCTTAGATTCTTCTTTCTATAGAAGTAGGACCCGCGCCCTGACTGACTCGACTCCCAAGCCGTTGCTCGCAGCCCTTCGCGGCGAACGCCAGCCGGTCCCCCCGATCTGGCTGATGCGCCAGGCCGGCCGCTATCTCCCCGAATATCGCGCATTGCGGGCCGAGAAGGGCGGATTCCTGGCCCTCGCGCTCGATCCCGACGCCGCGGCGGAGATCACGCTCCAGCCGATCCGCCGGTTCGGGATGGACGGCGCGATCCTGTTCTCCGACATATTGATGGTGCCCTGGGCGCTGGGGCAGGAATTATGGTTCGAGGCGGGGGAGGGGCCGCGGCTCGCGCCGACGATCGACGGGCGCGACGCGCTCGATACGCTCGGGCCCGTGGACCCGGCCAAGCTCCAGCCGATTTACGACACCGTTGCGCGGGTCGCAGCGGCACTGCCGCCCGCGACGACGTTCCTGGGTTTTGCGGGATCGCCCTGGACGGTCGCGACCTATATGATCGCAGGCGCAGGGTCGAAGGACCAGGGCAAGGCGCGAGAACTGGCCTATAGCGATCCGGTGACGATGCAGGCGCTGGTCGACCGCATCGTCGACCTGACCGTCGACTATCTGGCATTGCAGATCGCATCCGGGGTCGAGGCGGTCCAGCTGTTCGACAGCTGGGCGGGCAGCCTGTCGCCGCGCCAGTTCGAACAATGGGTGATCGCGCCCAATGCCGCGATCGTCGCACGGCTGCACGAACGCTGCCCGGGGACGCCGGTGATCGGCTTTCCGAAGGGCGCGGGGGCGAAGCTGGTCGACTATGTCGCCGGCGTGCGGCCCGATGCGGTCGGGCTCGACGAGACGGTGGACCCGGCCTGGGCCGATGCCGTGCTGCCGGCGGGGTTGCCGGTGCAGGGTAATCTCGATCCGCTGGCGCTGATGGCCGGGGGAACCGCGCTAGACGACGGAATCGACCGCATCCTGTCGGCGTTCGCCGATCGCCCGCATGTCTTCAACCTCGGGCATGGCATCGGCCAGTTCACGCCGATCGCGCATGTCGAGCATCTGCTCGCGCGGTTGCGCGGGGGCGCGCGATGACCGGGTTCCTGGGCGGCGCCTATCTATGGGTGAAGGCGTTCCACATCGTCTTCGTGATCTACTGGATGGCGGGACTGTTCCTGCTCCCGCGTTATCTGGTCCACCATCAGGAGGCGCTGGGAAGCCCGCAGGCGGCCGATTGGGCGCGGCGCGAGGCGATGTTGCGCCGGATGATCCTGACGCCCTCGCTGGTGGTCGTATGGGCTCTGGGGCTCATGCTGGCCGTCAATCTCGGGCTGCTCGATGGGCAGCCGGGGCTCGGGTGGTTGCACGGGAAGTTGCTGCTGGTCGTCGCGCTCAGCGGCTATCATGGCTGGGCAGTCGGCTATTCGAAGAAGCTGGCGCGGGGGCAGGGGGCGATTTCGTCGCGGCATCTGCGCATGCTGAATGAGGTCCCGGCGCTCGCGGCGGTGCTGATTGTCGTGCTCGCGGTGGTCAAACCCTTCTAACTCTGGTTGACTTGGCGCCGGGGCGCACCTAATTCGCTTGCACAGGCCGATCGCTTTCCTGCGGCGGTCCCTTCCTCCAGCATCGCTTATCGCGCGCATCTCCGCCGACCGACGCTCCCCCCGCTAGAATTCCGGACTCCTTATGCACCTCAAGGACCTCAAGAAAACCCCGCCCGCAGAACTGGTCTCGATGGCCGAGGATCTGGGTGTCGAGGGTGCGTCGACGCTGCGCAAGCAGGATCTGCTGTTCGCCATCCTCAAGGCCCAGGCCGAGAATGGCGAGCAGATCATGGGTGAGGGCACGATCGAAGTGCTCCCCGACGGCTTCGGCTTCCTGCGCAGCCCGCAGGCCAATTATCTCGCCGGCCCCGACGACATCTATGTCTCGCCCAACCAGGTCCGCAAATTCGGGCTGCGCACCGGTGACACCGTTGAAGGCGAAATCCGCGGGCCGAAGGACGGCGAACGCTATTTCGCGCTGACGCGGCTGGTGTCGGTCAATTTCGACGATCCCGACGCCGTCCGCCACCGCGTCAATTTCGACAATCTGACGCCGCTCTATCCCGACGAAAAGCTGACGCTCGATCCGCAGGACCCCACGGTCAAGGACAAGTCGGCGCGCGTGATCGACATCATCAGCCCGCAGGGCAAGGGCCAGCGCGCGCTGATCGTCGCGCCGCCGCGCGTCGGCAAGACCGTGCTGCTCCAGAACATCGCCAAGGCGATCACCGACAACCATCCCGAAGTCTTCCTGATCGTGCTGCTGATCGACGAGCGGCCCGAGGAAGTGACGGACATGCAGCGTTCGGTGAAGGGCGAGGTCATTTCCTCTACCTTTGACGAGCCTGCCCAGCGCCACGTCCAAGTATCTGAAATGGTTATCGAAAAGGCAAAGCGCCTGGTCGAGCACAAGAAGGATGTCGTCATCCTGCTCGATTCGATCACCCGGCTCGGCCGTGCCTACAACACCGTCGTCCCCAGCTCGGGCAAGGTGCTGACCGGCGGCGTCGATGCCAATGCGCTGCAGCGCCCGAAGCGCTTCTTCGGCGCCGCGCGCAACATCGAAGAGGGCGGCTCGCTGTCGATCATCGCCACCGCGCTGATCGACACCGGCAGCCGGATGGACGAAGTCATCTTCGAAGAGTTCAAGGGCACCGGCAATTCCGAAATCGTGCTCGACCGCAAGGTGGCGGACAAGCGCATCTTCCCGGCGCTCGACGTCGGCAAGTCGGGCACCCGCAAGGAAGAGCTGCTCGTCGACAAGAACAAGCTGTCCAAGATGTGGGTGCTCCGCCGCATCCTGATGCAGATGGGCACGATCGACGCGATGGAGTTCCTGCTCGACAAGATGAAGGATTCGAAGACCAACGAGGATTTCTTCGACTCGATGAACCAGTAGCGCCGCGCCCGCGCGGACCGGAAATGAAGCGGCGCGGGCAGCAATGCCCGCGCCGTTCGCGTTTGTAACATGGGTTGTCGCGTCCGGGCTTGCCTTCCCCCCCTCTCACGCTAGGGATTGGCGATGCTCGACATGATCCTCAGCGCAGCCGCCTCCGGCGTTGGTTCCCCCCTCGATATCTGGCACCATATCGTTGCCGATTTCTCGAACCTCGGCGACCCCGCGGCGCTGGCCGCATTCGGGTCGGTGCTGATGATCGATCTGGTGCTGGCGGGCGACAATGCGATCGTCGTCGGGGCGCTGGCAGCTGGCCTTCCGGCAGAGCAGCGCAAGAAGGTCATCCTGATCGGCATCGGCGCCGCGCTGATCCTGCGGATTATCTTTGCGCTCGCGGTCAGCTGGCTGATGGGGATCGTGGGGCTGATCTTCGCGGGCGGGCTGTTGCTGCTCTGGGTGAGCTGGAAATTCTGGCGCGAGATTCGCCACGGTGCCGAAAATGCAGGCTCGGCCGAAGTCTCCGGGGACGAGCATTCGGGCGTCCGCTCGGCGCGCAGCTTTGCCGGTGCCGCCTGGGCCGTCGCGGTCGCCGATGTCTCGATGAGCCTCGACAACGTGCTCGCGGTCGCGGGTGCGGCGCGCGAGCATCCCGGCATCCTCGTCGTCGGGCTGCTGCTGTCGGTCGCGCTGATGGGTCTGGCCGCCAACTTCATCGCCAAGCTGATCGACCGCTATCGCTGGATCGCCTATTTCGGGCTGGCGGTGATCGTCTTCGTCGCGTTCAAGATGATCTATGAGGGCTGGATCGGCAGCGGCGAGACGCCGGGGATCACCACGCTGTTCAGCTGAGCAGGGTAGGGCAGGCGCCCGCAGGCGCCTGCTCCACGTGAAACAATCAGCCGAGATGCTCGGCGAAAAACGTGGCAGTCCGTGAGTCCGCCAGCTCCGCCGCCGCTTCCGACCGGCGCTTGCCGCTCTCGGTCGCAAAGCCATGGTCCTCGCCGGGATAGTCGGCCAGCGTGACCTTGGGGTGATCGTCCAGCCCTTCGTGCATCTTCGCCTGGATATCCGGCGTCACGAAATGGTCGGCGCCGGCAATATGCAACAGCACCGGGTTGGCGATGGCGTGCTTCTCGTCGAGCAGACCGTCGATCCCGACGGCGTAATAGCCGACGCTCGCGTCGCTGTCGGTCCGCGTCGCCGCCATGAACGCCAGCCGCCCGCCGAGGCAATAGCCGACCACGCCGACCTTGCCGCCGCCCAGCTCGGCACGCGCCGCGCGGATCGTCGCTTCGATATCGGCGATGCCCAGCGCCTGGTCGAACTTGCCCATCAGCCCGAGTGCCGTCTGGAACTCCTCCGGCACATCGGGATCGAGCTGGACGCCCGGTTCGATCCGCCAAAACAGGTCGGGCGCGACGGCGAGATAGCCCTGCGCGGCCCAGGCGTCGCACTTGCTGCGGATACCGGGGTTTACCCCGAATATCTCCTGGATCACCACGATCGCCGCACGCGGCGTACCCTCGGGCGCGGCGAAATAGGCGTCGAAGCTGCCGCTGTCGTCGAGCGCGGCAATCGGGTGCATCCCATTCATAATAAACGTCCTTCGGAAAAGCGCCGCTCATGCTCGAGCAGCCAGGATTTGGTGACCGGGCCATCGCCCGCCGAATAGGCACCCAACGCACCTCCCGCGCCGAGGATGCGATGGCACGGCACGACGATCGGGAAGGGATTGCGCGCGCAAAGCTGGCCGACCGCGCGGGCGCTAGACCTAAGTGTGATCGCCAGCTCTCCATAGCTCAGCGTCTCGCCATAGCCGACCGCGACCAGTCCCGCCCGCAGCACCGCCCCACGATCGGTTGCGGCGGGAGCCAGCGCCAGCGTGAAGTGCTTGCGGGAGCCCGCGAACCACTCCGCAATCTGGTCATGTGCGTCGCGAACCGCGGCGGCGCACCCGGCGCGCGCCACGCTGCCTGGCGCTTCGATCCGGATCGCATGGACCAGCGCGTCGTCGCCCTCGATCCGGACGATGCCGATGGGCGTTGCGATCAGGGCATGGTCGCGCGCATACATGGCCCAAGGCGTACATCCGCCCCGATACGTGCTCAAGCGGAGAAGAGCGATGAAGATCAATGTCGAGGTCGAATGCACGCCGGAGGAGGCGCGCCGCTTCATGGGCCTCCCGGATCTCGCTCCGGTCCATGAGAAATATGTGTCGATGATGGTCGAGGCGATCGACAAACAGGGCAGCCCCGAGGCGTTTCAGGCGATGATCGGGAGCTGGGCGCCGATGGGCGAGGCGGGGATGAACTTCTGGCGCGGGATTTTCGACGCCGGGGCCAAGTCGGGGAACTGAGCGCCGGCGATGGATACGATTTACGCGGTGTCGAGCGGTGCGCCGCCCGCCGCAATCGCTGTGCTGCGGATCAGCGGCGCGCGGGCATTCGATGCCGTGCGTGCGCTTGCCGGGCGACTGCCTGCGCCGCGCCGGGCGAGCCTGTGCAGCCTTCGCGATCCAGCGGATTCGACGTTGCTCGATCGCGCGCTGGTGCTGGTGTTTCCTAGCCCTGAAACCGCGACCGGCGAGGATCTGGCCGAGCTTCACCTCCACGGCGGGCGCGCGGTGGTGCGCGCGGTGGAACGCGCGCTCGCCGTACTACCAGGGATGCGCGCCGCGGCTGCGGGCGAGTTCACCCGGCGCGCGCTCGCGCATGGCCGGCTCGACCTGAGCGAAGCCGAGGGGCTGGGGGATCTGCTCGCCGCCGAAACCGAGAGCCAGCGGCGGGTGGCGATCCGGTCGGCCGAGGGCGGGGTTCGGCGCGCGGTGGAGGCGTGGTCGGCGCAAACGCTGGACCTCGCCGCGCAGGTCGAGGCGTTGCTCGACCATAGCGACGAGGATGATGTATCGGCGGAGGCGCTGACGCTGTCGGCGCTCCAGGCCGAAGCGCGCGCGATTGGGCAGGCGATCGAGGCCGTGACCGCGCGCCCCCCGGTCGAACGGCTTCGCGACGGGCTCCGCGTGGTGCTTGCGGGGCCGCCCAATGCCGGCAAGTCGACCTTGCTCAATGCGCTTGCCGGGCGCGAGGCGGCGATCGTCTCGCCTGTCGCCGGGACTACGCGGGATCGGATCGAAGTGCCGCTGGTGCGCGACGGTCTGGCCTATGTGTTCACCGACACCGCCGGGCTCTCGGATGCGCCCGGCGATGCGATTGAGGCGATCGGCATTGCCCGCGCGCGCGAGGCGCTGGGCGGTGCCGATCTGCTATTGTGGCTCGGCGACGATGCGCCGCCGGAGACACCGCCGGGGCTGTGGCTCCACGCCCGTGCCGATGCGCCCGGGCGCGGCGTCACGCAGCCAGGGCAGGTCGCGGTGTCGGCTGCCACTGGGATGGGGATCGATGCCGTGTGGGAAGGGCTGGCAGAGCTGGGCGGGGCGCTCGTCCCGCCGCCCGATCTGATCGCGCTCAACCAGCGCCAGCGCGCCCTCTGCGCCGCTGCTGGCGATGCATTGCGCCGTGCCACGGGGCAGGACGACCTGTTGCTACTGGCGGAGGAACTGCGCACCGCGCTGCGCTGTTTCGACGCCGTGACGGGGCGGGCAGGGGTCGAGGCGATGCTCGACAGCCTCTTCGCGCGGTTCTGCATCGGCAAATGACGTTGTTCCATGTGGAACGCTTTTGACGTTGCCCGGCGCAGCTTGTAGCGAGCGGCCATGGATTTTGACGTCATTGTGATCGGTGGAGGACATGCCGGGACCGAAGCGGCCGCGGTAGCCGCACGTCGCGGCGCCCGCACCGCGCTGCTGAGCTTCGACCTCACCAAGCTCGGCGCGATGTCGTGCAATCCCGCGATCGGCGGGCTCGGCAAGGGGCATCTGGTCCGCGAAGTCGATGCGTTTGACGGGCTGATCGCGCGCGCGGCGGACGCCGCCGGCATCCATTATCGCATGCTCAATCGCAGCAAGGGCACCGCCGTACAGGGACCGCGCGTCCAGGCCGACCGCACCCGCTACGCCGCCGCGATCCAGGCCATGCTCGCCGCGCAGCCGGGGTTGACGCTGGTGGCGGGCGAGGCGGGCGCGCTCGAAATGGCGGGCGGAGCGGTTGCCGGAGTGCGGCTGCGCGATGGCACCGTGCTTCGTGCGCGCGCGGTGGTGCTCGCGACCGGGACCTTCCTTGGCGGGCGCATCTTCCGCGGCGAGGAGCGGATCGAGGGCGGGCGCATCGATGAGGCGGCGGCAACGATCCTTGCGCAGCAGCTCCGCGCGCTCGCGCTGCCGATGGCGCGGCTCAAGACGGGTACGCCGCCGCGGCTCGACGGGCGCACGATCGACTGGGCGCGCATCGCCGAACAGCCATCGGACGAAGACCCGTGGACGATGTCGCCGCTGACGGGCGCGCGCACCTTGCCGCAGCTCCATTGCGGGATCACCCGCACCAACGGCGCGACGCATGACGCCATTCGCGCGGGGCTCGATCGCTCGCCGCTGTTCAGCGGGGCGATTGGCGGGCAGGGGCCGCGATACTGCCCGTCGATCGAGGACAAGATCCATCGCTTCGGCGATCGCGACGGGCATCAGATCTTTCTCGAGCCTGAGGGTCTCGACACCCCGCTGATCTATCCCAACGGGATGTCGACCTCGCTGCCGGTGGATGTCCAGGCCGCGATGGTGGCGTCGATTGCCGGGCTGGAGCGCGCCCGGATCGTCACCCCCGGCTATGCGGTCGAATATGACCATATCGACCCGCGCGCGCTGGATGCGACGCTGGGGCTGGCCGCGATTCCGGGGCTGTTCTGCGCTGGGCAGATCAACGGCACCACCGGCTATGAAGAGGCGGCGGGGCAGGGGCTGGTCGCCGGCGCCAACGCAGCCGCGCACGCGCTCGGAACCGCGCCCTTGGTCCTCGATCGCGCGACGAGCTACCTCGGGGTCATGGTGGATGACCTCGTGCTGCAAGGCGTCACCGAGCCCTATCGTATGCTCACCGCCCGTGCCGAGTTCCGGCTGCGGCTCCGGGCGGACAATGCCGAAACGCGGCTGACCCCACTGGCGCGCGATCTCGGTTGCCTCGGGCCCGAGCGGCTGGCGCGGCAGGCATGGCGCGAAGAAGCACGCGCCGCGCTGGACACCCGCTTCGCCGAGACGATCACCGCGAGTGCGCTCCATGCGCGCGGCGCGCCGGTGGGGCTCGACGGGGCGCGGCGTTCGGCGCGCGAATGGCTGCGCTTTCCGGGTGTCATGCTGGATCAGGTCGCGCCGGACGTTGCGGCTGACCCCGCGCTGCTCGCCGAGTTCGTCGAGGATGCGCGTTACGCACCCTATCTCGAGCGGCAGGAAAGCGAAGTCGCGCAGCTCCGCGCGAACGACAGCGTGCGGCTGGTGGCAGGACTGAACTTCGCCGACATCCCCGGCCTCTCGAACGAAATGGTCGAACGCCTCAGCGCCGCCCGGCCCGAGACGCTCGGCGCTGCGGCGCGGATTCGCGGGATCACCCCCGCGGCGCTCTCGGCGATTCTGCTCCACGCGCGTCGCGCGGCATGACCGAGGAAGAGGCACGCCACTGGGTCCGCGGGACCTTCGGTGTTTCACGTGAAACGCTGCTGGAGCGCTTTGGAGCGTTGCTGGTAGCCGAATCGAAGCACCAGAACCTCATCGCCGCATCGACCATCGACACGCTGTGGACACGCCATCTGGTCGATTCTGCCCAGCTCATTCCGCTCGCTGCGAACGCGCCCCGCGGCGCCTGGATCGATATCGGCGCCGGGGCCGGGCTGCCTGGCATCGTCGTCGCAATCCTGGTCGAGCGCCCGGTCATACTCGTCGAGCCACGCGCCCGGCGCGTCGCCTTTCTCCGCGAGGTGGCGGACGCGCTGGGCCTCACCAAGCGGGTCACCGTCCAGCAAAGCCGCATCGAAGCCTATCACCCGACCAACCGCGCCGCCGTCATTTCCGCGCGCGCGGTGGCTGAATTGTCCACTTTGCTCGCGTCCGCACTGCATTGCAGCGATAGCGGGACACTCTGGGTGCTCCCTAAAGGCCGCAATGCACAATCAGAGGTGGAAGCTGCCGCCGCGAACTGGCAAGGTGCGTTTCACGTGGAACGAAGCATCACCGAGCCGGCGTCCGGCGTGGTGATCGCGCAGGGGGTGCGCCCAAGATGATCTGCATCGCGATCGCGAACCAGAAGGGTGGGGTGGGCAAGACCACCACCGCAATCAACGTCGGCACTGCACTCGCGGCGACGGGCAAGCGCGTCCTGCTGCTCGATCTCGATCCGCAGGGGAATTGCAGCACCGGGCTGGGCATCAGCCGCGCCGATCGCGAGCATTCGAGCTATGATCTGCTCGTCGGCGATCATGATCTCGAAGAAGTTGCGGTGCCGACCCAGGTGCCCGGCCTCGACATCGTCCCCGCGACGCAGGACCTGTCGGGCGCCGAGATCGAACTGATCGAGTTCGAGGCGCGCACGCACCGCCTCGACGCGGCGCTGGCGCGGCACAAGGGTGGGCGCTGGGACGTGGTGCTGATCGACTGCCCGCCGTCATTGGGACTGCTGACGATCAACGCGATGGTCGCCGCGCATGCGCTGCTGGTGCCGCTGCAATGCGAGTTCTTCGCACTGGAGGGGCTCAGCCAGCTGCTCACCACGGTCGAGCGCATTCGCAGCCGGTTCAATCCCGGGCTGTCGATCCTCGGCGTCGCACTGACCATGTATGATCGCCGCAACCGGCTGACCGACCAGGTGTCGGACGATGTCCGCGCGGTGCTGGGCCGCGTGGTGTTCGACACGGTGATTCCCCGCAACGTCCGACTGTCCGAGGCGCCGAGCCACGGACTGCCCGCGCTGATCTACGATCATAAATGCGCAGGCTCCGAAGCCTATATCGCGCTCGCCCGCGAGGTGATCGAGCGCCTGCCCAAGCTCAAGAAGGCCGCATGACCGAACCCGCGTCGCGTAAACCCCGTCCCGGTCTTGGCCGGGGACTCAGTGCCCTGCTCGGCGATTCGGTTCCCGAGGCTCCGATCTCCGGCGCCCCCGACACCAGCAGCACCCCCGGCGTGCGCACCCTGCCGGTCAGCGCGATGGCACCGCATCCCGATCAGCCGCGCCGCCATTTCGACGAGGACGCGCTTGAGGAGCTCGCCAAGTCGATTTCGGCGCGCGGGCTGATCCAGCCGATCGTCGTGCGCCCGCACGGCCACAGCTATCAGATCGTCGCCGGCGAGCGCCGCTGGCGCGCGGCGCAGCGTGCGCGGCTCCACGAAGTCCCGGTGATCGTCCGCGAGCTGACCGATGCCGAGACGATGGAACTGGCGCTCGTCGAGAATATCCAGCGCGAGGATCTCAACGCGATCGAAGAGGCTGAAGCCTATTCGCGGCTGATCAACCAGTTCGGCCATACCCAGGAGGCGCTGGCGCGGCTCGTCCACAAGTCGCGCAGCCATGTCGCCAATCTGTTGCGGCTCCTCGACCTGCCGGCGCCGGTGCGCCAGCTCGTCGTCGAGGGCGCGATTGAAATGGGGCATGCCCGTGCGCTGATCGGCGCGCCCGATGCCGAGCGCCTCGCGCGGGTCGTCGCCGACAAGGGGCTGTCGGTGCGCGATACCGAAAAGCTGGCGCGCGAAGCCAAGCCCGCCAAGCGCAGCGGCGGGGCCGCCGCCGAAGCCGCGCCGCGCAACGCCGATCTCGCCGCGCTCGAGCATCAATTGGGCGACGTGCTGGGGCTCAAGATCAGCATCGCGCATGGTGCGAAGGGCGGCACGCTGACACTGACCTATTCGACGCTCGACCAGCTCGACATGGTCTGCCAGCGGCTCAGCGGCGAGCGGATTTAACCCAGGTTCAGCCGCGCGCGCGGGCGGCGGCGCGGGCGATCGCGGTGCATTCGGCTTCGGCCAGGACTTCGCCTGCGCTCGCGGCGCGCATCAATGCGCGTTCGGTGGCGCGGACCCGGTCGATCGCGCGCGCGATCTGGGGCGCGGTCCAGCGGCGCAGCGCGCGCGTCGTCGCGGGCTTCTCGCGGAAGAATATCCGATTCTTCTCAAGCACTTCGTCGATACTCGCGCCCTTGTCCATATCCGCGCGCAGCTCGGATAGCGTCATCAGCCGCCGCGCGAGCTGGCGCAGTAGCGGGATCGCCGATCCGCCACCCTGGCTCAGTCGCGCAAGCTCGGACCCGATTTCGGCGACGCGCCCGTCGAGCACGGCCTCGATCGTGTGGAACAGCTCGGTATCGTTGAGGTCGGCACCGATCGCATCGAGCGCATCGCCATCGGCATCACGCGGGCGATCGGGGGCGGCGTCGAGGAACAGAGCGAGCTTCTCGATCTCGCGCGCCAGAATCGCGCGGTCGCCGCCGGTCGCGTGCGCCAGCCGCTGGGGAACGTCGCCGGTGAGCCGAAGCCCCTGTTCGCGCGCGACATTGGTTGCCATCCGTGTCGCGTCTAGCCCCTCGGGCACGTAACAGGCATGCGCCATTGCAGTGGGGGCGGCGATCGCCATCTTGACCAGCTTGCCGCTGGCCTTGAGCCCCGGGCCGATCGCGATCACCGGGTTGCCCGCGCGCTCGGCGCCGAGGAGCAAGGTTACGGCCTCGACGGCGGCCTCCTCGATTCCGGTGACGCGGATAAAGCGCACTCCGCCGAACAGTGACAGCGACGCGGCCTCGTCCGCCAGCCTTCCGGGCTGTTCGCGCAGCCCCTTCATATCGATATCGACGCGCTCCGCCTCGGGACCCAGCGCGCGCGCCAGCCGCGTGGCAAGGTCCGCTGCGCCAGCCTCGTCGGGGCCGTGGAACAGATAGAATCGCGTATTCGGGTTCGGCTTGTCGACAGCGGCGCGGATCTGCGTCGCATTCGCCTTCATGGCGTCGGCGCCGCCCGGGCGTAGCGCGCGACACGGGCGACGATCTGGTCGGCGACGATTCCCGACAGCCGCTCGAGCGCGCTGCGTTCCGCTGCGATCGTCGCATATTCGGAGCCGACGACGTCGATCCCCGCATCCGATCCCGCGGTCGCGTCGAGCACGACCGTACCGTTGGACAAGTCCACCAGCTGGTAGCGCGCGCGCAGCGTCCGCCGCTCGCGCGCGACGCTGTCGTTGCGACGCACGCCGAGCCCCGAAATCTGGTCGTCGAGTTCGACCTGGAGCCGATAGCGCGCAGCGCCGTTGCGCGTGGCGTCGAGCCGGTCGCGCAGCGCATTCGATACCAGCCATCCCGACTGGCCCACGATTGGTGCGACTTCGATCGACGCGAGCGTCGACTGGACCTGCCCGCCAGCGCCACCGCCATAGAGCGGCCGCAGCCCGCAACCCGACAGCGCAAGCGCGGCGGCGAGGAGCAGCGCGATCCTCATGCGACGATATTCACGAGCCGGTCGGGCACGACGATCACCTTTCTGGGCGCTTTGCCTTCGAGCAGCCGAACGATCTTGTCGGATGCAAGTGCCGCGGCCTCGACGTCCTCGCGCGCCATCCCCTTGGGCAATAGCAAAGTGTCGCGCAGCTTGCCATTGACCTGAATCGCCACGGTAACTTCGTCGTCGACGAGCAGGGCAGGGTCAACCTCGGGCCAGGGCGCATCGGCGACCAGCCCCGCATTGTCCATCGCGGCCCAGGCTTCCTCGGCCAGATGCGGCACCATCGGCGCGACGATGCGGACGAGGGTGCGGATCGCGGCGGTGCGCGACGCGGAGGGCTGGGCACGTTCGAGCGCGTTGACCAGCTCATACAGCTTGGCCACCGCCTTGTTGAAGGTCAGCGCCTCGACATCCTCGGCGACGCCCGCGATCGTGCGGTGGAGGCGGCGGTCGAGATCCTTGTCCGCGCCCGTCGCATCGCCCTGGTCGGACAGCCCGTCGAACAGCCGCCACAGCCGCTGGACGAAGCGCCAGGCGCCTTCGATGCCGTTCTCGCTCCACTCCAGGTCGCGCTCGGGCGGCGAGTCGGACAGCATGAACCAGCGGACCGCGTCGGCACCATATTGGTCGACGATCGGCTCGGGATCGACGGTATTCTTCTTCGACTTCGACATCTTCTCGATGCGGCCGACTTCGATGACGTCACCCGAGGCGATCTCGACTGCCCCGGCGCTGTCCTTGCGGATTTCCTCGGGCGACAGCCATTTGCCGCCGAGGGTCTTATAGGTCTCGTGCGTCACCATCCCCTGGGTGAACAGCCCGGCAAAGGGTTCGGTCACGTCGAGCTTGCCGATATGGTTCAGCGCGCGGGTGAAGAAGCGGGCGTAGAGCAGGTGGAGGATCGCATGCTCGACTCCGCCGATATATTGCCCGACCGGCAGCCATTGCTCGGCCACCGCCTTGTCGAACGGCTGATCGCTCGGCTGGCTGGCGAAGCGGATGAAATACCAGGACGAATCGAAAAAGGTGTCGAGCGTGTCGGTTTCGCGCCGGGCCTCCGCGCCGCATTGGGGGCACGCGACGTGCTTCCACGTCGGATGCCGGTCCAGCGGGTTGCCGGGCACGTCGAAGCTGACATCGTCGGGCAGCACGACCGGAAGCTGGTCGCGCGGTACGGGGACCGCGCCGCACGCATCGCAATGGATGATCGGGATCGGCGTGCCCCAATAACGCTGGCGGCTCACGCCCCAGTCGCGCAGGCGCCAGACGGTGGTGCCGGTGCCCCATCCACCCTCTTCGGCGCGCACGATCACCGCGCGCTTGGCATCGGGGACGTCGAGCCCGTCGAGGAAATGCGAATTCACCAGCGTACCCGGCCCGGTATAGGCCGCGTCGTCATGGAAATCGGGATCGGTCTTGTCGCCCTCGGAAACCACGCGGCGGATCGGCAGGCCGTATTTGGTCGCGAAGTCATAATCGCGCTGGTCGTGCGCGGGCACGCCGAACACCGCGCCGGTGCCATAGTCCATCAGCACGAAATTGGCGATATACACCGGCAATTGTCGTTCTGAATCAAATGAATGCGCGGCAGTGATGCCGGTATCCCAGCCCAATTTCTCCTGCGTCTCCAGCTCGGCGGCGGTCGTTCCGCCCAGCTTGCACTGGGCGATGAACGCGGCAACCTCGGGGCTGGTCTCGGCCAGCGCCTGCGCGATCGGATGGTCTGCCGCGACCGCGACGAAGCTGGCGCCGAACATCGTATCGGGCCGCGTGGTGAACACTTCCACGCTGCCGCCATCGGACAGCGAAAAGCGGAACTGCAGCCCCTCGGACTTGCCGATCCAGTTCTCCTGCATCAGCTTGACCTTGTCGGGCCAATGCTCAAGCGCGCGGACGCCCTCCAGCAATTCGTCGGCGAACTGGGTGATCTTGAGGAACCACTGGCTCAGCTTGCGCCGCTCGATCAGCGCGCCCGAACGCCATCCCCGCCCGTCGATCACCTGCTCGTTGGCGAGCACGGTCATGTCGACCGGGTCCCAATTGACCGCCGATTCCTTGCGATAGACCAGCCCGCTCGCGAAGAAATCGAGGAAGATCGCCTGTTCGTGGCCGTAATAATCGGGCTCGCAGGTCGCGACTTCGCGCGTCCAGTCGAGCGCGAAGCCCAGCCGCTTGAGCTGCGCCTTCATCGTCGCGATGTTGGCGCGGGTCCAGGTGCCGGGATGGACCTTCTTTTCCATCGCGGCATTTTCGGCGGGCATGCCGAATGCGTCCCATCCCATCGGATGGAGCACTTCCATGCCCTTCATCCGGCGGAATCGCGCGAGGACGTCGCCCATCGTGTAATTGCGGACATGCCCCATATGGATGCGCCCCGAGGGATAGGGGAACATCTCGAGCACATAGCTTTTGGGCTTGGGCGAATCGTCGCGCGCGGCGAAGGTGCGGCGGTCGTCCCACACCTTCTGCCACGCGGCGTCCGCCTTCAAGGGATTGAAGCGCGACGCCATCACTGCATTCCAGTCTTAGTTGACGAGCGCGGCGCGGCGGAGATCGCGGGCGCGGGTGAGGATGATGTCCTCGAGCTTCTGGACGGTCGCCGCCTGGACCGGCGCCGCGACCCACTGGCCGCCGCGGTTGATCTCGCGCAGCGCCGCGACGCGCAGCGCATCGGCGCGCAGGTCCTGGTCGAGCACGGTGACGGTGACCTTCATCCGCTCGGTCGGGGTGTTGGGGTTCACATACCAGTCGGTGACGATGACGCCGCCGTTCGAATCGGTCTGGAGCAGCGGCATGAAGCTGACCGTGTCGAGGCTGGCGCGCCACAGATAGGAATTGACACCGATCGTCGTGACCTTCGACGCCGCCAGATCGGCCTCGGGCCGCTTATGGCCGCCGCACGCGGTGATCGAAAGAGCAAGCGACCCCAGGATCGCGGTGCGCAACAGGCGGTTCATCGACACATTCCTAAAGGCAATAGCAGAGCGAACGCATCTATAGAGTCTGATGTGGCGCAAGCAAGGCGCCTGCGCGGCACCGATTCGTTGGCCGGCGCCGGGGGCGGCGGCGCGATTCGGCGCGCGACCGGCATTGACGCGTTGCGGCTGCGGATGGGCACCGATACGAAGCCATTCGCAGCGAATCTGTGGGTATGGTGCAACAGTCCGGCTAAATTTGTGCCGCAGGTGGAACCACGCTTCGAAATCATGGTAGAGCACTGGCAGCAGAGAGGAATGCTAATGCGGTTGTCGCGCTGGATGACGGGATTTGGACTGGGGGTGCTCTGCGCCGCCGGGACCATGCTCGCGCCGGCGCTCCAGGCGCAAGAAGGGGGCCGACTCGAACGCATCGCCGGCAAGCGTAACGCTGCCGAAAACGCGCTCGGAGCCTTCACCCCCGCCGCCGCCGACCCCAAGCTTGCCGCGATTCTCGCGCGCAGCGGGATGCCCGAGAGCGGTTTTCGCTTCACCCCGTCGGAAGCCAGCCGTGGCGCGAATCACGGTGTGACCGTCGCGGTCCGCGCGCGCTCGACGCGAACGGTTACGGGGACGGAGCGCGTCGATCTGACCGCACCGCGCGCCGTCAGCCTCGCGCCGATTGCCTATAATCTGGGCGTGGCAGTGGGCTGGAAGCGGTTTGCCGTGTCGGGCGACGTCACGCGCGTCGAACTGATCACCCAGCCCGGCAGCCGCGAGCGCGCCGATCTGGGGCTGAGCTATACGGGCAAGCGCGTGACCGGACGCGTCCAGGCGGCCACCGATCGTCCGCTTATCGACACCCCGATCCCGATCGGCGACGCGCCGAGCTATTCGGTCGATCTGGGTGGCTCCTATTCGCTGACGCGCAACCTCGATGTGACCGCGGGTATGCGCTACAAGAGCGAGCGGGATCGGCTGCCGCGCCTCGCCGACGAGCGTCGTGACAGCCAGGCAGTCTATGTGGGCACTGCCTTCCGCTTCTGATCCGTGCGGATTACGTCCAGGCGTCGATTGCAGCCCAGCCATATAGCTTAAGTCCGCGAATCTCCTGCGCGCGCCGGGCGTTCATCCCGCCCAGCGCGATCAACGGCACGCCCAGCCCGCGGATCATCAACCCCAGCCGCACCGGACCCAGAGCGGGCGCGCCCGGATGCGATCGCGTCGCGAACACCGGCGATACGAACAGCGCATCGGCGCCGTCGCGGATCGCCGCGACTGCCTCCCGCCGCGAATGCGCGGCGCGAGTGTAGAGCCCGTGGCCGGGCCGCACGCCATGCGCCCCAGCCTCGCCGCGCCCCAGCCGATCGCCGCCCGCCCGGATCAGCACCAGCCCGCGCCTATGGGCGATGTTCGCCACGTTCGCGAACAGCGCGCGCCGCTCGGCAAGCGGGAGGCCGTAATGGCGGAAGATCACCCCGCTGCCGCGCGGCAGCCGGGCAAGGGCGGTCCACAGTCCGTCGCCCATGCGCTCGTCGGTCATCAGCCAGAGCCGGGGGAGGATGGGGTGGCGGGGGCGCATCCGCCCGACTATAGCGCCGGCCATGCCCATAGACGATGCCCCCCGGCGCCTGGCCGAAGTGAACGCGGCGATCGCCCGCGCGGCCCGGCTCGCCAGCCGTTCGCCCGAATCGGTGACGCTGATCGCCGTGTCCAAGACGCACGACGCCGACGCGATCCGCCCGCTGATCGCCGCCGGCCAGCGCGTGTTCGGCGAGAATCGCGTCCAGGAAGCCGCGGCGAAATGGCCCGCGCTGCGCGACGAGACTCCGGGAATTTCGCTCCACCTGATCGGCCAGCTCCAATCGAACAAGGCCGATGAGGCCGTCGCGCTGTTCGACGCGATCCACGCGGTCGACCGCCTGTCGCTGGTGTCGGCGCTTGCCCGCGCGATGGACAAGGCCGGGCGGCGCCCCGATTGTTTCGTCCAGGTCAATATCGGCGACGAGCCGCAAAAGGGCGGATGCCCGGTAGCCGACCTGCCCGCGCTGCTGGCCGAGGCACGCGCCGCCGAGCTGCCGCTTGCCGGGTTGATGTGCGTGCCGCCGCAGGGCGTAGAGCCCGCGCCCTATTTCGCGCTGCTGGCAAAGCTCGCGCGCGACCACGGCCTCGCGGGGCTCAGCATGGGGATGTCGAGCGACTTCGAAACCGCCGTCACGATCGGCGCGACGCAGGTCCGCGTCGGCTCCGCTTTGTTCGGAGCGCGCGCATGAGGTTCGATGCGATCCTGTTCGATTTCGACGGCGTGCTGCTCGAGAGCGAATATGCGGGCAACAAGCAGATCGCCGAGTATCTGACCGCGATCGGCCATCCGACCAGTCCCGAGGATTCGATGGCCAATTTCATGGGGCTGGCGGGGCATGATTTTCTCGCCGCGATCGAGCGCTGGATCGGGCGCGCGGTGCCCGACGATTTCCACGCCGCGCGCGCGGTCGAGGATGCGCGCGCGTTGGAGGAGGGGCTGCCCGCAGTGGCGGGCGCGATCCGCTTCATCGAAAGCCTGCCGCCCACGCTGCCCCGCGCGATCGCCTCGTCGAGCCGCACGCATTGGATCGAGACGCACCTCACCCATCTCGGCGTGCGCGATGCATTCGGCGACAAGATCTTCAGCGGGCGCGAGCATGTGACGCGAGGGAAACCGGCGCCCGACCTCTATCTCCACGCCGCCGCCGCGCTGGGCGTGGCGATCGATCGATGCGTGATCCTCGAGGATTCGCCTGTCGGCGTTACCGGTGCGGTGGCCTCCGGCGCGACGGTGATCGGGCTGTGCGCGGGCGCACACTGCGCGGTCGACCATGGCGCGCGGCTGCGCGCGCTGGGGGTGCAGCACCTCGCACAGGATTTCGACGAAGTGGCGCGGCTGATCGCCTGACTCGCTATTGCGCCTCGCGCGCAAGGATGAAGGCGCGCAGCGCTGCGGCGTCGTGGAGCGGGTGGTGCGGCACTGCGCTCAACGCCGCACCGTCAAAGCCGATCGCGTCGCACAGTTCGAATCGGATGCGGTCGATCGGATAGCGCCGCCCGGGCCCGGCGACCAGCAAAGTGGCGGCGTGCGCAATATCCTCGGGCCAGTCGGCGAAGAGCAGCGGGGCGGGATCGTTGCGCAGATAGCGCGCGAACGCATGCCCCATCTCCGCGCGGCTGACCGGCGCGATGCCCAAAACCGGCAGCACATGCTCCGCAACCCAGGGCGTCGGCTCGGTACATTCGAGTGCGGCGTAGAAGGGCGGCAGCGACTCGTCCTCGGGCACCAGCGCCAACGCGATCAGCGGCCCGCAAAACCCGTTGAACTCGGTATCTAGGAAATAGCGCATCGCCCTAAAACTCGTGCCCGGTCCGGTCGCGCTTGGTCGCCAGATACTGGGCATTGTGCGGATTGGCGGGGAGGATGTGCGGCACGCGCTCGACCACGTCGACTCCCGCCGCGCGCAGCGTCGCGACCTTGTCCGGGTTATTGGTCAGCAACCGGATCTGGCGTTGCCCGAGAAGCGCCAGCATCCGCGCTGCCACGCGGAAATTGCGCGCATCGACGGCAAAGCCCAGCCGGGTATTCGCATCCACCGTATCGAACCCCTGGTCCTGCAGCGCATAGGCGCGCAGCTTGTTGATCAGCCCGATCCCGCGTCCTTCCTGCCGCAAATACAGCAATATGCCCCAACCCTCGGCCTCAATCGCGGCGACGGCGGCCTTCAGTTGTGGCCCGCAATCGCATTTGAGGCTGCCGAGCATGTCTCCGGTCAGGCATTCGCTGTGGAGCCGCACCAGCGGCGCCGCGCCGTTCGGCTGGCCGATCAGTAGCGCGATATGCTCGCCCGGCATCTCATCGGTGCGGAACGCGACGATCTCGCTGTCTTCGGCGCCTGCAACCGGCAGCCGCGCGCGCCCGACGATGCGCAGCCGATCGGCATCCTCGTGCGACTCGATGTCGGCAGGCGTGATCGCCCCGGCATCCTCGCCCGCCAGCGCGAAGAACGCCGGGAGCAGCCCCGCGATCCGCGCGAGCCGAAGCGCGGCGGCGGCGGCGTCGCTTGCCTCGACCGGCACCGCGCGGAACGGCCCCTTGAGCGGAGTCGCAAGGTCGAATTGCGGGTCCGACAGCGCCGTCGCGGTATCGAAATCGAGCCAGGGCACGCGCTCGATCAGCACCGGGGCGTCGGGCGCCGCCGCGTCGCGCTGGTTGGCGAGCTTCAGCGTCGCCGCGCGCCCGGCGGAGAGCAATACCGGTGCGCGCGCCTCGGGGTCGAACCCCGCCAGCCGCTCGGCGTCGGCGGTCTCGATCGCGAGCAGCCGCAGCGTGCCCGCGCCCCCGCGAATCGCAATCGGCCAGCCACGCCGCAGCGCGTCCACTGCCAGCGCCACCGAATGGGCATTGCCGCTCAAAAGGCGAACTCGGTGACGATGGGGACATGGTCCGACGGCTTGAGCCAGCTTCGGCATGGCTCGCACACCTTATGCGCGGTCGCCTGTTCGGCGACGGCGCGGCTGGCCCACATATGGTCGAGCCGCCGCCCGCGATCGCTCGCCTCCCAGTCCTTGGCGCGGTAGCTCCACCAGGTGAAGCAGCGCTCGGGCGCGGGGATGAAATGGCGCCCCAGGTCGACCCAGTCATGCGCCGCCTGCAGCCGGGCCAGCGCCTCGACTTCGATCGGCGTGTGGCTGACCACGTCGAGCAATTGCTTGTGGCTCCACACATCCGATTCGAGCGGGGCGATGTTGAAATCGCCGGTCAGGATCGTCGGCACCGCGAGTCCCGCGGCCCAATCGGTCATCCGTCCGATAAAATCGAGCTTCTGCCCGAATTTGGGATTCACCTCGCGATCGGGAACGTCGCCCCCGGCGGGGACATAGACATTTTCGAGCCGAACGCCGTTGGGCAGCCGCACGCCGACATGCCGCGCCTCCTGGTTCGCCTGCCAGTCGAAACGGTCATCCTCGACCACGGGCACGCGGCTGATGATCGCCACGCCGTGGTGCATGCGCTGCCCGTGCTTGATGACATGGGTATAGCCCAGCGACCGGAACGGCGATTCGGGGAAGTCGCCGTCGATCACCTTGGTTTCCTGGAGGCATAATATGTCGGGCGCCTCCTCGCGGAGAAACTGCTCGACGATCCCGATCCGGAAACGGACCGAATTGATGTTCCAGGAAGCGATCTTCATCGCGTGCGATGTAGCGTTTTTGTCGGCGCGCGCCACCACGCCGCCGCAAAAAGGAAAGGCCCCCGCTCCGGGGGCAATGGAGCGAGGGCCGACCTAGCGTTCGTCACGCAGGCGGGAAGAGGCATGGCCCGGGCAACAGGGGGAAAAAATCCCGGAAGCCAACCCCATCCGCCTGCTCGATCTAGCCCCGCCAACCTGTCGCCAGCATGAACAATGCGCAATAATCGTTCAGCGGCCGCGCGGCCCCTGCGGGCGCGGATCGTTCCAGCGGAACGCATTGTCCGCGACGGCGGCATTGAAGCGCTGGTTGCTCAGCCGGATCGTCGTCCGGTTGTTCTGCGAATCGAGCGCGACCCAGCCCTGGAGCATCAGCCCGCCCGGCGCAGTGCCGTTCTTCTGGAACACCATCGTGATCCGGCCATATTCGGGATGGCCGGGATCATGGACTTCGATCGACACCACGCCGGGATCGCCGGTCGGCTGGAGCTTGGCATATTTGGTGATGTCGCGCTTGGGGTTGAGCAGCACTGCCAGCGGCGAGTTGCCGATCGGCCAGCGGTCGACCTGGCGGACCTGGTAGTCGATAAAATACAGGCTGTTGCCGTCGGCGACGATCAGCTGCGGCACGCCCTTCTCATACTGGAAGCGGATCTTGCCGGGGCGTTTCAGCGTCATCGTACCGGTGACGACACGCCCGTTGCGGTCGGTCTGGCTGAACCCGGCGGTCATCGTGCTCACGCTCTGGAGGTGCTGCTGCACCTGGGCAAGGTCGCCAGCAGGCGCGGCAGCGACCAGCGCAGGCGTGGCAAGCGCGAGAGTCAAAGCGAGGGGACGTGCAAACACGTGGGGATTCTCCAATGATGGACGGCGCAGCTAACAGCCGCGGCTTGAATATCGCGTGAACCCGTCCGGCGCCGAAACGATCCCCCTTCTAGAGCCTGTTTGGAAATGCGCCTCAGCGAATCTCCAACGCTCTATCAGCCTTCGCGCAGGTCCGCCCATTCCGAGTGCTGCGCGATGTAGCGCGCGACGAAGCTGCATAGCGGGCGGACCTTGCGGCCGCTGGCGCGAACCTGGGCCAGTGCGCCTTCGACCAGGCGGCTGCCGACGCCGGTGCCGCGAAGCGCGGGCGGGACGATCGTGTGCGTGAAGACGACGACGTCGCCGTCGATCTCGTAATCGGCATGGGCGACATGGCCCTGCTCGACCAGTTCGAAGCGCTGTTCGCCCGCATTGTCCGTCACGTCCGCCATCGTCGATCCTCCTGCCTTGGCAACCGTCGCCAGCGCTATAAGGTTGCGCAGACAACGGGAAGAGGATGCGCACATGCTGATACCCTTCGGACTGGCGGGGCTGGTGGCAGGCGGGCTGGCGACATGGTCGGCGGTGCTCGCGCGCAAGGCCGAGACGCTGGCGCCCGCCGACGGCGTCATCGCCGAGGTGCCCGGGGGGCGGCTCCATTATGTCGACATGGGCCCGCGCGGGCTGGACGGGCCGCCGATCGTGATGCTCCACGGGCTGATGGGGCAGATGCGCAATTTCTCGCATTCGCTGACGGACGGGATTGCGGGCGACCACCGCGTGATCCTGATTGACCGGCCCGGATGGGGGCATTCGAGTGTCGACGGGCGCCAGCCGGGGATCGTCGCGCAGGCCGAGATGATCGCCGCGCTGCTCGATCAACTGGAGGTGCGCAAAGTGCTGCTCGTCGGGCATTCGATGGGGGGCGCAGTGGCGCTAGCGCTGGCGATCGCGCGGCCCGATCTGGTCGGCGCGCTGGCGCTGGTCGCGCCGCTGACCCAGCCGGTCGACAGCGTGCCGCCGGTGTTCGCCGGGCTGCTCGCGCCGCCGCCGCTGCGCCCGCTGGTCGCCTGGACGCTGGCGGTGCCGATGGGATCGATGAAGGCGCTCGCCACCGCGGCGGCGATCTTTGCGCCCGACCCGGTACCCGCCGATTTCGCGACGCGGGGCGGCGGCGCGCTGGCGCTGCGGCCCAAAAGCTATCTCGCCGGATCGGCCGAAATCCGCGAGACGCCCGCCGAGATTGCCGCGCTGGTGCCCCGCTATCCGGAGATCGCGATGCCGGTGGCGATCCTATATGGCCGGGGCGACGCGGTACTCGATCCCGCGGTGCAGGGTGAGCGGACCGCCGCGGCGATCCCCGGCGCGGTGCTGACGCTGATCGAGGGCGGGCACATGCTGCCGGTGACGCATGCCGGCGAGACCGAGGCGTGGCTGCGAGAAGTGCTTGCCCGGATGTGAGCTCAGCCGCTGGACTGCGAGGCGGCGAGGCGGCCGTTCATCGATTTGAGCGGGCCGACCGGATCGACCAGCGGCGCGAAGATGCCGAAGCCGATCGGCGTCCCGACATCGACATAGACCGCCTCCATCGCGCCCGAGCGGCAATAGGTTTCGTGCCAGAAACCGGCGCTATTATAGCGTTTGAGGAAGTCGCTCCACCATTTCGCGTGCGGCGCGCTGCGGGTAAAGGCCTGGAGGCTCTCGCGGTCGCGCCAATATTGCCGCATCCCGACATGGCGCCAGCCCCACATCACGCCTTCATGCGCGAGCAGCCCGTCGGGCGGAAAGTGGCGAACATTGCCCAGACCGGGGCCGATGCCGAACAGCGTGCGCAAGCCGCGCAGGCCCCGGACGCGGAGGCCGAGGACGATGACGCAAAGATCGGGATAGGCAGAGAGATCGACGGTGGTGCGCTGGACCGGTTGCATGGGCTCGACTCCGCTGTGTATGGTGTAAACATACTCGGATTGCGTACGGTGTAAACAGTGGAAATTTCGTCTCCCCGCAGCGCCCTGTCCGATCGGCTGATCGATGCGGCGCTCGACCTGCTCGATTCAGGCGCCGAGTTCAGCCTGCGATCGGTGGCGCGCGCGGCGGGGGTGTCGGCGATGGCACCCTATCGCCACTTCGTCGACAAGGAGGCGTTGCTCGCGGCAGTAGCGGGGCGCGGGTTCGACGATCTGCGTGCGGCACTGCTGGCGGCGGACGCCGTCGACGATCCGCGCGCAGCGCTGATGGGGCAAGGCATGGCCTATGTCCGCTTCGCGTTGGCGCGGCCTGCGCTGTTCCGGCTGATGTTCGCAGGCCCGGGATCGGGGCCGCCGCCCGGCGGCGACAGCGCCTTTGGCGTACTCGCGCGGCGGATGCGCGACGTGCTGCCGGAAGCGGCGGAGATCGGAGCCGTCACCTGCTGGGCGACCGTGCATGGGCTGGCGACGCTGGCACTGGACGGGCGGCTGGGGCCGGAGCCCGAAGTGCCCGCTACGGCGGCGCTGGGGCTGATGGTGGCGGGGTTTGGGTAGCGGGGGCCAGTGGCGATTGCTTCGGGGTGAGGGCTGCGCGGATGACTTTGGTGGGAGGCGGACATTCGCTCCTAGGCGAAATTGCCGTCAATGAGGAGGGCGAGGAGGGGGCCGTCGCCCACTTCCCGCCGTCGATAATTCACAAAGGCAGTGCAATCGATCAGTGCATCAAACTGCTCGGGACAGCGTCGCTTAAACTCTGCCGTATCTACGAGTGAGAGGGTGAGCAGGTCGCCGCGCGCAACCGGATTGGCAACCATCCCGCTCTCGGCGTCATCCGCATTGGTGAGGCAGTCGATCCACGCATTCATGTTGCGACCGTAGTATCCGGGAAACCCCAAAGCCTCATCGAACACGTCGTGGAAGGACTCCCAGTCAACAATTCTATCGGCAGGAATGATTACGATTTGGGTTTGCACCGCGCTCTCCATGCCTGCCGCTATAACTGACCCAACCTTCGTCCACTATTGGGCGGAATTTATCGTTTCGTGATCCTCCCCTTGGCGGGGGAGGATTGGAATGCTGCGTGTGCGCGTGCCGACACGCGGCTTTTATAGCTCTACAGCGAGTGTCTGGTGACGGCGCTTTGCTCCATCCAGCGGCGCAGCAGGTGGCGTCGAAGCGGGCAGTGCGCCTCACCGTGCTTCGACACGCTCAGCACGAACGGGTTATTATGGCCATCATGTCTCACCCAACCTCCGCCGGCTGGGTCGTCCAGCCCAGCCGGGGGATCGTGATCGAGCGTTTGCCCGACAGATCGGTGCGCGTCACGAACAGCTCGCGGCTTTCGATATAGGTCATCAGGCGGCGGACGCGGCCCAGCGAGCTGGTGCCATAGGTTGCCGCGATTTCGGTATCGCTGGGACAGGGCAGCCCCTCGCGCGCGGCCTTTGCGACCAGCAGGAACGGGCCGAGCATATCGTCGGGGAGCGCGCGCGCCGCCTCCAGCGCCTGTGCCCAATCGTCGTCGGGATCGCCATGGATGCCCGCGCGCGCCGCCGACAGCCGCCGGACGAAGCCCGACAAATCGAGCTGGGGCCGCGCCAGCCCGACCATGCGGCAGCGGACGAGGAAATCCTGATAGAGGACCGAGGGCGAGCGCAGCCCCGAATCGGGATCGGTGACGATGTCGCGCAGTACGTCGGCGATCCGCGCGGCGGCCTCTTCGGGCTCGACATCGGGGGTCGTCTCGGTCGGCGCGGGGGCCGAGCGGGCGAGCGCGTCGATCAGCCGCTCGGCGGGGACGGCGGCGGGCGCGGGGGTCGGCGCGGGTGGGGTCCAGCTCGGCTCGGCGGGGGCGAGGAGCAGGTCCTTCATGTCCTCGCTCGGCGCTTCGGGCAGCGGGGTGAGCTTGGGGCTGCCGCTGCGCGCGCTGGTCTGGACCGCGCCGATGCGGATCGCGACCGGGCGGCGCGACACGGCGGGGCCGAGTGCCAAGAAGCTGCCGCGTTCGAGGTCGCGGATCGCCTCGGCCTGGCGGCGCTCCATGCCGAGCAGGTCGGCGGCGCGCGCCATGTCGATGTCGAGAAAGGTGCGCCCCATCAGGAAGTTGGACGCCTCTGCCGCGACGTTTTTGGCGAGCTTCGCCAGCCGCTGCGTCGCGATCACGCCCGCCAGCCCGCGCTTGCGCCCCCGGCACATCAGGTTGGTCATCGCGCCCAGCGACGCGCGGCGGACGTCCTCGGCGACTTCGCCGCCGCCTGCGGGCGCGAAAAGCTGGGCCTCGTCGACCACGACCAGCGCCGGATACCAATGTTCGCGCGGGGCATCGAACAGCGCGGAGAGGAAGGCGGCGGCGCATTTCATCTGCCCCTCGGCCTCCAGCCCCTCCAGGCTGAGCACCACCGAGGCGCGATGTTCGCGGATGCGGCTGGCGAAGCGCGCGACGTCGCGCTCGCTATGGTCCGCCGCCTCGATCGCGATATGGCCGTAGCGATCGCCCAGGGTGACGAAATCGCCCTCGGGATCGATCACGACCTGTTGCACCTGCCCCGCCGATTGTTCGAGCAGGCGGCGCAGCAGGTGCGACTTTCCCGAGCCCGAATTGCCCTGGACGAGCAAGCGGGTGGCGAGCAGCTCTTCGAGATCCATCGACACCGGGCTGCCCCCGGCATCGTTCCCCATTTCCACGCGCACGGTCATGTAGGGTGCGCTTTGGCGGATCAGGGGGGCACGAGGCAAGGCCCGCGTGCCCCGGTCTGGCGCAAGGCTGTGGACAGGCCCTTGCCGCCAGCGCCCGTGCGGGGGATAGGGGCGCCGTGCAGGACCCCCGCGACATTCTCCGCAAGACCTTTGGCTTTCCCGACTTTCGCGGGGTCCAGCCGCAGGTGATCGCACGGGTGATGGCGGGGGCCAATACGCTGGCGGTGATGCCGACGGGTGCGGGCAAGTCGCTGTGCTATCAGGTGCCCAGCCTCGCGCTGGAGGGGACGTGCGTCGTCGTGTCGCCGCTGATCGCGCTGATGCACGACCAGCTCCGCGCGGCCGAGGCGGTGGGCATCCGCGCCGCGACGCTGACCAGCGCCGACGAGAATCGCGACGAGACGATCGCGCGGTTCCGGGCGGGGGAGCTGGACCTGCTCTATGTCGCGCCGGAGCGGGCGTCGAACGAGAGCTTCCGGCGGTTGCTGGAGCAGGCCAGGCTGAGCCTGTTCGCGATCGACGAGGCGCATTGCGTGTCCGAATGGGGGCATGATTTCCGCCCCGACTATCGCCTGCTGCGCCCGTTGCTCGATCGATTCGAAGGCGTTCCCCGGCTGGCGCTGACCGCGACCGCCGATGCGCATACCCGCGCCGACATCGCCGAACAGCTCGGCATCCCGCAGGACGGGATGATCGTCGCGGGGTTCGACCGGCCCAATATCCGCTATGCGATCGCCCCGCGCGAAAACACCACGCGCCAGATCCAGGACCTGCTCGCCGAGCAGCCGGGGCCGGGGATCGTCTATGCGCAGAGCCGCGCGGGGGTGGACAAGCTGGCGGCGACGCTGGCGGCGGGCGGGCGGCGGGTGCTGCCCTATCATGCCGGGCTCGACCCGCAGGTGCGCCGCCGCAACCAGGCGGCGTTCGTCGCCTCCGAGGACATGGTGATCGTCGCGACGATCGCGTTCGGGATGGGGATCGACAAGCCCGATGTCCGCTTCGTCGCGCATGCCGGGCTGCCCAAGTCGATCGAGGCCTATTATCAGGAAACCGGGCGCGCCGGGCGCGATGGCGATCCGGCGGTGGCGCATCTGTTCTGGGGCGCCGACGATTTCGCGCGCGCGCGCCAGCGGATCGGCGAAGTCGAGCCGGCGCGCCAGCCGGGCGAGCGGACGCGGTTGGCCGCCTTGGGCGCGCTGGTCGAGACCGCCGGATGCCGCCGCCGCATCCTGCTGCGCCATTTCGGCGAGGACGCGCCCGAGACCTGCGGCAATTGCGACAACTGCCTCTCGCCCCCCGCCGCCGTCGATGCCAGTGTCGTCGCGCAGAAATTCCTGTCGGCCGTGTTCCGCACCGGCATGAGCTTTGGCGCGGGCTATATCGAGAGCATATTGCTCGGCCAGTCGACCGAGCGCAGCATGACCAACGGGCATGAGGCGCTGTCGGTGTTCGGGATTGTGTCGGGTGAGGAAGCGGCGCTGATCAAGCCGGTCGCGCGCGCGCTGCTGCTGCGCGACGCGCTGCGCGCCAACGAGCATGGCGGGCTGGAATTCGGCCCCGGCGCCAAGCCGATCCTGAAGGGCGCCGCGGACGTCAAGCTGGTGCTGCCGCCCAAGCGCGAGCGGCGCGGGCGGAGGGGTGCTGCGGGTGCTGGCGGCGGCGGCGGGGCGAACCCGGTCGGGCATCCGCTGTTCGAGGCACTGCGCGCCAAACGCCGCGAGATCGCGCAGGAAACCGGGCTGCCGCCCTATGTGATCTTCCATGATTCGGTGCTGCGCGACATGGCGCTGGCGCGGCCCGACACCATGGCCGCGCTGGGCCAGATTTCGGGCGTTGGCGCGCGCAAGCTGGAAGCCTATGGTTCGGCGTTCCTGACCGTGATCCGCGAGGCGGAATGACCCGCCCCGCCCCTGGGAGAATGCCCGCAATGCGCCGTATCGACGAAACCATCAGCGTTGCCCCCCAGATCGCGCCCGAGGATGTGGCGGCGCTGGCAGCGGCGGGGTTTATAGCGATCGTCAACAACCGCCCCGATGACGAGGATATGGGCCAGCCGAGCGGCGCCGCAGTGCAGGCGGCGGCGGAGGCGGCGGGGCTGTCTTATGCGGCGATTCCGGTCACCCATGCGGGGTTTTCGTTGCAACAGGTCGAGGCGATGGCGGCGGTGCTGACCGGCGCGAGCGGCCCGGTGCTGGCCTTTTGCCGATCGGGGACGCGGTCGTGCAATTTGTGGGCGCTGGCACAGGCGAGCCAGGGCGGCGATCCCGATACGCTGACCGCCAAGGCGGCGGGCGCTGGCTATGATATTTCGGGACTCCGCCCGCTGCTCGACCAGCTTTCCGCCCGGGGATGAACCCGCTCGCCGTCCTCGGCGCGTCGCTGGCGGCGGTGCTGGGGCTGGCGTTGATCGCGCGGCTGTTGGGGCTGGGCGGCGGGGGAATCGCTGGCGAGGACGCGGCGATGACCGAGGCGGAGGCGATGCTGTCTGGGTTCGACGGCGTGCGCGCGGTGGTGGGCAGCGATGGGCGGGCTGCGCTGGTTTGGGGCGCGGATGGCAGTGTTGCGCTGCTCAAGCTGCACGGTGCGCAGGTCGCGGCGCGGCGGCTGCCCGGGGATTTCGCGCGGGAGGTGACGCCGAAAGGGCTGGTGGTCGACAGCGGCGAGCGCGGGTTTGGGCGGGTGCTGCTGGCGGGGGTTGCTGCGCTTTAGGGTCGGATGACATCAGCTCGATCCATCGCCACCGTTCGCCCTGAGCTTGTCGAAGGGCATTGGGTCTCACTGTGCTTCGACAAGCTCAGCACGAACGGTTTTTGTTCGGTATGACGCGACCCATTGGCCATGCTGCGGCGCGGCGTGACATGCTTACTGACATTGCGGTAAGCAAGCGATGCGATGCTGCCCGACCCCGTCACGCTTGCGATACCCGCCTTTGTCGCGCTGGTGCTGGCCGAGATGCTGGTCGCGCGTGCGAAGGACCGGCGGCGCTATTGCCCGCGCGATACGCTGACCTCGCTGATGCTCGGGCTGGGGAGCACCGTCGCGGGGCTGGTCGCGGGGGGCATGGTGTTCGCGATTGCCGGCTGGGTGTGGCAGTTTCGGCTCTTCGACATCGGCTGGGGCTGGGTTTGGTTCGTTATCGCCTTCGTGCTCGACGACCTCGCTTATTACGCTTTCCACCGGTCGGCGCATCGGGTGCGCTGGTTCTGGGCGAGCCATGTCATCCACCATTCGAGCCAGCATTATAATCTGTCGACTGCGCTGCGGCAGAGCTGGACGAGCTTTTTCAGCCTGAACTTCCTGTTCCGGCTGCCGCTGTTCCTGATCGGCTTTCCGCCGGCGATGGTGTTCTTCGTCGCGGGGGTGAACCTCGTCTATCAATTCTGGATCCATACCGAGACGATCGGGCGGATGCCGCGCTGGTTCGAGGCGGTGATGAACACGCCGTCGCACCACCGCGTCCACCATGCGACCAATCCGCGCTATCTCGACACCAACTATGCCGGGGTGTTCATCCTGTGGGACCGCTGGTTCGGGACCTTCACGCCCGAGCGCGACGACGAGCGGCCGCGCTATGGCATCGTCAAGGATCTGGGCAGCTTCAACATAGTGTGGGCCGCAACGCACGAATGGGTCGGCATCGCGCGCGACCTGCGCGGGGCGCCCGACTGGCGGGCGCGCCTGAACTATATGATCCGGCCGCCGGGGTGGAGCCATGACGGCAGCCGCGACACGTCCGAGACGATCAAGGCCCGCTGGAACGCGCGGCAGAGCGAGGGGGAGAGGCCATGGAAGAAGCCGACATCGTCGTCATCGGCGCAGGATCGGGCGGGAGCGCCGTCGCAGGCCGGCTGAGCGAAGGCGGGAAGTTCACCGTCGCGGTGCTGGAGGCCGGGGGGCGCAACACGGGCATCAAGACGATCATGCCGGGGATGATGCCGTTCCAGAGCGCCAAGACCAACTGGGCGTTCGAGACCGTGCCGCAGCCCGGGCTGAATGGGCGCCGCGGATACCAGCCGCGCGGGCGCGGGCTGGGCGGATCGAGCGCGATCAACGCGATGCTCTATATCCGGGGCAACCCGGCGGATTATGACGAGTGGCGCGATCTGGGCTGTGCCGGATGGGGCTGGGACGAGGTGCTGCCGGTGTTCCGGCGCGCCGAGCATAATGTGCGCGGTGCCGACGACTGGCATGGCGAGGACGGCCCGCTCTGGGTCAGCGACCAGCACGATGCCCATCCGGGCAGCCGCGCGTTCATCGCGGCGGGGGCGGCGCTGCAAATTCCCGAGAACCCCGATTTCAACGGCGCGCGGCAGGATGGCCTCGGGCTGTATCAGGTGACGCAGCGGCGCGGCGAGCGTTGGACCGCGGCGCGCGCCTATCTCGACCCGGCGCGGCGGCGCCCGAACGTGTCGATCCTGTGCGACGCGATGGTCGAGCGCATCCTGTTCGAAGGCGACCGGGCATGGGGCGTCGCCTATCGCCGGGGCGGGCAATCGCGCGAGATCCGCGCGCGCCGCGCGGTCGTGCTCGCGGCGGGTGCGTTCCAGACGCCGCAGATGCTGATGCTGTCGGGGATCGGGCCGGGCGCGCATCTGCGCGAGATGGGCGTGCCGGTGCGCGTGGCACGCGACGCCGTGGGCGCGGGGCTCCAGGACCATATCGACTATACCGCGGCGTTCGAGACGGCGGGCAGCTTCTTCCTCGGCAAGTCGCCTGCGGGCACGCTCAAGTCGCTGGGGTCGATCGCTAAATGGCTGGTGACGCGGCGCGGGGCGATGACCTCGCCCTATGCCGAGGCAGGCGGGTTCCTGCGCACGGCTTTGGCGGGGGACCGGCCCGACGTGCAGCTCCATTTCCTGATCGCGATCGTCGACGACCATGGCCGCGCCGATGTGAAGGGCCATGGCTATAGCTGCCATGCCTGTGTGCTGCGGCCCGAGAGCCGGGGCACGGTGCGGCTGCAATCGCGCGATCCGATGGTGGCGCCGTTGATCGACCCGCAATTCCTGTCGGCGCCGCGCGACATGGACGTGCTCAAGGCCGGGGTGCGTGCGATGTACCGCATCCTGGAGACGCCGCCGCTGGCGGACTATAAGGGCCGCGACCGCTATCCGATCGACCTGGCCGACGATGTCGCGCTCGAACGGCTGATCCGCGCGCGGGCGGACACGGTCTATCATCCGGTGGGAACGGCGCGGATGGGATCGGACGCGGAGGCGGTATGCGATCCCCGGCTGCGCGTGCGCGGGGTGGAGGGATTGTACGTGGCCGACGCCTCGGTCATGCCCCGGCTGGTGGGGGGCAATACCAATGCCCCGAGCATCATGATCGGCGAGCGTTGCGCCGATTTCCTGCGCGAGGGTCTCAAATGAACGCATCGTTCTGGGTGATGCTGGCTGGGATGCTGTATTGCGGCATCGCGTCCTGGCGCGAGTTTCGGCGCGGGAGCCGATGGTTCGCGCTGGCGGGAGCGGCGGTCACGCTCGCGATGCTGATGGTGCCGATCGAGACGCATGCGGTGAAGATCGACTTGCCGATGCGCTGACGGCCATAAAAAATGGGCCGATGGTCGAAACCACCGGCCCAAGTCGTCCGCAGGAGGAACGTCGGTGGGGCGCCGCTCAGCCGAGCCGGCGGCGCCCGATTTCGTCAATAGTTATAGGCACGCTCGCCATGCGCGTTGATGTCGAGCCCTTCGACTTCGACTTCGGCGCTGGGACGCAGGCCAATGGTGTATTTGAGGACCAGGAACAGGATCGCCGAAACACCGCCCGACCAGACCAGCGTGACGGCGACTGCCTTCAGCTGGGTGATGACCTGTGCGGCGATGTCATAGGCTTCCGGATGGAAGGCGGCGGGCATGACGGTATAGTCGAAATAGCCCTGGCCCCCCAGCGACGGCGCGGCGACGATGCCGGTGCCGATCGCGCCGATGATCCCGCCGACGCAGTGGACGCCGAACACATCGAGCGAGTCATCATATTTCAGCTTGTTCTTCACCGTGGTGACGAAGAAGAAGCAGACGAGCGAGGCGACTGCGCCAAGGACGATCGAGGTCATCGGTGCGGCGAAGCCCGCAGCCGGCGTGATCGCGACGAGGCCGGCGACGACACCCGAGGCTGCGCCCAGCAGCGACGGCTTGCCATGGACGATCTGCTCGATCACGGCCCAGGCAACGCCCGCCGCCGCAGTCGCGACGAAGGTGTTGATGAACGCGACGCCCGCAATGCCATTGGCTTCGAGGTTGGAGCCCGCGTTGAAGCCGAACCAGCCGACCCACAGCAGCGAGGCGCCGATCATCGTCATGGTCAGCGAGTGCGGCGCCATCGGCTCGGTCTTGTAGCCGATGCGCTTGCCGATCACGAGGCAGCCGACCAGACCGGCGATACCGGCGTTGATGTGAACCACGGTGCCACCCGCGAAGTCGAGCGCGCCCATGCCCCAGAGCAGGCCGAAATCACCCGGCGCCGACGGCAGGAAGTCCGGGCCCGCCCAGTACCACACCATGTGCGCCATCGGGAAATAGACGATGGTAAGCCAGGCGACGACGAACAGGATCAGCGGCGTGAACTTCACCCGCTCCGCGAACGCGCCGACGATCAGCGCGGGCGTGATGCACGCAAAGGTCATCTGGAAGATCACGAAGACATATTCGGGCAGATAGACGCCGTTGGAGAAGGTCGCGGCGAAGGTGCTGCCGTCGACGCCCTTCAGGAACAGCTTGGAGAAGCCGCCAACATAGGCGTTCATCGAACCGCCGCTGGTAAAGGCCATCGAATAGCCCCAGCAGACCCAGACGAGCGAGGCGACGCAGACGATCGTCAGCACCTGCATCAGCACCGACAGCATGTTCTTGGTACGGACCAGGCCGCCATAGAACAGCGCGAGGCCGGGGACCGACATCATCAGGACGAGCGCCGACGAGATCAGCATCCAGCTGACATCGCCCTTGTTGACCATGCTGGCGTCGGGCACGACTGCGGCGGCGGGTGCCGCGGCGTCCTGTGCCCAGGCGGGCAGCGCCGCAAAGGCAGCGAGCCCCGCGGCCGCCGCCAATTTCATTCCATGCTTCATCGATACCCCCTTCATCAGAGCGCCGTCTCGTCGGTTTCGCCGGTGCGGATGCGCACCGCCTGGCCCACGTCGAGAACGAAAATCTTGCCGTCACCGATTGCCCCGGTGCTGGCGGCTGCCTGGATCGCCTCGACGACCTTGTCCGAAATGTCGCTGCCGCAGGCGACCTCGATCTTGATCTTGGGCACCATGTTGGTGCTGTATTCGGCACCGCGATAGATTTCGGTCTGGCCCTTCTGGCGGCCGAACCCCTTGACCTCGGTAACGGTCATTCCGGTAACGCCCACGCCGGTGAGTGCTTCGCGCACTTCGTCCAGCTTGAACGGTTTGATGATGGCGATGATGAGCTTCATTTCGCCCCCTTTTGGCGGTTTTCCCAAGGAGCAATGCAGCAAGGGGCGTGCCAAAGAAGGAATCGCGCGATTTCAGCGCTGCGCGTCGCAATCAAATGTTACCGCGCGATAAATTTTTGTGCAGATGCGAAAGCGTGCTCAAAAATCAGGCACGATTCCCGACGCCGGATTATCGACGATCGCGCGGGCGGCGGCGAAATCCTCGTCGTCGACCATCACACGGACCGGGATGAGGAAATAACTGCCGTCGGCGATGCTCGTTCCCGCGTCGAACACGAAGGACAGGATTTCCTCCGCCTCCAGCCGCGCCTGGACGAAAAAAGCTTCCTGCCGGTCGAAACGGCCGAGTTCGACGAGTGCCATGGCCGGTCCCTTCGTTGACGCGCACGGAGCATGCGCATAGCGTGTGCGCATGAAGCATGACCCCCTCGCCTCGGGCAAGCGCAAAGCCGTCAACCTCTCGCTGGATACCGGCGTGGTCGCCGCTGCCCGCGAGGCGGGGCTTAACCTTTCGCAGATTTGCGAGGCCGCGCTACGCGAGGCCGCGAAGAAGGAACGTGACCGCCGCTGGGCGGAGGAGAATCGCGCGTGGGCGGAGGAACATAATCGGTGGGTGGAGGAGAACGACCTGCCGCTTGAGCACCATCGCCTTTTCTGATGCCGCAATTCGACGTGTACAGGCTCGCGAGCGGCGATCTGGTCGTGGATTGTCAGGACGACGGCTTCGCCACGATCGGCACCCGTTTCGTCATCCCGCTCGCCGCCCCCGGAGGTAGCGCTCCGACCACGCCCCGTCTGCATCCCGAATTCCGAGTCAACGGGATGCCGATGGTGCTGATGACCGAATTCGCCTCAGCCGTTCGTACCTCGGCGTTGGGGGCTCGCGTCGATTCGCTTGCGTCGGAGCGGTTCCGCATTCTGGGGGCAATCGACGTGCTTACCGGAAGCGGCTGACTACGCCGCCGTCCCGCCCACGGTCAGCCGGTCGACCAGCAAGGTCGGCTGACCAACCCCCGCCGGCACGCTCTGCCCGCCCTTGCCGCACATGCCGATGCCTTCGTCGAGCGCGAAGTCGTTGCCGATGCCCGTCACGCGGGTCAGCACCGAGGGGCCGTCGCCGATCAGCGTCGCGCCCTTGATCGGGCGGCCCAGCTTGCCATTCTCGATGCGATAGGCCTCGGTGCACGAAAACACGAACTTGCCCGAGACGATATCGACCTGACCGCCGCCGAAGCTCTTGGCGAAGATGCCCTTTTTGACGCGGCTCAGCAACTCGGCGGGATCGTCGCTGCCGCCCTTCATGAAGGTGTTGGTCATGCGCGGCATCGGCGCATGTTCGAACGATTCGCGGCGGCCATTGCCGGTGGGCTCGACCCCCATCAGCCGGGCATTGAGCCGGTCCTGCATATAGCCCTTGAGGATGCCGTCCTCGATCAGCACAGTTTCGCGCGTCGGCGTGCCCTCATCGTCGATCGACAGCGAGCCGCGGCGATCGTGGATCGATCCGTCGTCGACCACGGTGACGCCCGGCGCCGCGACGCGCTCGCCGATGCGGCCCGAAAAGGCACTGGTGCCCTTGCGGTTGAAATCGCCCTCGAGCCCATGGCCGATCGCCTCGTGGAGCAGCACGCCGGGCCAGCCGGGGCCACACAGCACCGTCATGTCGCCGGCGGGGGCGTCCTCGGCGTCGAGGTTGACCAAAGCCTGGGCCAGCGCCTCGTCGATCGCGCGGTTCCACGTCGCGGGTTCGAGCAGCCGGTCGTAGAGCGTGCGCCCGCCGGTGCCGAAGCTGCCCGTCTCGCGCCGCCCGTTCGCCTCGACCACCACCGACACGTTGAGCCGGACCAGCGGGCGGATATCGGTGGCGATGAAGCCATCGGCGCGGACGACTTCGATGACGCTCCACTGGCCGGTAAGCCCGACCGACACCTGGACGACGCGGGGATCGCGGGCGCGGGCGGCGGCGTCGATCGTCTGGCACAGATTCACCTTGTCGGCGAAGGGGACCAGGTCGAGCGGATCGGCATCGGTGTAGAGATGGCGGTTATTGCCCTGGGGCGGGGGCGCCTTGGCGGCGGTCGATGCGTCGATCAGCGCCATCGTCTCGCCCGCGCGGCGGATCGCCGGGGCGCTGATCTCGTTGGCATGCGCGAAGGCAGTGGTCTCGCCCGAGACGGCACGCAGGCCGAAGCCCGACTGGGTATCGAACGACGCGGTCTTGAGCCGGCCATCGTCGAAGCCGAATGCCTCGGTCTTGCGATATTGCAGGTACAGCTCGCCATCGTCGGCGCCGGCCAGCGCTTCGGCGGTCAGGCGAGTGGCGGTTTCAGGGTCGAAGCTGTCGCGATACAGGAACGCGCGCGGATCGGAAGGAAGGCTCATCCCTCCGATATAGGAGGCCGAGGCGCTTAGGCTAGCGGCTTCGTGATCGTCACATACTCGGACAACACAACAGCAGTAGCGAGATCTGTACCGTAAGACCGCGACAGGCCAGCGCGTTCAGCGACGTCATGCTTGCTTACGCCTCGTAGCGCGGAGGCATTGGCGAGGCCGAACATGTAAATGCTCGCCACCTTGCGTCCCTCGGGCGCCGCTGCGTGGGCCTCTTTAAGCTTCTGCGCCAAGGCTTCCACAGCGGAGCCGGGCATCAGACGCTGGCGCCAGCCGGATGGTCGGGCAACTGCGACTGGTCCGCGCCGTCGGCGGGGCCGCCGATCAGCACGAAGCGGCGGTCGCAATAGCCGCAGTCGACATAGCCATGCTCGTCGATCTGGAGGAACACGCGCGGATGGCCGAGCGCGGCGGGGACGCCGGGTCCGCTGCCGTCGCAGGACACGCGGGCATGGGACGTGCGGATGGTTTCGGGCGGGGCGATCATGCTTCCCCGGTAGCAAAGCCGGACGGGGCTCGCAATCAGCTGCGCACCGTCTTAATGCGGGCGGCATGACTCAGGCGGCAATTGCGATCCAGAATCTCTGCAAGACCTATCAGGGCGGCAAGCGCGCGCTGGACGGCGTGACGTTCGACGTGCCGCGCGGGCAGATTTTCGGGCTGCTCGGGCCGAACGGCGCTGGCAAGTCGACGCTGATCAACATCCTGGCGGGGCTGGTGAACAAGACCAGCGGCAGCGCGACGATCTGGGGCTTCGACATTGATGCGCACCCGCGCAACGCCAAGGCGAGCATCGGCATCGTCAACCAGGAGATTTTGTTCGACCCGTTTTTCTCGCCGCTCGAGGCGCTGGAGATCCAGGCCGGGCTGTACGGCATCCCCAAGGGCGAGCGGCGTTCGATGGAGCTGCTGCGCGCGGTGCATCTGGAGGACAAGGCCAATGCCTATGCCCGGACGCTGTCGGGCGGGATGAAACGGCGGCTGATGGTGGCCAAGGCGATGGTCCATGCCCCGCCGGTGCTGGTGCTCGACGAGCCGACCGCGGGCGTCGATGTCGAACTGCGCCAGCAGCTCTGGGCCTATGTCCAGCAGCTGAACGCGCGCGGCGTGACGGTGGTGCTGACGACGCATTACCTGGAGGAGGCCGAGGCGCTGTGCGACCGGATCGCGATCATCAACCACGGCACGCTGATCGCGAACAAGCCGACGCGCGAGCTGGTGGGGATGGCGCAGGAAAAGGTGGTCGAAGTGACCGTCGACTGCGACATCGCCGCGGTGCCCGACAATGCGTGCTTCCAGAAGATCGAGCTGAAGGGCGAGCGGACTTTGGTCATCACCTATCGCAAGGACCAGGCGAATGCCGGCGAAGTGCTGGGCGCGGTGCAGGCGGCGGGGCTGGGCATCGTCGATGTCAGCACGCGCGAGGCCGACCTGGAGGATGTGTTCCTGAATTTGACGCGGGCGGCGTAGGCGCGCGCGATCGATAGGCCCCGCGCTTTCTTATCCTCGTCACCCCGGGCTTGACCCGGGGCCCCGCTAACGACGCACGGTGCGGAAAAAAAAGCGGGGCCCCGGGTCGAGCCCGGGGTGACGGTAGGGGTGGGATGCGGCGTTAACGTCGATGCTGCGCTAAGAAGCTCCACATCGCTTCGTTGTCCGCCACCCAGACATGGCCCGCGCCCTTGGTCACGCGCCCGGCCACCTCGGCGCCGCCCCGGCATTTCGTGAAGCGGGTCTCCGCCACGCCCGGTGCGACTTCGCGCGCGATCGGGCCCTCACGACAGCCGTCGATATCCGCCCAGCGGGCCAGCGCGCTGTGCATCGTGTATTGCCAATAGCCAGCGCCGCCGCCCTGCACGGGGTTGGTGGTATCGGCGTCCCCTGCGAACGCCATCACCGGAACGGGGCGCGACGGCGTGCAGGTCGCCGGGTCGGGCAGCCGCACGTCCTTGAGCGGGTTGCCGGCGCGCAGGCCGACATTGGGCGCGATCGCGGCGAAACGGTCCGCCGCGACGCAGCCGAGCCAGGAGGTGAAGCGCCCGCCGCCCGAATGTCCGCTGGCATAGACGCGCGTGCGGTCGGCACAGCCCTGCGCGACCAGCCAGTCGATCGTGCGCTTCACGAACGCGACGTCATCGGCATCGCCCGGCCCCGGCACCTTGCCTGTCACCGTCGGCACGCCGGGGATGTTCCACACAAAGCCGCGCTCCGCCGGGATGCCGCCATCGGGGGCGACCACCAGGAAGCCGTGCGCGTCGGCGGTGGCGGTCATCCTGGTCTGGTCGATTATGCCCTGCCCGCGATCGGTGCTGCCGTGGAACAGGAACAGCGCGGGCACCGGGCGGCGCGCATCGAAGCGCGCCGGGAGATGGAGCAGCACGCTCCGACCGCTATCGCCTATCGCTATCCGCTGCGTCGCGCCCGGCGTGCCGATCGTGCAGCGCGGTGCCGCGGCAACCGCCGGGCTCCACGCCAATAGCGCCGCGAGCCCGAGCAGCGCCGCCACCGCGCGCCTCCATGCAAATACCATTTCATCGCCTCCGTTGCAGCGCATTCCCTAGCCGCGACGGCCGCCACACGCAAAAAAAGCGCGGCGAACCCGCAGCATGGCGGCAAAATAGCCGCGCGGGATTGCGCGGGGGCGCCGCAACGCCTTTATACCCGCTCCATGGATAGGGGCATTACCGACGCACCGCATAGCAGCGACGTGCTTGTCATCGGATCGGGCGCGGCGGGGCTGACCGCAGCGCTAAACCTTGCGGCGCGGTTCAAGGTGACGGTGATCGCGAAGGGCGCGCTCAACGAAGGATCGACGGCATGGGCACAGGGCGGGATCGCCGCGGTGCTCGAGCCCGGCGACACGTTCGAGAGCCATATCGAGGATACGATGATCGCGGGCGCGGGGCTCAACGACCGCGCCACCGTCGAGATGGTGGTGGAGAACGCCCCCGTCGCCATTCAGCGCCTCACCAAGCTGGGGGTGCCGTTCAACACCGACGGCAATGCGCTCCACCTGACGCGCGAAGGCGGGCACAGCCATCGCCGGATCGTCCATGTCGACGATGCGACGGGCATGGCGGTGCAGGAGGCGCTGCTCAAGGCCGCGCGCGCCAATCCCAATATCACGCTCGTCCCCGACATGGTGGTGATCGACCTTGCCACGAGCCGCCACGAGATGCGCTATTCGGGCGCGGGGCATGTGTGGGGCGTCTATGCGTTCAACCGCGCGACCAACCGCGTCGAACTGTTCACCGCCAACGCCACCGTGCTGGCGACCGGCGGGGCGGGGCGGACCTATCTCTTCTCCACGGCGCCCAAGGGGGCGACCGGCGACGGCATCGCGATGGCGTGGCGGGCGGGATGCCGCATCTCGAACATGGAGATGATGCAGTTCCACCCGACCTGCCTCTACAATCTCGAGGTCAAGAATTTCCTGATCACCGAGGCGGTGCGGGGCGAGGGCGGGCATCTGAAGATTCCGAGGGCCGGCCACCGCTTCATGCCCGATGTCGACCCGCGCGCCGAACTGGCGCCGCGCGACGTGGTCGCGCGCGCGATCGACCATGAGATCAAGCGGCTGGGGCTCGACTATGTCCATCTCGACATCAGCCATATGCCGCCCGAATTCGTGCGCGAGCATTTCCCGACGATCCATGCCCGGCTGCTCGACCTCGACATCGACATGACCCGCGAGCCGATCCCGGTGGTGCCGGCGCAACATTATACCTGTGGCGGGATCGTGATCGACCGCGACGGGCGCACCGACCTGCCCGCGCTCTATGCGGCGGGCGAATGCACCCAGTCGGGGCTGCACGGCGCCAATCGCCTCGCGTCGAACTCGCTGCTCGAATGCTTCGTGTTCGGCGAAGCGGTGGCTGACCATATCGCCGCGCATTGGGACACCCTGCCCCCTCCCCCGCCGATCCGCGCATGGGACGAAAGCCGCGTCACCGATTCGGACGAGGAAGTCGTGATCAAGCAGAACTGGACCGAGATCCGCCGGTTCATGTGGAATTATGTCGGGATCGTCCGCTCGACCAAGCGGCTCGAGCGCGCGGCGCACCGCATCGCGATGCTGCGCGACGAAGTGAACGATTATTACGGGCATTTCCGCGTCACCCCCGATTTGATCGAGCTGCGCAACCTGCTGGAGAGCGCCGATTTGATCGTGCGATCTGCGCTGCACCGGAAGGAAAGCCGGGGGCTGCACTACACGCTCGATTATCCCGAGACGCTGGCCGAGCCGGTGGACACCATCCTGGTCCCCTGAAACGGGGCCGATGGATCGGTTTTGGCGGTTTTGTTTCCAGTTCCTTCACGTTTCGTCGCTATGCATGCCATGTTCGTCGCATTGCGTGCGCGACAGGCTGTCGCTGCGCGTGCGAACACCGCATTATGGCGTGTGGGCAAAGGGTTGCGTTGGTGAAGCATTTCGAGGGTTTCTCGAACGTCGAAAGGGCATTGACCCTCGCGGGGCTTGGCCCGGCGATGCTGATGGGCTGTGCGGTGCATGAGGATGCAGCGCTCGCCGCTTATCTGCCCGCGCCCAGCTATAGCGTCACCATGCCCTTCCCCAGCGCGCCGGTGCCCGCGCCCCGCCCAGTGCCCCCCGCCCCGCGCTCGCTGGTCAACCAGCTCGACGGGCTGATCCGCAATTTCGACGGCGTCGCCGGGATCGCGGTGACCAGCGTCGAGAGCGGCTGGATCGCAACCGCCAATGCCCAGCGCCGGATGCCGCAGCAGAGCGTGAGCAAGCTGTGGGTGTCGATGACCGTGCTCGACGCCGTCGATCGCGGCAAGATCCGGCTCGACGATCCGCTGACCATCACCAAGTCCGATTTCACGCTGTTCCACCAACCGGTCGCGTCGCTGGTCAAAGGCGATACGGGCTATACCGCCACGGTCGGCGAGATCGTGCGCCGGGCGATGCAGATGAGCGACAATACCTGCAACGACAAGCTGCTCCGGCTGGTCGGTGGCCCGCAGGCGGTGCGCGATTTCATCGCGCGCAAGGGATTGGGCGCGATCCGCTTCGGCCCGGGCGAGAAGCTGCTCCAGGCGGGCACCGCCGGGCTGGAATGGAAGCCCGAATATTCGATGGGCAACGCCTTTGCCCAGGCACGCGCGCGGCTGTCGCCCGCGGTGCGCCAGGCGGCGTACCAATCCTATGTCAAGGACCCGCCCGACGGCGCCGCGCCCGAGGCGATCGCCAGCGCGCTGGGGCGGCTCAAGCGCGGCGAATTGCTGTCGCCGACCTCGACCGACTGGCTGCTGCGCACGATGGCGGGCGCGAAGACCGGCAAGGCGCGGGTGCGCGGTGCCGTGCCCGCAGGCTGGGATTATGCCCACAAGACCGGGACCGGGCAGGATCTGGGCCGCCGCACCGCTGGGTTCAACGATGTCGGCATCCTGACCGCGCCCGATGGCCGGTCCTATGCACTGGCCGTGATGATCGGCGACACCCCGCGCCCGGTGCGCGAGCGGCAATTGCTGATGCAGGCCGTGGCCAGCGCGATCGTGGCGAACCACCAGCCCTGACTCCGTCCCGCGCGAAACCGCGTCGGCGTCGCACGCGCGGGGTGACGGGCCGAACCGGCGCTGCTAAGCCCGTCACACCATGGCCAATCATCTCTATCTGGTCGACGGCTCGGGCTATATTTTCCGTGCGTATCACCGCCTCCCGCCGCTCACCAACAAGCATGGCGAGCCCGTGGGCGCCGTCTATGGCTATACCACCATGCTGTGGAAGCTGGCGGACGAGGTGCACAAGGCGGATGGCCCGACGCATATGGCCGTCATCCTCGACAAGTCGAGCCAGACCTTCCGCAACGACCTGTACGATCAGTACAAGGCGAATCGCCCACCCCCGCCCGAGGATCTGGTCCCGCAATTCCCGATGATCCGCGACGCCACGCGCGCCTTTTCGCTGCCGTGCATCGAGGAAGCGGGATGGGAGGCCGACGATCTGATCGCCAGCTATGCCAAGGCCGCGCTGGCGCAGGGCTGGACGGTGACGATCGTCAGTTCGGACAAGGATCTCATGCAGCTGATCGAGCCGGGGCTCGACCTGTACGACACGATGAACAACCGGCGGCTGGGCGCCGAGGCGGTGATCGAGAAGTTCGGCGTCGAGCCCAAGCAGCTCGGCGAAGTGCTCGCGCTGATGGGCGACAGCGTCGACAATGTGCCGGGGGTGCCCGGGATCGGGCCGAAGACGGCGGCGAAGCTGATCCAGGAGCACGGCACGGTCGAGGCGGTGCTTGCCGCCGCGCCGGCGATGAAACCGTCGAAGATGCGCGACAACCTCATCGAGCATGCCGAGATGGCGCGGCTATCGCGCAAACTGGTCGAATTGTCGTGCGACGTGCCGCTGCCCGATCCGCTCGAGGACCTCGCGCTCCAGGGGATTCCCGATGCGCCGCTGCGCGCGTTCCTTGACCATCACGGCTTCAAGTCGCTGATCGCGCGGCTGTCCGTCGTCGCCGATGCGCCGGTGGAAGTGCACGAGGCGCCGGGGCTGGAGCCCGATCCGCCGTGCGACCATGACGCCTATGAAACCGTCGTGACCGTGGAGGCGCTCGACCGCTGGATCGCCGATGCCATGCACCAGGGATGGGTGGCGATCGATACCGAGACCACCGGGCTCGACGCGACGCGCGCCGGGCTGGTGGGGATCAGCCTGGCGCTGGCGCCCAACCGCGCCTGCTATATCCCGCTGGCGCATGGCGGCAGCGACATGTTCGCGGAGAAGCCGGCCCAGCTCGACACCGCGCTGGCGATCGAGCGGCTCAAGCCGCTGCTCGCCGACCCGGCGGTGCTCAAGATCGGGCATAATCTGAAATATGACGCGATCATTTTGGCGCGTCTCGGCGTCACCATTGCGCCCTATGACGATACGATCGTGATGAGCTTCGACCTCGACGCAGGCTTGCACGGGCATGGCATGGACGAGCTGGCCGCAACGCACCTCTCGCATAGCTGCATCGCGTATAAGGACGTGGTGGGCACCGGCAAGAAGCAGTTCGGCTTCCACGAAGTCGATCTGAAGGCAGCGACGCGCTATGCCGCCGAGGATGCCGATGTCACGCTGCGGCTGTGGAAGCGGTTCAAGCCGCGGCTCGCCTATGAGGGCGCGACGCGGGTGTACGAGATGGTCGATCGCCCGCTGGTCGCGGTGATCGCGGACATGGAGCAGGCGGGGGTCAAGGTCGACGCCGCGGTGCTCGCGCGGCTTTCGGACGAATTCTCGAAGCAGATGGCGGTGCTGGAGGAGGAAATCCACGGCATCGCCGGGTTCAAGTTCACGATCGGCAGCCCCAAGCAATTGGGCGACGTGCTGTTCGAGCAGATGGGGATCAAGGGCGGGCGCAAGGGCAAGTCGGGGGTGTACTCCACCGACGTGACCGAGCTGGAGCGGATCGCCGCCGACAAGGATTCGCCGGGCCGGGTGATGGCGGCGAAGGTGCTCGACTGGCGCCAGCTGTCGAAGCTCAAATCCACCTATACCGACGCTTTGCAGGCACAGATCAACCCGGCGACGGGGCGCGTCCATACCAGCTATAGCCTGACCGGCGCGCAGACCGGGCGGCTGTCGTCGACCGATCCGAACCTCCAGAACATCCCGATCCGCACCGAAGTGGGCCGCCAGATCCGCGACGCCTTTGTCGCGGAGCCGGGCAATGTCATCCTGGCGGCGGATTATTCGCAGATCGAGCTGCGGCTGGCGGCGCATATCGCCGATGTGCCCGCGCTGCGCGACGCCTTTGCGCGCGGCGACGACATCCACAGCATGACCGCGATGGAGCTGTTCGGCGAAGTGAACCGCGACACGCGCGGGCGGGCCAAGACGATCAACTTCGCGATCCTGTACGGCATTTCGCGCTGGGGGCTTGCCGGGCGGCTCGACGTGACGCCCGACGAGGCGCAGGCGATGATCAGCCGCTATTTCGAGCGGTTTCCGGGGATCAACCGCTATATCGCCGACACGCTGGCCGAGGCGAAGGAGCGCGGCTACACCAGCACCTTGTTCGGGCGGAAGACGCATTTCCCGCGGCTCAAATCGCCCAATGTCAACGAGCGCGCCGGTAGCGAACGCGCCGCGATCAACGCGCCGATCCAGGGCACCAGCGCCGATATCATCAAGCGCGCGATGGCACGGATGGGGCCTGCGCTGGCCGAGGCTGGGCTGCCCAATGTCCGCATGCTGATGCAGGTGCATGACGAACTCGTGTTCGAACTGCCCGAGGGCGATGTGGATGCGGCGCGCCCGATCATCGAGCGGGTGATGGCGACCGCCGCCGAGCCTGCGATTCGGCTGAGCGTGCCGTTGGGCGTGGAGATCGGCGTGGGTCCGAGCTGGGGCGCCGCGCATTGACCGAAACCAGCGGGTCGCAGGACATCGCCGCGCTGGCCAAGGGCGGGCGCACCAACATGCTGGGCTTCATCCTGCGGCTGGTCGCGCGGCTGCCCTTCCTGTTCATTGCGGGGCGCGTCTATGGCCCGGACATCGTCGGGCGCTATGCGATCGTCGTGCTGGTGATCGAAGTCGCCGCGCTGTTCGCGACGTTGGGGCTGAAGCGCGGGCTGGCACAGGCGCTGTCGTCCACCGACCGGCCGCATGCGCATGTTGTGTGGGATGCGATGGTGGTGGCGCTGCTTGCCTCGGCAGTCGCGTGCGGCGTGCTGATGCTGTTTCCGCAGGCGATGTACCCCAACAGCGAGATCATCGGGCTGGAACGGCTGTTGCCGCTGGTGGTGTTCGCGGTCGCGGCGTCGGACGTGTCGCTGTCGGCGCTCGCCTATCGCCACAATATCCGCGCATCGGTGACGGCGCGCGCGATCATCGAGCCCTGGGTGATCAGCATCGCCGCCTGGGGCTTTTCGTTCGTATCGGCGCGCGACGGGCTGATCCTGGCCTATGTCGTGTCGATGGTCGCGGCGCTGGTCGCATCGATCGTGCCGTTCGTGCGCGAATATGGAATGCCGCGCGGATGGCGGCCCCGGCCTGCCGACATCTGGGCGCTTGCACGCCGCAATGCGCCGCTGGCGGGGGCCGACACGATCGAATGGGCGACGCGCAACGTCGATCGCTTCATCCTGGGGCTGTTGTTCGCGCCCAGCGTGGTCGGCATCTATTACATGGCGCAGCAGGTGGTGTCGGTGCCGCAGCGGCTGAAGTCCAGCTTCGACCCGATCCTGGGGCCGGTCATCACCCAGAGCCTGGCGGCGAACGACCGTGCGGCGGTGGCGAACCAGGTGCGCCAGGTCGGATTCTGGATCACCGGCGCACAGGCCGCGCTGCTGGTGGTGTTCGCCATCCCTGCCGAGGGCGTGATGGGGCTGATCGGCCCCGAATTCGTCGCGGGCGCAGGCGCGCTGTGCATCCTGCTGGTGGCCGAGGTGTTCGCCTCCACGGGAGCGGTGTGCGAGACGGCGCTGATCTATATCGCGCGGCATCGCAACCTGATGATCTCGCTATGCGTGCTGCTGCTCCAGATCGCGTTGAGCTTCGCCTTCGTGGTGATCGCGCGCACCCAGGGCTGGCCCGAGGCGTGGCAGGCGGTCGGGCCCGCCGTGGCGCTGGCGATCTCGGTGACGATCGGGTCGGCGGTGAAGGCGATCCTGCTGCGGCGGCTGCTCGGCGCGTCGGTGCTGCGCGTGCGCCCTAGCCTGTTCGGCGCGATGGCCGTCTCCGCGCTGGTCGGCGCCGCATTCACCTCGCTCCCCGCCCGCTATGAATGGGCCGAGCTGAGCCTGGGGATCCCGGCGATCGTCGCGACCTATTTGTTCGTCATCATCCGCTTCGGCTTCGGCCCCGAGGACCGATCGCTGTTCCGCAAGATGCCGGGGGTAGACGAGGCGACGCTGCCGGTGATGGAGAAACTGTAGCCGAGCGGTCCGTCGCTGTCCTATGGTGGCATTCGCTGCGGTTGCCGCAGCTATGGTGGAGCGTATGCGAATGAAGCGCCTGCTGCCTCTGGCATTGCTGTTGATCGGTGCCGCACCCAGCGACCACCCGCGCAGCTATCTCCTCTCCGTTGGGAACATACCGCTCAGCGATACGGAGAGCATCGAGGCATTTTCGGTCAAGACCTGGGGCGTGGAGTTTGAGGCCGTCTGCCGCATACCCCCCGGATGGCGCATCAGGGCGGGGAGCAGCGCGACGCCAGACGGAGAGATAGCGGGGATTGGAAGTCAGGGCGTGACCTGGTTCAATACCGCCAGCCCAAAGGCGCTCCAGTCCTTCATACTCGTGACTCTCCACGGCGCCGTGCAGAAGGAAGACATTGGCGTGCCCGGCAATGGCGTGCCCGCCACCTTCAAGGGGACTGTCACGATCAGCACGGACGATGGCGACGTGGACCGCCCCCTGACGCACAGGAATATACGCCTCACGCCGGCACGTCGCTGCCCGGTCCGGTAGCACCCCACCGATGCTGCCTCGCCGGGTGCGACCCGCTCAGTGGCGGAAGTGGCGCATGCCCGTGAACACCATCGCGAGGCCCGCTTCGTCGGCCGCCGCGATCACGTCTTCGTCGCGGATCGATCCGCCCGGCTGGATCACGGCGGTCGCGCCGGCTTCGACTGCGGCGAGCAGCCCGTCGGCGAAGGGGAAAAAGGCGTCCGAGGCGACCGCGGAGCCGATCGTGCGCGGCTGTGCCCAGCCGGCCTTTTCGGCGGCGTCGCGCGCCTTCCATGCGGCGATGCGCGCGCTTTCGAGGCGGTTCATCTGGCCCGCGCCGATGCCCGCGGTGCTGCCGCCGCTGGCATAGACGATCGCGTTCGACTTGACGTGCTTGGCCACCGTCCAGGCGAACAGGCAGTCGGCGAGTTCCTGTTCGGTCGGCTGGCGCTTGGTCACGACCTTCAGCGCGTCGCGGGTCAGGATGCCGTTGTCGCGACCCTGAACCAGCCAGCCGCCGGTGATCGACTTGGCGGTCATGCCGGGGCGCGCCGGATTGGGCAGGTCGCCGGTGAGGAGCAGGCGGAGATTCTTCTTCGCGGCGAACAGCGCGCGGGCGTCCGCGTCCGCATCCGGCGCCACCACGACTTCGGTGAAGATGCCGGTGATCGCCTCTGCCGTCGCGCGATCCAGCGGGCGGTTGACCGCGATGATCCCGCCGAACGCCGATACCGTGTCGCACGCGAACGCCGCCGCATAAGCCTCGGCCAGCGTGTCCGCGCTGGCGACGCCGCAGGGATTGGCGTGCTTGACGATCACCACCGTCGGCGGGCCGTCGCGGAACTCGGAGATCAGCTCCAGCGCGGCGTCGGCGTCGTTATAATTATTGTAGCTCAGCGCCTTGCCCTGGAGCTGTTCGGCCTGGCCGATGCCGCGCGCGGTGGGGCCGGCATGGGCATAGAAGGCCGCGCTCTGGTGCGGGTTCTCGCCATAGCGCAGCGGCTCGCCGCCCCGGCGGAGCGCGAGGTGCAGCGTCTCGGGAAACGCCTCGCCCTGATCGGCCATCGCGAACCAGCTGGCGATCATCGAATCATAGGTGGCAGTGGCGGCATAGGCCTTGGCCGCGAACTTGCGGCGCTGCGCCAGCGTCGTCGTGCCGCCCGACACGAGCGGATAATCGGCGGGATCGGTGACAATCGCGACCGATTCATGGTTCTTCGCCGCCGAGCGCACCATCGACGGGCCGCCAATGTCGATATTCTCGATGATCGTGTCGCGATCCGCGCCGCGCGCCACCGTCTCGGCAAAGGGATAGAGGTTCACGACGACCAGGTCGATCGGGGCGATCGCATGCTCGGCCATCGATGCTTCGTGATCGGCATTGCCGCGGATCGCGAGCAGCCCGCCATGGACATTGGGGTGCAGCGTCTTGACCCGGCCGTCCATCATCTCCGGGAAGCCGGTCAGGTCGGAGATGTCGCGCACCTCCAGCCCGGCGGCGCGCAATGCCTGGGCGGTGCCGCCGGTGGAGACGAGTTCGACGCCCTGCGCCGCGAGCGCCTGGGCGAGTTCGACGATCCCGGTCTTGTCGGAGACCGAGAGGAGTGCGCGCTTGATGCTGACCTGATCCATGCGCGGCCCTCTTCCGGATCATGCGCGTCGGGGCAACCCCTAATTTGCCCTATTTGGCGCGGTGGAACAGCCAGCTGACATTGGCGCCGCCGGGCGGAGTCGCGCCGGTCATCACCAGCTGCTGTCCCGGCAGCGGGCGCCCGTGCGAGTCGATCCACAAACTGTCCTCGATCGCGAGCGCCGCGCCCTTGCACCGGAACTGCCAGAGATGCCCATCGGGCGTGCGCAGGATCGCGGCGAGCCCGTCGGCGGTGGGCATGATCTCGACCTGCGGGTGGAGGTGGAAGCGCACGGTGAACGGCGTCGCCGCCTTCTGCCTGCGGCGAGCGGCGGGGAGCAGCAGGTCCTCGCCGCGCAGGTCGCGCCCGTCATGCGACAGCGCGAGCACGCGGCGATGGACGAAGCCGAAGCGCCGGGCAAAGCCGTCATGGCTCGCCTCGACGCGGCTGCCATTGTCGGTCTCCTGCCGGGCAAGCTCGACTTCGATCACGCCGCGGCCCAGCGTGCCATCGGGATGAATCGCAGTCGAATTGCTGTCGGCCAGCGTCAGCGTCGAATGCGCGGCGGTGGTGCGCAGCCCCTCGGCCAGCGCGGCGCGGGCCGGAGCGAGGACCATGCCCGCGCCGCCGCAATTGACGACGATGCGGTGCGATCCGTCGGACAGCTCGAACGCCAGCGTCGATGCGCAGCCACCCTCCACCAGCCGCGCCAGCGGCGGCGGCGCGGCGTCGAAGATCGCGACGGTCTGCCCCGCGGCCAGCCGCTGATACCCCCATTCGCGCGCCTGTTTGAGCGGGCGGGTGCGGACCCCCGTCGCCTCGATCGTCTGCGCGATGACATCGCCCGCAATCGGCCCCGCGCCCTGCCAGCTCGCCAGCCCGCGATCGCCGTGGCACACCCCGAGCAGCGCGGTGACCATCCGCGCGATCGTCGCGGTGAGGAACTCGGGCGGCTCGAGCCGGCGTGCGCCATAGGCCTCGGCGAGCATCGTCAGCAGCTGGATCGCCTCCAGATGGACCGCGGGCGACCGCGCCACCGTGCCGCCATCCTCGAACACCGACTGGTCGAGCGTACGGCGCAGCCCCGCCTCCGCCACGCCGCGGCGCGGATCGCCGCCGGGCATCACCAGCCCGGCCGCGAGCACCCCGCACCAGGCGGCGATCCGTGGCACTCCGATCTGGGCGCGATCGGCGGCACGCTCCAGATGGCGCGCGCCACGGGCCAGCGCATGGAGCATGGTCGAGCGATAGACGAGGTCGACCGACGACAGGATCAGCGGGGCGTGCGCCGTCCAGAACAGGATGCGGCGGCCCCATAGATCGGCGCGCCACCCCGCATCGCTGATCTTTTCAGCATGGACCGTCAGCCAGCGCCGAGTCAGCGCCTCGGCGATCGGGGCGCCGACGGCGCGGGTGGTGACGCTCGACAGATCGCGGAGCCAGGCGAAACTCTGGAGATACAAGTCGAAACCGGGCGACCAGTCGGGCTGCGCAAAGTCGATCGCATCGATCGCCCGCGCCTCGCCGCGGAGGCGGACGACGCCGTCGAGCAGCGCGTTGCCGCATTCGACATCGCCGAAGAACGGATCGTCGGGGACCGCGATCAGCTTGAGCGGGTGCCGCCCTTTCAGCCGCATCGCGTGGAGCGGGGTGCCCCAGCTGAGGCGATGGAAGCGTTCGGCGATGCGATCGGCGAGGCTGAGCCCGCGCTCGCCGCCCAGCCGGACCAGCCGCTTGCCGGGCTCGACGCCATCGGCGCCGGGATCGGGCGCCGCCTCGCTCACCCGCGGAGCGCGGCGATATTCGCCGCATAGTGATCCGGCCCGCCCTGGAAGGTCGCGGTCCCGGCGACCAGCGCATCGGCGCCCGCCGCGATCACCCGCGGCGCGGTCTCGCGATCGACGCCGCCATCGACCTCGAGGTCGATCGCCCGGCCCGAGGCATCGATCCGGGCGCGCAGCGTCGCGATCTTGGCGAGCTGGCTCTCGATGAACTTCTGCCCGCCGAAACCGGGGTTGACGCTCATCACCAGGACGAGGTCGAGCAGGTCCATCACATGATCGATCGCATCGACCGGCGTCGCGGGATTGAGCACCACCCCGGCGCGCTTGCCCAGCGCCTTGATCGTCTGGAGCGTGCGGTGAAGGTGCGGCCCCGATTCGGGATGGACCGAGATCGTGTCGGCGCCCGCATCGGCAAAGGCGGCGAGCAGCGGATCGACCGGCGCGATCATCAGATGGACGTCGAACGGCTTGGTCGTGTGGGGGCGCAGCGCCTTGATCACCGCCGGGCCGATCGTGATGTTGGGGACGAAATGTCCATCCATTACATCGACATGGATCCAGTCGGCGCCTGCCGCGTCGATCGCGCGTATTTCCTCGCCCAGGCGGGCGAAGTCGGCGGAGAGGATGGACGGAGCGATGCGGACGGGGGACATGCGCGAATCCTTACGCATGCACCGACTCGCAGGCAACTATGCCCGGCGCAATCGCGCGATGAAGAATCCGTCGACGCCGCCCTGGTCGATCAACATGCCAGGCAGGATGCGCAGGCTGCCATCGGCGCGTGGCGCCACCCCTTCGGGAAGCTCGTCGGCGCGGACCGAGTCGATCGCGAAGTCGGGGCGGGCGGCGAGGAAGGCTTCCAGCTGCCCCTCGCCCTCGCGCGGCTCGAGCGAGCAGGTCGAGAAGACGAGCACGCCGCCGGGCTTTACCCAGTCCGCGGCGCGCGCCAGCAATTGCGCCTGGAGCGCGGCCATCTCGGCGATCTGCGACGGGCGCACGCGGTGGAGCACGTCAGGGTGGCGGCGGAAAATGCCGGTGGCGCTGCACGGGGCGTCGAGCAGCACGGCATCGGCGGGCGCGTCGGGCTGCCAGCTCAGCAGATCGGCGGCGACGACTTTGGCCGACAGCCCGGTGCGCTCGAGATTCTCGTGCAGCCGCGCGAGCCGGTTGTCGGACACGTCCACGGCGGTCACGTCCCATCCGGCGGCGGCGAGCTGGAGCGTCTTGCCGCCCGGCGCGGCGCAGAGGTCGAGCGCAGTCCCCGCTCCCGCGCCGATCAGCCGCGCGGGAATCGAGGCGGCGAGATCCTGCACCCACCAGCCGCCCTCGGCATAGCCGTCCAGCGTCGGAATCGCCGCCTTGTCCTCCAGCCGCAAATGGCCGGGGAGCAGCGACGCACCGGGCAGGTCGGGCGCCTGTGCGGGATCGCGCAGCGTCAGGTCGATCGGCGGCGGCACCGCGATGGCGCGCTCGGCATCCTCGATCATCTGGTCGCCCCAGGCGGCGTGCCAGCGCAGCGCGACGGCGTCGGGCAGCGCGGGCGGCTCGGGCAAGGTCGCGCCCGAGCGGACGAGCGTGCCGAACACGCCATGGACCAGCTTGCGCGGGCCGCCATCGACCAGCGGCAGCACGGTGGAGATCGCGGCATGGCCGGGCGTGCCGAGCGCGAGCGCCTGGACCAGCGCGATGCGCAGCGCGAACCGCGCCTTGGCATCGTCGGGAAGCCGCTGGCGGGTCGCCGAATCGATCAGCGCGTCGAGATCGGGGAGCCGGCGCAGCGTCTCTGCCGCGATCGCATGGGCGAGCCCGCGATCGTTCGGGGCAAGCCCCTGCGCGGCGCTGTCGAGCACCTGTTCGAGCGCAAGGCCGCGCCGCAGCACGGCGTCGAGCAGCTTGAGGGCGGCACGGCGCGCGGGGACACCGGGCGCATCGGATTGGGGAGCAGGATGGGACAAATCAGCGGCGACCTAGCGGATTGGCGGCCATTGCGGAACCCGTGCGTGCCATTCGCTTGAACCCCGCTGCGTTGGCGCCCAATGTGGGGACGACCAGCCAAGGAGGCAATGCCATGGGCCAGCGCCCCGACCATGTGAAACCACCCGAATATCTGTCCAAAAGCCCGCCGGTGCCGCAGCCCGCACCCGCCGAGGCGACCGACGATCCGCTGGGCACGGACCCCACGCGCTATGGCGACTGGGAGCTGAAGGGCATTGCCGTCGACTTCTGAGCGCGGGGTAAAAAACGGGCCTAAAGTTTACGAAGTTTAGGCCATTTCGAGGATATTCGGGTCAGATTTACCCATATTGGGTAATTACTCGGCCTTCATCGGCCGGCTGAGCAACGCCTCCACCACGTCGCGGACATCGGCGCCCTCGAGCAGCGCGCACACCGCCGCGGTCACCGGCATGTCGACGCCCGCATCGGCCGCCGCCTCGCGCAGCACCGGGGCGGTGAACGCGCCCTCCGCCACCGTCCGGCGATCGCCCAGCAATTCCGCGGCGGGACGGCCCTGGCCCAGCCCGACTCCGAGCGAGAAGTTGCGCGAATTGGTCGACGAACAGGTCAGCACCAGGTCGCCCAGCCCCGACAGCCCGGTCAGCGTCTCCGCCTGCCCGCCGCGCGCGAGGCCGAAGCGCGTCATCTCGGCAAAGCCGCGCGCGATCAGCGCGGCGCGGGCGTTGAGCCCCAGCCCCGCGCCTTCGACCACGCCGCACGCGATCGCCAGCACGTTCTTCACTGCGCCGCCAATCTCCGCGCCGGTCACGTCGCCCGAGGCATAGAGGCGAAACGCCGGCCCCGCGAGCCGCTCGGCCAGCCGGGTGCGCAGGTCTTCGTCCTCGCACGCGAGCGTGACCGCAGTGGGTTTGCCCGCAGCGACTTCGTGCGCGAAGGTCGGGCCCGACAGCACGGCGATCGGCGCGCGCGGCGCGACCTGGTGCGCGACTTCGCCGACGAGCAGCTTGGTCCCCGCCTCGATCCCCTTGGCGCAGAGCACCAGCGGGGTGGCGCCGACTGCGGTTTCGGCGAGGACGGCGCGGACATGCTGGGCGGGTGCCACCACCAACAGCGCGTCGCAGCCCGAAAGCGCACCCAGGCTGCCCGTCGCGCGGATCGACGGCGACAGCGCGACGCCGGGGAGGAAGGCGGCGTTTTGGTTCGCGCCGTTGATGCTCGCGACCACGTCGGGCTCGCGCGCCCAGAGCAGCACGGGGGCGCCGCCGCGCGCCGCGACCTGCGCCAATGCCGTGCCCCAGGCTCCGCCGCCGATGACGCCGATCTTCATGCCTTCACTCCTGCGCCGCGCACCTTTTCGGCATCCGGGTCAAGCGGCCAGCGGGGGCGCGCGGGAAAATCGAGCGGGTCGGTGAGCCCGGCGGCGAAGCGTTCGGCGCCGGCCCAGGCGATCATCGCGGCATTGTCGGTGCAGAGCCAGAGCGGCGGCGCGACGAAGCGCAGGCCGTGTTCGGTCGCGAGCGATTCGAGCGCGGTGCGGACAGCGCTGTTCGCGGCGACGCCGCCCGCCACCACCAGTGCGGTGGGACGGACCCCCTGCAATGCCAGCCGAGTGCGGTCGACGAGGCAGTCGACCACGGCCTGCTGGAACGACGCCGCCAGATCCTCGGCGCTGTGCTGGCCGACGGCGCGGGCGACGGCGCTCTTGAGGCCTGCGAACGAGAAATGCGGTTCGCCCGATCCGACCAGCGGGCGCGGCAACGGCACTGCGCGGGGATTGCCGCGCCTGGCCGCTTCCTCGACAGCGGGGCCGCCGGGAAAGCCCAGTCCGAGCAGCTTGGCGGTCTTGTCAAACGCTTCGCCCGCCGCATCGTCGATCGTCGTCGCGAGCCGGCGATAGGCGCCGACGCCCTCGACCAGCAGCAGCTGGCAATGCCCGCCCGAGACGAGCAGCAGCAGATAGGGGAATTCGAGGCTGCGGTCGCCCAGCCGGGGCGACAGGCCATGCCCCTCGAGATGGTTGACCGCGATCAGCGGCTTGCCCGCCGCCAGCGCCAGCGCCTTGCCGGTGACGAGCCCGACCATCACGCCGCCGATCAGCCCCGGCCCCGCCGTGGCCGCGATCGCGTCGACATCGTCGAGCGTCACCCCCGCTTCGGCCAAGGCCGCCTCGATCAGCGGGCCCAGCGCCTCGACATGCGCGCGCGCGGCGATTTCGGGGACGACGCCGCCATAGGGGCGGTGCGCGTCCTCCTGCCGCGCGAGCTGGTGCGCGCGGATCGTGCCGTCGCTTTCGACCAGCGCCGCCGCGGTTTCGTCGCAGCTCGATTCGATGCCGAGGATCAATGCCATGCTTCCCATCTAGGCGCGCTGGCGGCTGGGTCCAGTGGTGGGGCGATTTTGGGGGGTGGTCGGGAGCAAGAAGAAGGGAGGGGTTCGCGCAGAGGCGCTGAGGCGCAGAGGAGGAAGAAGGGGTTTCACGCGAAGGCGCGAAGCCGCGAAGATTTTGGGGTGGCTTTTGGCCCGGACGCGCGCTCCAAGCCGGTTTTTGCTGCGCTTCGCGCCTTCGCGTGCGCCGCGGGAGTCGGCACCCGGCCATTGCCGTTTGGCGCGGGCGATCCTAGCACTGCGCTATGACTGGATTCCGGATCGGCACGCGCGGCTCGCCGCTGGCTCTTACCCAGGCGCATATGGTGCGCGACGCGCTCATCGCCACGCACGGCCTGGCGCCCGACAGCGTCGCAATCCAGGTGATCCGCACCACCGGCGACAAGGTCCAGGACCGCGCGCTCGCCGAGATTGGCGGCAAGGCATTGTGGACCAAGGAACTCGATCGCGCGCTGCTCGACGGCGAGATCGACTGCGCGGTGCATTCGATGAAGGATGTCGAGACGGTGCGCCCCGAGGCGATCCGGATCGTCGCGATGCTGCCGCGCGCCGATATTCGCGACCGGATCGTGGGCGCCGACTCGATCGAGGCGTTGCGCCAGGGGGCGGTGATCGGGACCAGCTCGCCGCGCCGCGCCGCGCAATTGCAGCGGCTGCGCCCCGACCTTCGGATCATCCTGTTCCGCGGCAATGTCGATACGCGGCTCGCCAAGCTGGCGGCGGGCGAGGCCGATGCGACCTTGCTCGCCGCCGCCGGGCTGGAGCGGCTGGGGCGGCACGATGTCGGCGCGGCGATTCCGGTCGACACGATGCTCCCCGCCCCCGCGCAGGGCGCAGTGGGGATCGAGTGCCGTGCCGACGGCAGCCATGCCCAAACGCTGCTGACGGCGATCGACGACCCCATCACGCATCGCTGTGTGCTGGCCGAGCGCGGACTGCTCGCGGCGCTCAAGGCCGATTGCCATTCGCCGGTGGCGGCGCTGGCGGTGATCGAAGGGGCGATCCTGACGATCCGCGCCGAATTGCTGTGCGAGGACGGCAGCGAACATGTCGCGGGGCAGATCGAGGGCGCGCCGCTCGACGCGGGCGTCCCCGCCGCACTCGCCGCCGATTTGCTCGCGCGCGCGCCCGAAGCAGTGCGGCGGCTGTTCGACGGGTGAGCCGCACGATCGCCGTGCTGCGGCCCGAGCCGGGCAATGCCGCGACGGCGGCGGCGATCGAGGCGCGGGGCGCGCGCGCGCTGCGGCTGCCGCTGTTCGCGGTGCAGGCGGTGGCGTGGGATGCGCCCCGCGCCGGGGATTTCGACGCGCTGATCCTGACCAGCGCCAATGCGGTGCGCCATGCCGGGCCGGGGCTGGCGGGGCTGGCCGCGCTGCCGGTGCATGCCGTGGGGGCCGCGACGGCGCGGGCCGCGCGCGATGCCGGGCTAACGGTCGTCGCGACCGGCGAGGCCGGGGCGGAGGCGCTGCTGGAACAGGCTGAAGCGGCGGGTGTCCGCCGGGCACTGCATCTGGCGGGGCGCGAGCGCAGCGTGGCCGTGGGGGGAATCGTGGCGGCGATGCGGACCGTCTATGCCAGCGACGCGATTCCGATCGACGCCGCCGGGGCGTGGGCGCTTGCCGGCACGGTGGCGCTGGTCCAGTCGGCGCGGGCGGGCGCGCGGCTGGGCGAATGGGTCGATGCCGGGGGAGTCGCGCGCGGCGACATCGCGATCGTCGCGGTCGGCGCGCGCGCTGCCGAGGCGGCGGGCGCGGGATGGGCGCGCGTCGCGATCGCCGCCAGCCCGGCGCTGCCCGACCTGATCGACGCCGCAATTGCGCTGGCCGATTGACCGCAGCGGCGCGCACGCGAATAAGGGGGCGATGAGCGACGAGACCTTCTCGCCCGAACCACCGGCTGCGCCGATCCGTTCGCGCACGCCGATGATCGTCGGCGGCATCGCCTTTCTGGGCGGGATCGCCGTGACCGCCGGGGCAATCCAGCTGGGCGCACGGCTTCCCTATGGCGCGGCGCCGACGCCGGCGCCGGTCGTGGTGACGCCGCAAACCCTGCCCGCCGCGCAACAGGCCGCGCTGGGCGGCGCCGATCTGGCAACGTTGAATGCCCGCGAGGCCGAGCTCGCCGCCAAGCTCGACCAGCTCTCGCTGCGCGTCCGCGACGTCGATGGCAGCGCGCGCGTCGCGTCGAGCTATGCCACGCGCGCCGAGCGGATGATGATCGCGTTTGCGGCGCGCCGGGCGATCGAGCGCGGCCAGCCGCTGGGGCCACTGGCGGCGCAACTGCGCGAGCGATTCGGCGAACGCCATGCCGAGGCCGTCGACACGCTGGTCCGCACCGCCGCCGAGCCGGTGACGATCGAGGATCTGCGCGTGGCGCTCGACACGATCGGGCCGCGGCTGCTGAGCGCCGCCGACGACAGCCTGTGGAACCATGCCCGGCGGATGCTGGGCGACCTGGTGGTGCTCCGCCAGGCCGATTCGCCGAGCCCGCGCCCCGCCGACCGCCTGCGCCGCGCGCGCCGATCGCTCGAGGCCGGGCAAGTCGAGGCGGCGCTGGCGGAAGTCGCGCACCTGCCCGGAGTCGACGCCGGCGGGAGCTGGGTCGCAGCCGCCCGGCGCTATGTCGCCGCGCGCCAGGCACTCGCCGAAGTCGAGCAGGCGGCGATCGAATCGCCCGCAGTCGCGGCGACGCCCGCGGGGCCCGCCGCGGCAGCGCCGGCGGACAGCACGGGCGCGTGACGTGACGGCCGTCGCCCGCATCAGGGCGCTCTGATGGCACCCGATCGGCAGCCGGTGCTGGAGGGCGATCGCACGATTCTGCGCCCGATGACCGAGGACGACCGCGAATCGCTGTTCGCCGTGGCCAGCGACAGGCTGATCTGGGAAGTTCATCCCGCGCATGACCGCTGGCAACGCCCGGTGTTCGACGCCTTTTTCGATGCAGGGCTGGCGAGCGGCGGGGCGCTGACGATCCTCGACCGCGCGAGCGGCGCGGTGATCGGGTCGTCGCGTTACGATTGCTGGGAGCCCGAGGCCGACGAGATCGAGATCGGCTGGACCTATATCGCCCGCGCCTATTGGGGCGGCGCGTATAATCGCGAGATCAAGGCGCTGATGCTCGCGCATATCCACCGCTTCGTCGGGACTGCGACCTTCATGGTCGGCGCGGACAATATCCGCTCGCGCCGGGCGATGGAGAAGATCGGCGGCGTGCTCCGCCCCGACGTGCATGTCCGCGTGATGGCGGGCGTCGAGCGGCCGCATGTCGTGTACGAAATCCGCCGGTGAAGCCGCTCGCCGGGCTCCGGGTCGTCGAACTCGCGCGCATCCTGGCGGGGCCGTGGTGCGGGCAGCTGCTCGCCGATCTGGGCGCCGAGGTGGTCAAGATCGAGCGCCCCGGCGAGGGCGACGATACCCGCCATTGGGGGCCGCCCTTCCTGCAGGACGCGGAGGGCGCGAATCGCGACGCCGCCTATTTCCACGCCTGCAACCGCGGCAAGACCGGGCGCGCGATCGACATCGCGACTCCAGAGGGCCAGGCCGAGGTCCGCGCGCTGATCGCCGATGCCGATGTCGTGGTGGAGAATTACAAGGTCGGCGGGCTGGTCAAATACGGGCTCGATCCGGCGACGTTGCGCGCGGCGCACCCGCGGCTGATCGTCTGCTCGATCACCGGCTTCGGCCAGACCGGCCCCTATGCGAGCCGCGCCGGATATGACTTCATCATCCAGGGCATGGGCGGCGCGATGAGCCTGACCGGCGAGCCCGATGGACCCCCGCAGAAATCGGGCGTCGCCTATGCAGATATCTTTACCGGGGTCTATTCGGCGGTCGCCATCCTCGCGGCATTGCGGCGGCGCGACCAGGAGGGCGTGGGCGCGCATATCGACATGGCGCTGCTCGACACGCAGGTTTCGGTGCTCGCGAACCAGGCGCTCAACTGGATGGCGAGCGGGCGCGTGCCGCACCGGATGGGCAATGGCCACGCCAATCTGGTGCCCTACCAGGCCTTTGCGACGCGCGACGGCGAGCTGATCGTCGCGGTCGGCAATGACGGGCAATTCCGCAAGCTGTGCGGCGTACTGGGGCTGGCGCTGGCGGACGATGCGCGGTTCGCGACCAATCCGGGGCGCGTCGGGCATCGCGACGCGCTGATCCCGCTGCTCGCGCGTGCGATCCTCGATCGCGGCAAGGCCGAGCTGTACGAGGCGCTCGAAAAGGCCGGGGTGCCCGCGGGGCCGATCAACACCGTCGCCGACGTCTTCGCCGACCCCCAGGTGATCGCGCGCGGCATGGCGATCGAGCGCGACGGGCTGCCGGGGCTGGCGAGCCCGATCGTGATCGACGGCGAGCGGATGGTGGCGGACCGGGCCAGTCCGGGGCGGGCGGGCTAGGCCGATCCTGTCAGAGCCTCGACGAGTTGTGGACGCACCACCCACTCGAACTGACCGCCATTCTCGTAAGTGGCCAGGAGCCCGGCCATGTCGATTTCCGCACCCCCCTCGATGTCATGAGGGCCCGTTGCAATAGCCATCGTCCATATTTCCGTGCCGTCGGGCCGGAGAGGCGGCGTCCACCGCATAGCTTCGGCAATCTTTCGCCCGAGCAGGCCATAATGGAGATTGGCGGAACTCCAGCTATCCCAACCCGCCGCTTCGGCAAGCTGAGTGGCCGTTAAAGTGTGGCGAGGCGCCGCAATATGCGCATCGAGCATTGCGGTTTCGGCGGCGTTGATCTCGATTACGGACAGCGCCTCGCGGTAAGCCTCGACAGAGGGAATATGGGTGGTCGCCCGAACGCGGGCTTCGACCTCCGCCCGCCTGTCCAGCCAGATTTTCGCGGCCTCAAGAGCCTCATCGGGCGCAGCCCCGTGATGACGCGGCCCAATCGTGACCCGTCCCCGAAAAATCTGGGCCTGATGCGCGCCGGCAATTCGCATTACCCGAATCGCATAAGGACCGTAAAACACGCTGTCCGTTCTCGCCATATATCCCCCTACCCCAACCGCCGGATCAGCTCCTGCGCCGCGGCGGGCGCGCGGACCTTGCCGCCGTGGATGAAGAAGACGAAGGTTTCGCGCGGCGTCTTTGGCGGCGCGTCTTCGGTCACATAGGGCAGCCCATCGGGGCGCCCGCCCTCGGCCCAGAGCCGGGCAGCATCCACCCAGCGCGGCAGTTCGGCTTCGGGATAGCAAAGCGGGTTCTCGTCCTCGCCTGCCTCGAGCCGGGCATAGACGAAGTCGCCGGTGATGTCGGCGATCGCGGGATATTGGGGCGAATCGGCATAGACGATCGCGACCCCCGCCGCCCGGCACATCGCGACGAATTCGGGCACCGCGAAGCTTTCGTGGCGGACCTGGATCGCATGGCGCAGCGCGACGCCGTCCTGGCTACGCGGCAACAGGTCGAGAAACGCCTGGAAATCGGGCGCGTCGAACTTCTTGGTCGCCATGAACTGCCAGAAGATCGGCCCCAGCCGGTCGCCGAGCGCCGTCAGTCCCTGCCCCACGAAGCGCTGCACCGATTCGCCCGCCTCGGCCAGAACCTTGCGGTTGGTGACGAAGCGGCTGCCCTTGACGGTGAAGATGAAACCATCGGGCACCGTCTTTGCCCAGCCTTCGAAGGTCGCGGGCTTGAAGCTCGAATAATAGGTGCCGTTGACTTCGATCGCGGTCAGCGCGCGCGACGCGAATTCGAGCTCGCGCTTCTGCGTCAGACCTTCGGGGTAAAAGGTCCCGCGCCAGGGCTCGAACGTCCAGCCGCCGATACCGATGCGAATCATGCCGTGTTTCATCGGGCCAGCGTAGCGGCGCTTTGCGTCGGGCCAAAGCGCCGCCGCGCTCAGCGCCGCGAAATGCGCCACGGCGCATCTCCAAACGGTGCCCTACTTCACTCGCGACCAGGTCTGCGCCTTGCACACCAGCCCGAACAGCACGCAGCCCTTGCCGAGCATCTTGTCGCCGTCCTTGAACTCGATCGTGCCGGCGAAGGTCTTGCGGATGTCGGGGACGAACACCTTGCCCTTCCACGCGCCGTCGCCCGCGGGCTGGAGGTTGCGGAACAGTCGCGTGCCGACCAGCTGATCGGTCCCGCCGCGCTTGGCATCCGCAATCGCCTTGGGGCTCGCCCAGGTCACCGTGCCGCACAGCGCGCCGTCGCAGCGATCGAGCCGGATATGGACGCTGTCGCTGGGATTGCGCCATTCGCTCGCGATCGGCGCGGCGACCGGCTCGCCCGAAAATGCCTGGCTGCTGAACAGCGGAACCACGAACAGCATTGCGGCGAACACGCTCGAAATCACGGTCTTCATACCATCTACCCTTTGCCGAATGCCGCAATCGCGTGCGCGCAGGGCAGGCACGTGGCAGCAATCTGTCCAAATGAGGCCGGGCCCCCTGCCGGGTCTCGGTGTGGATGGGATCTGGAAACCGAGCGCTTCGGGTACAAGGGTTGCAATTGGAAACGCACCGTCGCGCAAAAGTCGCTATTGGCGGATTCGCGTCCAGATCTGTTCCTTGCAGACCGTGCCGAACAGCGTGCAGCCCTTGCCGAGCAGATGGTCGTCGTCGATCGGAGTCACGGTGCCGCCGAACGTGTGGTTGAGATCGGGGACGAAGACTTCGCCCTTCCACTGGTTGCGGCCGGTCGCCTTGAAGTTGCGAAAGAGCTGGGTGCCAATGAGCGTCTCGGTGCCGCCGCGCCGCGCGTCGGCCTTTGCCTTGTCATTGGCCCAGATCACGGTGGCGCACATCACCCCGGCGCCACAGGGCGCGGCGCGGATATGGACGCTGTTGCTGGGATTGCGCCACACCGACACCGGCGGTGGCGTGCCGCCGGCCTGCGACAGGAACAGAACCGCACTCGTCAGAAAGGCAACGCAGGCATGCATCATCGCACCATCGCTCCAGACCGGGACTCGGGCTGATATACCGATTTGCGAATCGTGCGAAGACCGTAACGAAACGGAGCCGCATCAATGCGACGGTGCAGTAGCAACCTGTACTGTGGGTAGCACCGGCAGGGCGCGCACACGGCGCCGCCCTGAAAGTCGCTGGAGCGGGCGAAGGGATTCGAACCCTCGACCCCGACCTTGGCAAGGTCGTGCTCTACCCCTGAGCTACGCCCGCTCTGGCGTCTTGCCCGGCGGACCGGGCGGGTGAGGCGCGGCCACTAGCACCGGCTTTGGGGGTTCGCAACCCCCCAATGCACGATTGGGAAAAGGCTTGGCGCCAGCCGCGCCAGCCCCCACATAGCGGCGGACCCCCAGATCGAATCCCCGAAGGAGCCGCACCTTGGCCACGCTTGGAATGTCCCCAGCCGAGAAGGAAGCCGTCGACGCCTTCCGTCGCGACGTCGTCGAACCGTCGATGACCAGCCTGGTGATGATCGATTTCTGGGCCGAATGGTGCGGTCCGTGCAAGGCGCTGACGCCGGTGCTCGAAAAGGTCGCCGCCGATTATGCGACCAAGGGCGTCAAGCTGGCCAAGGTCGATGTCGACGCCAACCAGTTCATCGCCGCGCAGTTCCAGGTGCGCTCGATCCCCACGGTCTATGCGATGTTCCAGGGCCAGCTGGTCGCCGACCTGTCGACCGCACGCACCGAGACCCAGCTGCGCACGATGCTCGACCAGATCCTGCGCCAATTGCCGGTGGCGGGCGAGGAAGCCTCTGCCGAAGCCGAGCTCGAGCCGCTGATCGCGATGGGCGAGCAGGTGCTCCACGACGGCGACCCCGCGCGGGCGCTGTCGGTGTTCGAACAGCTTGCCGAAATGGCGCCCGAGCATGCGGCGGTGATCGCCGGGCGCGCGCGCGCGCTGATCGCGCTGGGCCGGATCGAAGAGGCGGAGGCCGCGTTGGCGACGCTGCCCGACGACGCCAAGGGGCCCGAAATTGCGAGCGCCCGCGCCGCAATCGCGCTGGCGAAGGAAGCGCAGCCGGTCGAGGACCTGTCAGGGCTCGCCGCCGAGGCCGCCGCGACGGGGGCGATGGAGGCGCGCTACGAGCTGGCGGGCGGGCAGATGGCCGCGGGCGACCGCGATGCCGCCGCCGCGACGTTGCTCGCGATGATCGCCGAGGATCGCGCCTGGAACGAAGGCGCCGCGCGCCAGCGGCTGCTGACCTTGTTCGAGGCGGTCGGGCTCGAGGACCCCTGGGTATCGGCGCAGCGGCGCAAGCTCTCGGCGATCCTGTTCGGATGACGATCACGCGGCTGTCGGTCTTCCCGCTCGGCGGGGCGCTGCTCTTTCCACGGATGCACCTGCCGCTGCATATCTTCGAGCCGCGCTATCGGGCGCTGGTATCCGACGCGCTGGCCCGCGACCGGCGAATCGGGATGGTCCAGCCGCGCGATGCCGCCAATCCGCCCGCGCTGTTCGAAGTCGGCTGTGTCGGGCGGATCGCCGATGTCGAGGCGCTGCCCGATGGGCGGTTCAACGTCGTGCTCGAGGGGCTGGCGCGCTTCACGATCCTGCGCGAGCTCGACGTCGCGACGCCGTTCCGCCAGGTCGAGGCCGAGCTGGAGCCCGCAGACGAGGCCGCGCCGCTCGCGCTGGGCGAGCGCGCGTCGCTGGAGATGGAGGCGCGGCGCTTTGCCGATGTGCAGGGCTATGCCGTCGATTGGGAAGCAGTGACGCAGCTCGACGACGAATCGCTGGTCAACGGCATCGCCCAGATCGCGCCGTTCGACGTGGCATCCAAACAGGCGCTGCTGGAGGCGCCGACACTGGCCGACCGCGCCGGGCTGATCGTCCAGCTCATGCAGTTTTTCGGCCGCCACGACGGCGATGACGCGGCGACGCTGCAATGATCGAGCCGTGGCTGCTGGAGAAGCTGGTGTGCCCGGTGACGCGGACGCCGTTGCGCTATGACGCGCCGGCGGACGAGCTGGTGTCGGACGAAGCGGGGATTGCGTACCCGGTGCGCGACGGCGTGCCGGTGCTGCTGGTGGAGGCGGGGCGGCGGGTGGACGTTAATTGAGGGCCGTCACCCTGAACTCGTTTCAGGGTCCAAGGCGCCACAGGGGAGTGCAGGGCGTGTTGCGCGATGGATGCTGAACCAAGTTCAGCATGACGGAATAGGGGTGGTAGCCCCCCTTACGCCCGCTCCCCCTGCAGCAATTTCGGCACGTCGCCGCTCTCGCCGCGCGCCTCGGCCATGAACATGCGCTTGAGCGGGGGCAGCTTGTCGACCGCCGACAGCCCGAATCGCCGCACCGCTGCGGCGGTCTTGCCGGGGATGCCGAACAGCCGGGTCAGCCCGTCGGTGGCCAGCGCGACCGAGAAGGTGTCCAGCCCGCGCCAGCGCTGATAGCGCGCCAGCAATTGCGGATCGCCCAGGTCCAGCCCCAGCCTTTTGCCCTCCACCAGCACCTCGACCAGCGTCGCGACGTCGCGGAAGCCGACATTGACCCCCTGCCCCGCGATCGGATGGATGCCATGCGCGGCATCGCCGACCAGCGCGAGTCGGTGCGCAGTGATCCAGGCGGCATGGTGGAAGCCGAGCGGATAGCTCATCCGGTGCGAGAGGTTGCCGAGCCGCCCCAGGAACCCGCCCATCCTTTTGTCGACTTCGGCGAGATAGGCGCGCTCCGAGATGCGCAGCATCGGCGCGGCTTCCTCGCCCTTTACCGTCCACACGATCGCCGAGCGATGGCCATTCTCGTCGTCGAGCAGCGGCAGAATCGCGAACGGCCCCTGCGGGTAGAAAATCTCGAACGCGGTGTTCTCATGGCTATGTTCGTGGCCGATCGTCGCGATCATCGCGGCATGGTCATAGCTCCAGCGCGCGACCTTGAGCCCCGCCGCCTCGCGCGTCGGCGAGGCGCGGCCCTCGGCAGCGATCAGCAGCGGCGCGCGGACGGTGGCGCCCGAATCGAGCAAAGCCGTCACCCCGAACTCTCCGCGCTCGACCGAGACCGCGCGCGTCTGCATCCGCACATCGGCGCGCGGCGCGGCCAGCGCGGCCTCGAGCAGCGCGGTCCGAAGCACGCGATTCTCGAACATATGCCCAAGCGCCGTCTCGCCCTCAGCCGGCAGGAAATCGAGCTTGCCGGGTTCCAGCCCGTCGGAGACGCGAATCCCCTCGATCGGGCAACCCTTTCCCGCCAGCCGTTCGCCGACGCCGATCGCGTCGAACATCCGCATCGGCGCGCTGGCGATCGCCGAGGCGCGGCCGTCATGCGCTGCGGCCAGGATGGTTTCGGGATCGGCGGGATCGATGACGATCGAAGTCAGGCCATGGGCGTCGAGCGCGACCGCAAGCGCGCTCCCCACCAATCCGCCGCCGAGGATGAGGACATCTGCGCTTTCCATCGCCGGTCCTTAGCAGGAAGCGGGGGGCTTGCCAGCCCGCCGCCGGGGCGGCACGCGAAAACAAAAGGGGCACAGCCTTGACGCGGGACTGCGCACAGGCGATGCTTTGGCCGCACCCCTGAAAAATCTGGAGGCTGGGCCGATGGCGTCCCGGGCACAACCGTCGCAGTTTCGCGACACGATGAAAGCCGGCGCGCGCCGCAGCGGCGCAGTGATCGGCGGCACCCTGCTGTTTCTGGCGACGGTCGCGGTCGTGCTGGCGCTGCTCACCTATCATTCGCAGGACCCGTCGTGGAACACCGCGTCGGGCGCGCCGGTGCGCAACCTGCTGGGGCCGGTGGGGGCGTGGACCGCCGATCTGCTGCTCGCCACGCTGGGGCTGCCGGTGGTGCTGATCGCCCCGGTCGGGCTGATCGTGGCGCACCGCCTGTGGCTCGATCGCCCGATCGGCGACTGGGGCCGGATGCTGCGCGGGGTGAGTATCGCCGCGGTGCTGATCGCGGCGGCGCTGGCGTTTTTCTCCAGCGATGCCGTGCTGTGGCTGGTCGGGGGCTGGGGCGGCGTGATCGGGCTGACGATCGCGGGCGCGATCAACTGGGCGATCGGGCTGGCGGGCGATCCGGTAGTGGCGTTCTGGGCCGGGCGCGGACTGGGCGGCCTCTTCGCGATCGCGGGGCTGTGGCTGTGGTGGCGCAGCCTCGACTTCAGCCTGCCCGAACGCGGTATCCGCCTGCCGAGCCTGCGGCCCGCCGGCAAGGCGTCGCTGCTCGCGGCGCCCCCCGCCCCCGAGCTGCGCGCCGAGCTTCGCGAGTCGCTGGGCACGCGCGAGGTGACCGGCCCGCGCGAGCCGCGCAAGGTCGTCGTGCCCGACAATCGTCCCGGCCCGGTGATTTCCGATCGCGGCATTTCCCCCGCCCCGGCCAAGCCGAAGCCGCCGACCCAGACCAGCCTGGATTTCAAGGACAGCTACAAGCTGCCCCCGCTCGACCTGCTCAAGGCCGCGCCCGCCAATTCCAACGCCGCGATCGACAAGGCCGCGCTGGAGCGCAACGCCCGGCTGCTCGAAAGCGTGCTCGACGATTTCAACGTCAAGGGCCAGATCGTCGAAGTGCGCCCCGGCCCGGTCGTGACGATGTACGAGCTGGAGCCCGCCAGCGGGATCAAGGCCAGCCGCGTCATCCAGCTCGCCGACGACATTGCGCGCAACATGAGCGCGATCTCCGCGCGCGTCGCGACGATCCCCGGGCGCAGCGTGATCGGGATCGAGCTGCCCAACGCCCGGCGCGAATCGGTCAACCTCCACGAACTGGTCGGCAGCCAGAGCTTCGAGGACCAGGGCGCGAGCCTGCCTTTGGTGCTGGGCAAGAATATCGCGGGCGAGCCGGTGATCGCCGACCTCGCGCCGATGCCGCATCTGCTCGTCGCCGGCACCACCGGCTCCGGCAAGTCGGTGGGGCTCAACTGCATGATCCTGTCGCTGCTCTACCGGCTGACCCCCGAACAGTGCCGGATGATCATGATCGATCCCAAGATGCTCGAGCTCAGCATGTACAAGGGCATCCCGCATCTGCTCGCCGACGTCGTCACCGATCCGCCCAAGGCGGTGCGCGCGCTCAAATGGGCCGTCGAGCAGATGGAGGACCGCTATCGCATGATGGCGAGCGTCAACGTCCGCAGCCTGGCGAGCTTCAACGACAAGGTCCGCGCCGCCAAGGCCAAGGGGCAGAAGCTGGGGCGCAAGGTCCAGACCGGCTATGACCAGGACACTGGCAAGCCGATCTATGAGGAGGAGACGCTCGACCTCCAGGTGCTGCCGCAGATTGTGGTGATCGTCGACGAGCTCGCCGACCTGATGATGACCGCGGGCAAGGAAGTAGAATTCCTGATCCAGCGGCTCGCGCAAAAGGCGCGCGCGGCGGGCATCCACCTGATCATGGCGACGCAGCGCCCGTCGGTCGACGTCATCACCGGCGTGATCAAGGCGAATCTGCCGACGCGAATCAGCTTCCACGTCACGTCAAAGATCGATTCGCGCACGATCCTGGGCGAACAGGGCGCCGAACAGCTGCTGGGCCGCGGCGACATGCTGTACATGCCCGGCGGCAAGCAGGTGGTCCGCGTCCATGGGCCGTTCGTCAGCGATGACGAAGTCCAGGCGGTGTCCGATTTCTGGCGCTCGCAGGGGGAGCCCGATTATATCACCGCCGTCACCGAGGAGCCCGAGGATGGCGGCTTCACGCTCGACGGTGCGCCCGATGGCGACGATTCGCCCGAGGACCAATTGTACCGCCGCGCGACTCAGCTCGTCGCGGAGAGCCAGAAGGCGTCAACCTCGTGGCTCCAGCGCCAGCTCCGCGTCGGCTATAATTCGGCGGCGCGGCTGATCGAGCGGATGGAGAAGGACGGGCTGGTCTCGCGCCCCGACCATGTCGGTCGGCGCGAAGTGCTGATGGACACCGACGGGCGACCGCTTTGAAGCGTCGCGGTCCCGCCTGAACTGCGCGCTCTCGCGCATTTTCAAGCGGGCTAGGTCTCCAAATACCCCTTGCGGACCTTTTCCGCGATCAGCTTGGCCGCTTCCCGCTTTGCGCGTTCGGGTGTTTCGAAGACCTTGACCACCGTGCTGCCCTTGGTGCCGGTGCGGCCAAAGATCACGGTCATCTCGCCGCCCGAAACCGCGATCTTCCAGAATTTGTCGGAACTCGCTTGCTGGAAGCGGAATTCGCTGAAGACCAGCGCGCTCGATGGCTCGTCGGGCCCGGGGGCGGGCGTTTCGTCACTCGCTTTGGTCTTCGGCACGCTGACGACCGGCGGCGCCATCGTCGATCCTTCGAACGGATCATCGTCGTCCTCCCCGGCCTCGCGGCGCAGCGCCGCTTCGATCTGGGCGACCACCGCGTCGGGATCGCGCAGCCAGCTGTGCGACGGCACATCGATCACCTTCCAGCCGAACGCGCGCAGGATCGCAGGCTGGAAGACATAGCGATCCTCGACCGAACCGTGGCCGTTGCCGTCGATCAGGATACCAAGCTGGTAGCGATCTCCGCCGGGCGCGAGGATGCCGAGATCGCAGCGGAAGCTGGCGCTGCCGATATGGGCGCGGACGTCATGCCCGCGCGCGGTCAGCGCCTGGGCCAGGGCATCGCGCAACGCGTCGGTCGGCGCGCTGCGGGCAAATACGCGCTGCGCCTCGGGGTTGAGCGTCGCGAGCACGGTCTGGCCATGCGCCGCGTCGCCGCGCGACTGCGCCTCGGCAAAGGCGAGAAAGGTGCGCAGCGCCCGCGCGCCGTCATTATGGGTGTTGGTGATCGCCTCGGCGCGGATCGTCGAGACGACGGCCATGTGATGGCGCGCGCGGCTGAAGATCACGTTCAGCCGCTTCTCGCCGCCACGCTGGTTGATCGGGCCGAAGTTCATCGCCATCCGGCCGTTGGCATCGGGCGCGTAGCAGATGCTGAGCAGGATCACGTCGCGCTCGTCGCCCTGCACATTTTCGAGGTTCTTGATGAACAGGCCGTTGATCTGGCCATCGTCCTCGCGCGCATATTCGGCTTCGAGCCGGGCCGCGAACGCCTTGTCCTCGCCCGCCAGCGTCTCGAGCGCGTCCTCGATCTCGGTCTGCTGGGCTTCCGAAAAGGCGACGATCCCGATGCTGAGCCCGGTTTCGCGGAACAACAGATCGCGGACCATGGCGGCGATCAGCCGCGCCTCGGGATCGTTGACGCGCTTTTCGTAGAGGCCGTCCGCGACCGGATGGAAGCTGACCGCGCGGGCGAGCATCCGATCGACGGCAGTGGCTGCGGACGCTGCATCGTCGGAGCGGAGCGGATCCGGGGCGGCGGACGGATCGGCGAGGACAAGGTCGGGGACGGTGATCAGGCGCCCCTCGTAAAAGGCGGCATTGGAAAAGCTGATCAACGCCTCGGACCGGCTGCGATAATGCCAGGCGAGCAACGTCGCCGGCAGGCTGCGCGCCGACTGGTTGAGCAGGCTGTCCGCGTCGAGGATGATGGCCACGGTCTCGCCATCCTCTTCCGCGCTGACCTGCATCTCGTCCTCGTCGCGCGCGGTCGCGAAGAAGCTGGTGGGCGGCAGCTGCATCTCGTCGCCGACCACGATCACCTGTGGCGCGCGCGAAAGCGCGGGGACGGCTTCCTCGGTCGGGATCTGGCTGGCTTCGTCGAAGATCACGACGTCGAACAGCTCGGGATGCAGGGGCAGCGTGTCGGACACCGATAGCGGGCTCATCAGCCAGATCGGCTTGAGGTCGATCACCACCGGTCCCGTCTCGTCGTCCGACAGGTCGCGGATCGAGCGGTAGCGCATCGATTTGCCGAACTCATGCTCGAGCTCGCGCCGCCCCGTCGAATAGATGCGCTTGAAATTGCGACCATCGGCGTCGAGCTGCGTCACCGACAGCATCGAGCGCTTCACATGGTCGCGGAAGCGCCGATGGTTGACGCCAAGGATCGCCGCCGAATTATCGCGCTGGAGCAGCCTCCGCGCTTTGGCGGCGCGCCGCGCGCTGGAACCGAGTTCTGCGGCATCGAAGCGCTGGAGCGCCGGCTCGTCGCGCAGGATGCGCGCAAACGCCTCTTCGATCACCTGCGCCTCGATCGCGGGCGGGGCGAGGGCGAGGCTGCGCATCGCATACGCCATGCGCGACCCCGCTGCGTCGGCGGCGGCGAGCAACGGGAGCAGGTCGGGCAGTTCCTCCAGCCCCTCGCGCATGTCGCGCAATGCTTCGGACAGCGCGCCGAGGGTCATGTCGTCCGCGCTGGTGAGGAAGCGCGCGCACAGCGCCGCCAGCGCCTCGATCTGAACCGCGGGTGCGGCCTCGCGCGCGATCAGCGCGGCGGGATCGGCGGCGGCGCGGACATGGCCGATCAGCGTGCGCAGCATCGGCGTCGTCGCATTCGCCCAGTCATCGCGCGCAGCGGCGAGGGCATCGGTATCGCCCGTTGCGAAGCGGCGCGCGATCGCCCGGCGGGCCTCGGCATCGGCGGCGGCGGTCGCATGCCGCGCGGCCAGCCGTTCGAGCACCGTGGTGATGCTGGGTTCGACGGCATGCGCCGAAAAATCATAGCGCTCGCGAACGGTGCGCTTGAGGCGCCGCCATGCGCCGCTCAGGAACTTGAAGAAGCTCGGCTCCTGCCGCCGCGCCTGTTCGAGTGCCGCGGCGGTATCCTCGGGGGTCAGCGGATCGCGCCAGTGCGCCGCTGCCTCGGCGGCGGCTTCGGCGTCGCCCTGCGCGCGATCGAGCGTGGCGCGCCCCGCGGCGAAGTCGCTCGACAGCGCCGATCCCGGATCGAGCAGCGCGAGATTGCCGGCAAGGTTGGTCTCGACCGCCTGTCGCGCGGCGCGGACCAGCGTCAGCGCATCGGCGAGCCGCGTGTCCGGCGACAGCAGGACCGCTTCGTCCTCCAGCGCCGCGTCGAGCGCATCGATCAGGCGCTCGCCGTCTCCGATCGCCGCTTCGGCTTCGGCATAGGCGCGGTCGCTTGCCACCATATCGGGGGCAAGTCGGGCAAAGGGGTGTTGGGCAAGGCTGGCAAGGCCGAAGCTCTCCACCATCGTGCGGTGGATTCGCTCGGCCAGCCCGCGATGCGCGTCCCATTCGGTGAGCAAAGGCAATTGTTCGCGAACCGCAGGGCCAAGCGCTTCGGTCTCGGGGAGCGCGGCGCGGCGGCGGACCATGGCGCGGATGCTGGCGCCCGTCGCCTCGGGCACGCGGCGGGTCGCGGTGTCGAATGCGGCGATCCGGTCGAGATGGCGCGCCAGTGCGGCAAGCGTCCGGTCCCGCGACGCCCACAGCGCGTCGAGCCCGTCATCCTGCCTGGTCCAGCGTTCATAGCTGTCCTTCAAATCCATCACGAAGGACTTTTTGTCCTCCTGCGAATCGTGGATCAGGCAGGAAAGCCGGTCGAGCCCGACCGATTTGAGCCGGTTGAACACCACATCGAGCGCCGCGCGCTTTTCGCAGACGAACAGCACCCGTTTCCCGCGCGCGGCATAGTCGGCGATCAGATTGGTGATCGTCTGCGATTTGCCGGTTCCCGGCGGGCCCTGGATGATGAAGCTGCGGCCCGACCGCGCCATCGCCACCGCGGCATCCTGCGTGGCGTCGGCGGGCACCACCGAATGATGCTCGGCGAGCGGCAGGGCCGGCGGCGCCTCCGCCTCCAGTTCGCGCGGCTCGATCGAGAAAATCCGGTCGAACGCGGGCGGCGGCACGGCATCGTCGATCAACTGGTTATAGTCGCGGACCAGCGACATCTTCTTGTAGTTGAAATTGGCCAGCGTGACTTGGGTGAGATCGATCTCCCATTGGTAGCGATGCCCTTCGCCGCGCACGAGCGCATAGGTCAGTGCCTCGGCATCGCCCCCCGCCACGATGCGGTCCGGTCGGGCCGGCATCCTGCCGCCGACCGCCAGCCGCTGGGGCAGCGGGGCGGGGCGCACATATTTCTCGAACAAGGCGAGGCCCAATGGGCGATAATCGTCCCGTTCGTAGCTGAACTCGGGTCGCGAAACGCCGCTGGCGCGGGAGGTCCGCTGCTTGCGGCGCTGGAATAATTTGAGCCGCTGCACTGCCTTTTGATGGATCAGTTCGATCTGTGGCTTGTCCGCCACCGCCAGAGTCACCCCCGGTTCGCTCCGGTGAATCTGCGCGGCGATGTCGGCCTGGATCTGCTCGATCGAGGTCTGGGCGAGATCGACGCGTTCGGGCAGTTGGATATCGTAGAGTTGGCGCAGATAATGCCGCAGCGCCGGATTGAACTCCGCTTCGGTGCCGGGGCAGCGCAGCAGATACTGGTCGCGCACGCCCTTCTTCCTGGTCACCTCGACCGGCAGCCAGAGCAGGGGCGACTGGATGCGCTCGCCCGGTGCGTCCTTGAGATTGTGCCAGTGGAGGAAGGCGGCGACCAGCCGGAGATGGCTGAAGCCATATTCGGCACGGTCGCGCCGCGTCTCCTGGATGATCCGGTCGAATGCCGAGGGCAGATAAGGCTGGTCCTCGAAGCGCAGCCACTTGGCGAGCGCGATCTGGCCCCCGCCCAGCACCTCCGCCGCGAACTTGCTGTCCCAGGTGCATAGCTGGTCGGCGCGGATCGATTCGAGCCGCATCACCACGGGCACGCTGGCCACGGTGAGGTTCACGCTCGCTTGCGTCGGGCGGAAATGGATCAGCCGGTTGCGGCGCGACAGGTCGAACAACCGGTCGCGCAAATGGGTGAGCACCGCGGCCCGGCGGCCTTTCGCCCCCGTCGCCCCGACCAGCGCGCGCTCGACATCGAGGCCGCCGGGCTGGTCGCGATACCCCTCCAGCCGCCGCGCGAGCGCCTCCAGATCGCTTCCGCGCTCCTGCCGCTTCAGCGCAGTCATCTCGACGATCAGCGCGGCGATTACCGGGTGGAGCGCGGCGTTGAGCCGGAACAGATTGGCCTGTGCGCCGGAAAAGCGCGCGACGTCCTCCTCGTCGTTCAGGTCGAGCCCGCAAGCGAGGCTGGCGAGGATCAGCCCGATGACGAAGATGTCGGCCAGCGCGTCATGATGGCCGATCGACTGCTCCCACGCGCGATAGCCGGTGAGGTAGGCGGGCTTGCATTCGGCCTCCGCGTCCTCGCCGCGCGCTCGCAGATCCTCGATCGTGCTGCCGGTATCGACATCGGTCGCAACGCGATATTCTCCGACGACGCGCAGCGCCGATCCGGCGTGCGGCTGTACCGCGCGCAGCCGGGCGTCGTTATAGCTGGGGCGGCGGCCATCGGGGTGCGCCAGCGCAAGCACGCCGTCGCCGGAATCGGTCACTGCGTCACCGCCCAGATCGGCGACGCGCTCGATCGCATGCAGCGCCGCGACTGCGCGCATCAACGGGAGCATCGCGCGCAGGAGATCCTCGGTCGGCAAGGCGCCGCCCTCGGCCACGCGCTGGCTGAGCGTGACGGGCCGCCCCTCGCTCATGCTTTCGCCTTTTTCAACGGAGCGAAGATGCGTTCTATCGCCGGCTTGGTGAATTTGAGGTCGCGCTTCAGCGCCGCCTTGAACGGCTCGACCCCGTCATACAGGCTGGCGATCCCCGCGCCTGCGGTCAGCATCGCATTGCGGCTGTCCGGGTCCGGATCGGCCATCGCGACATCCAGGCTGAGCGATACGAGATACTCGCGAAACGAGCCGTCGAGGCGATCGGGCGAGAGCGCGCTGTCGCTCACGACCGCCTCGCCCGGCTGCCAGTCGGGGAAGGTGCGGCGCAGCAGCGTCCCGACCGACTCATCGGCGGCGGGATGCGTCGCGAGCCGGGTCAGGAAGCCGCGCGTAATCGCCGTTGCTTCATACTGGCGCGGCAAGTCGAGCGCCGCGATCGACAGGGGCCCCCGAACGCGCTTTTCGATCCACGCCTCGGTGCCGGGATCGCCGCGCCACCATTTGTCGAGTGCCTGGGCGCGTACGAAGATTTCGGGGTGGGTTTCGCCCTGCGAGGGTTTGGCGTCGCTCTCCGCCTCGGCGGCCTGGCGGAGATAGGCCTCGGGATCGACCGAGCCGAGGCCGGTCATCGTCTTGACCAAGGTGGCGATCGCCGGCCCGGGGGCCTGGGCCGCAACCGCGCCGCCGCGATCGGCATAGAGCTCGGTATGCAGGCGATAGAGGCGGGCAGTCTCGACATGGCTGGGCGAAGCGCCGGGATAGGCGAGCGCATGATCGAGGATGGTGGTCGCCGCGTAATAGGCGCCGCCTTCGATCGACCATAGCCGGTAATGCGCCAGCTCATGGCCGAGCAGCGCGATCCGTTCCTCGCGCGAGAGCTTGTCGAGCACCGGCCCGTGGAACAGCAGATGGATCTCGCCCGGCACGAAGCACAGCGCCGCGTTCATCGCGCCGTCCGCCGCCTGATACAGCGTGGCCGGCGCGTCGATCTCGAGCCGCGCCAGCACCGCCGCAATGTCTTCATGCACTTCGGGATGCGCCGCCGCGTCGATGCGATAGGTTTCGCGGAGCAGATAGGCGCGCATTTCCTGCACCTGCTCCTCGCGTGTCTGCTGCGAACTGCCCCAGGCCCAGATTTCGGGCTCGTACTCGCGCAGATGCTCGACGATGAGGCGATGATAGGCGAGCGGCTCAAGCGCCGGTACGGATTGCGATTCGTCCCCCATCGCGCCAATCCTAACGCGGGTTTGGCAACGGTCCAGCCGCAACTGGCGGGCCTTTGTCCACGGTCGGCGCTATTCCGCCGCCAGATCCGTGTCCGCCTCGCGCTCCTGCGCCTGCCTTGCCCACATCTCGGCGTACAGCCCGCCCTGCCGCAGCAGTTCGGCATGCGTGCCCTGCTCGGCGACGCGCCCTGCCTCCAGCACGACGATGCGGTCGGCATGGACGATCGTCGAGAGGCGGTGCGCGATCACGATCGTCGTCCGGCCCTGCTCGATCGCCTCCAGCGTCGCCTGGATGTCCGCCTCGGTGCGGCTGTCGAGCGCACTCGTCGCCTCGTCGAGGATCAGGATCGGCGGGTTCTTGACCAACGTCCGGGCAATCGCGACGCGCTGCTTCTCGCCCCCCGACAGCTTGAGCCCCCGTTCGCCGACGCGCGTCTCGAATCCTTGCGGCAGCGACTGGATGAACCCCGCAATCGCCGCCCCGCGCGCGGCGTCGGCCACGTCCTCGGGCGTCGCATCCTCGCGGCCATAGGCGATATTGTAGCCGATCGTGTCGTTGAACAGCACGGTATCCTGCGGCACGATCCCGATCGCGGCGCGCAGGCTGGATTGCGTCACGCGCGCAATGTCCTGCCCGTCGATCGTGATCCGCCCGCCGGTAAGGTCGTAGAATCGGTACAGCAGCCGCGCGAGCGTCGATTTGCCCGCACCCGAGGGGCCGACCACCGCGACGGTCGCGCCCGCCGGAATGTCGAGGTCGATACCTTTCAGGATCGCGCGGTCGGGGTCATAGCCGAACTGCACGCCCTCGAACCGCACCTGCCCCCGCGCCACCGCCAGCGGCTGCGCGCCGGGTGCGTCGGTCACTTCGGCGGGGGTGTCGACCAGGTCGAACATGCTGCCCATGTCGATCACGCCCTGGCGGATCGTGCGATAGACCATGCCGAGCAGGTCGAGCGGGCGGAACAGCTGGACGAGCAAGGTCGACACCAGCACGACATTGCCCGGCGTGAATTCGCCGCGCGCCCAGCCGAACACGATCAGCGCCATGCCCGCGCCCAGCATCGCATTGGTGATCACCGCCTGGCCGATATTGAGCCACGCCAGCGAATTCTCGCTCACCACCGCCGCCTTGGCATAGGCCTTGACCGCGTCGTCATAGCGGCGCGCCTCACGCACCTCGGCGTTGAAATATTTGACCGTCTCGAAATTGAGCAGCGAATCGACGGCATGCGCGACCGCGCCGGTATCGAGGTCGTTCATCTGCTGGCGCAGCTTGGCGCGCCAGTCGGTCACCCATCGCGTGAAGGCGATATAGACGACCACCATCGCGCAGGTCCCCGCGACGAGCCACCAGCTGAACTTCTGGAGGAAGATGCCGAGCACGAGCACCAGCTCGAAGATCGTCGGCGCGATGTTGAACAGCAGGAAGTAGAGCATGGTATCGATGCTCTTGGTCCCGCGCTCGACCACCTTGGTCACTGCGCCGGTGCGCCGCTCGAGGTGAAAGCGCAGCGACAGCGCATGGAGGTGGCGGAACACGTCCGACGCCAGCCGCTGGGTCGCGACCTGCCCGACCTTCTCGAACACCACGTTGCGGACATTGTCGAACGCCACCCCGCCCAGCCGCGCGACTGCATAGCCGACGACCAGCGCCACCACGAGCCACATGCCGTCGCGCGATCCCCCCGCCATCCGGTCGATCGCCCCCTGCAATGCGAAGGGCGCGCCGAACACCTGGATCAGCTTCGAACAGACGACCAGAGTCATCGCGACGACGATCCGCACCCTTAGCTGCGGCGCATCGGCGGGCCACAAATAGGGCAGGAAACGCTTCATCGTGCCGAGCATCGGCCGCTCGGGCGCGGAATCAGGATTTTCGGGAGGCATCAAGCGCGATTTGGGGCGTCTGGCGCCCGGATGCAACGGCTGGGCGGAACGCACGCGCCGTGGCTTCGTTGATAAGCCGAAGGGAAATGACGATGGAACCGCTTCTCTACGTCCTCGCGATCATGGGCTGCGGCGATGATTCGGGCGCATGCCAGCAGGCGCGGGTAGAGCCGGCACGCTACACGTCGATCGTCGCCTGCCAGGAGGCGATGCCCGCCGCGCTTCGGCGCAACACCGACCTCGAATTCCCGGTGATCAGCGCCACCTGCCAGCGCACCAGCGACCAAATGGTCGACGCGCGTCCCCCTGCGGCACGCTCGGGCGGCTGAACCGCTGGAACCGCGCCGCATTCTACGATAGTTTCGCGCCTGCAACAAATTTGCGGGGGCGAAGATGCAGAGGCTGCTGGCAATCGTCGCGGGGCTGGTCGTCGCGATGGCGACGATCCTGGGAATCGAACTTCTGGCCCATCTGCTATGGCCCCTCCCGCTTCCCGATCTGGCGGACACGCCGGCGGTCGCGGCGTTCCTTGCCGAGGCTCCGGGTGGCGCGCAGACGATGCTGATCGGCGCGTGGTTCGCGGGCGCCTTGCTGGGCGGCACCACGGCGTTCCGCGTCGCGGACTGGCCCGCGGCGGGATGGATCGTGGCGTTTCTCGTCGCGGCGGGCGGGCTGGCGAACGTGCTGCTGCTTCCGTACCCGCTCTGGATGCAGATCGCCGCAGTGGCGGCACCTCTGGTCGGCGGCATCGTCGTGTCGGGCGTGACGCGCCCCGCCTAATCCGCGCGCGGCCGCGTCCACAGATGCGCAGGGCGGGGTGCCGCGCGATACAGGTCGCGGCGGCGCACCGCCTGGCCCAGCGCACGCGCGATCCAGCCGAGCTTGGCGGCCTTGCCCGTCGAGACGCGCCTGTCCCACGCCCGCGCGCCCCTGGCCGCCACCGCGCGCGCGATGTCGCCATAGATCCCCGCCGCCGCCAGCACTGCCCAGGCCGATCGCAGCCCCAGCGCCGGCGTCCCGCCGCGCGCGCTCGCCTCATATTCCTCGGCGCGCCCCGCCAGCCGCGTCGCCAGCATCGCCAGCTTGGTCGGATCGGCCATCACCGCGCCGCGATCGATCTCGGCATCGGCCAGCCAGTCGCCGGGCAGATAGCATCGCCCAGCGCCCGCATCCTCGCCGATGTCGCGCGCGATATTGGCAAGCTGGAACGCCAGCCCCAGGTCGCATGCGCGGTCGAGCACCGCCGCGTCGCGCGGGTTCACTCCCATCGCGACTGCCATCATGCAGCCGACTGCGCCCGCGACATGATAGCAATATTGCAGCAGCCCGGCCTCGTCCTCAGGCTGCCATCCCGCCGCGTCGAGCGCGAAGCCCTCGACCACATCCCATACCAGCCGGTGCGGCATCCCGGTCTCGGCGACGACGATGCGCAGCGCGTCGAACGCCGCGTCGCCCACCCATTCGCCGTCCAGCGCCGCCTGCGTCCGCACCCGGATCGCGTCGAGCCGCGCCTGCGGATCGGCCACTGCCGCCATGCCGTGCCCATCCTCCTGCCCATCGGCGAGATCGTCGCACGCGCGGCACCACGCATAGAGCAGCCACGCCCGCTCGCGCTCGCGCCGCGCAAACAAGCGGCTCGCCGCGGCGAAGCTCTTCGATCCGCGCCCGATCGATTCGCCCGCGGTGGCGACGATCGCCTCGCGCGTCGGCATCGGATGCGCGGCGTGGCTCACAGGTCTTCGCGCTGCATGCGGATGATCGGCACGGTCGGCTCGAAAGTCGCCATCCGCTCGATCAGCCGGGGCAGGTCGTCGTCGGTCAGCAATATCCCCTGATGCTGCGGCCGCAGGAACCCGACCTGGCCCATCTTGGCGACGAACTCGATCAGCCCGTCATAGAAGCCCGCGACATTGAGCAGCGCCACCGGCTTGGCGTGATAGCCAAGCTGTGCCCAGCTCATCGCTTCCCATAATTCGTCCATCGTGCCGGTGCCGCCGGGGATCGTCAGGAACCCGTCCGACAGCTCGGTAAAGCGCGCCTTGCGCTCGTGCATCGTCTCGACGACATGCAGTTCGGTCAGGTCGCGATGCGCGACTTCGGCGCGGACCAGCGCCTGCGGGATCACCCCGATCACTTCGCCCCCGGCCTCCAGGCACGCATCGGCGACCGCGCCCATCAGCCCGAGCCTGCCGCCGCCATAGACAACGCCGATCCCGCGCTCGGCAAAGCTGCGCCCGACGTCGCGCGCGCATGCGATATAGACCGGATCGGCGGGGGTCGCCGACCCGCAATAGACTGCGATACGCTTCAACTTACTTGCCTCCCAGCATCAGCGCGGCCGTAGCCTTCGCGCTCCCCACCACGCCCGGAATCCCCGCGCCCGGATGCGTCCCCGCGCCGACGAAATACAGGTTCGAAATCGAATCGTCGCGATTATGCGCGCGGAAAAAGGCGCTCTGCGTCAGGATCGGCTCGAGGCTGAATGCCGACCCCAGATGCGCGTTCAGGTCGGTGACGAAATCGGTCGGCGCGTACGAGAATCGCGTGACGATCCGGTCCTTGAGGCCGGGGATCAGCCGCCGCTGGATCTCGTCGAGGATGCGCTCCTCCAGCACCGGCGCGACTTCGCTCCAGTCCGCCGGGAACTTGCCCAGATGCGGCACCGGCGCCAGCGCATAGAAAGTCGAATGCCCCTCGGGCGCCATGCTCGGGTCGGTCGCGGTTGGGTGGTGGAGGTACAGCGAGAAATCCTCGCTCAGCACGCCGTGATCATAGATATCGGCGAGCAGCCCCTGATAGCGCGGCCCGAACAGGATCGAATGGTGCGGCACTTCGGGCACCGGCCCCTTCACCCCGAAATGGAGCACGAACAGCGAAGGCGAGAAGCGCTTGCGCTCCAGCTTGCTCGCCGTCCGCTGGGCACTGCGCGAATCCTTCAGCAGGTCGCGATAGCTGTGGACGATGTCGGCATTGCTCGCCACCGCGTCGACGTCGATCGAAAAGCCGCTTGCGGTGCGCACCCCCGTCACCCGGTCGCCCAGCGTGTCGATCGCCGATACCGGATCGTTCAGCCGCAACACCCCGCCCAGCCGCTCGAAATGCTTGACCATCCCCGCGACCAGCCGGTTGGTCCCGCCCTTGGCGAACCACACCCCGCCATCGCGCTCCAGCTTGTGGATCAGCGCATAGATCGAACTGGTCGCCATCGGATTGCCGCCGACGAGCAGCGTGTGGAACGACAGCGCCTGGCGGAGCTTCTCGTTCTTCACATAGCTGGCGACGATCGAATAGACCGAACGCCACGCCTGATGCTTCATCAGCGCGGGCGCCGCGCGGATCATCGACTGAAAGTCGAGGAACGCGACATGCCCGAGCTTGACATAGCCCTCCTCATACACCGCCGCCGAATAATCGAGGAAGCGGCGATATCCCGCGACATCCTCGGGGTCGAGCTGGGCGATCTGGGCATTGAGCTGGACGTCGTCGTTCGAATAATCGAACCGCGTCCCGTCGGGCCAGCTCAGCTGGTAAAAGGGCGAGACGGGGACGAGCGTCACATCCTCGGCCATGTCGTGCCCCGACAAACGCCACAATTCCTGCAACGTGTCGGGGGCGGTGATCACCGTCGGCCCCGCGTCGAACACGAAGCCGTCCTTCTCCCAATAATAGCCGCGCCCGCCGGGCCTGTCGCGCGCCTCCAATATGGTGGTGTCCACCCCCGCCGATTGCAGCCGGATCGCCAGCGCCAATCCGCCAAACCCTGCGCCGATCACTGCTGCCCGCTTCATCGCTGTGTCTTTCCCAAGGTTGCCTGGCCCCATATGGCCTTGATCGCGCGGCCCACCGGCACCGGCGGCTTGCCGGTCAGGATGCGCGCGCGATCGCGCAGTGTCGATTGCCCGGCATAGAACCGCCGGACGAGCCCTTCGTTCAGCCGATAGAAGCGCGCGATCACGCGATACCGCTTCTCGGGCTCCGCCGCCTTGAAGAACATGGCCGTCAGCATCCGGTAAAAGCGCCGCTTGCGCCAGCCCGTCCGGGCATGGCGATACAGCATCGCGTGGAGCGCATCGCCATCGGTCACGCCCGATTCGGCGATCAGCACCGCGGTCCGCACCGCATCGGGCAGCGAATAGCTGGTAAGCGAATGGAACAGCCCGGCGCGCATCCCCGCCTTGGCCACGCCCGGCCCGCCCGCCTGCCAATAGGCGTCGAAATCGCCGCCGATCACCACCGGCAACACCCCGCTTTCCTCGCGCAGCACGCGCCGCACCTTCCATCCGCGCGCCGCGACATAGGCGTCGATCCGCGCGCCCAGCGCCTTGGTGTCGAGCGCGGGGCCGTCGCTGTAATAGGTATCCTCGACGAACATCCGGCTGGGGGTGAAGGGCAGGCAATAGACGAAGCGAAAGCCGTCGATCTGCTCGACCGTCGCGTCCATCACCAGCGGCGCGTCGAGGCCATGGTCGATTTCCAGCTCGAGTTCGCGGCCGTGGAATTTCTGCCAGCCCAGTGCGAACCCGTCGAGCGCGCCGGTGCCGCGGCAATCGATCACGCCCTTCGCGATGACCTGATCGCCATCGGCCAGCGTGACGTGCGTGCTGGTCACCGCCTCCACCTGCCGCCCCAGCAACAGCGCCTCGGGCGGCAGCGCGGCGCGCACCAACTGGTCGAGCCGCGACGATTCGATCGAATAATAGCTGGTCTTGAGCGTGCGGTGCTGCCCCGGAAACGCGACCGCATAGCGCGTCCAGCCATGGCAGACGAGCGGCGCCACCAGCCAGCGATGCTCGGCCGCGACGTCGCTGGCAAAGAACGACCAGAGATGGTTGCCGCCGACGCGCTGCGATCCCTCGATCAGCAGGACGTTGCACGCGGGCCGCTTGCGCCGCAACGCCAGCGCGATCAGCCCCCCGGCCAGGCCCCCGCCGACAATAGCGATGTCGCAATGGATCGTGGCCGACATGGCCTGCGACTAGCCGAACGGGGCAGGCGGTTCCAATGGAAAAACCTGGGAGTGTGGGGTGGCCCAACCGCGCGCCCTGGGTTGCGGTGCGGTACCGCAGCCGCTTTCCCGGGCCCTCAGTGCGCGTAGGGGTTCGAAAGGCCGCCGACGATCGCGTCGAGCCCGGTCTGGAACGTCTCTCCAAAGGGCATGATTCGGTCGAGAAAGTCATGCATCGGGCCGTTCGCCTCGAACATCGACCATCCCAGCACATAGGAAATCACCACGGCCTGGAACGAGAGCGCAGCTTGCGGGTCGAGCCCAAGCGCGACCAGCGGCGCGGCGATCCTGGCGGCGTTCTCCTTGGGATCGGGATGCGCGACGGGCTTGGCCGTGGCGCACAGCCGCGCGCCGTCGCGGCGGCGGGCGAAGCTTGCGCGCAGCGCCGCGCCGAACTGGAGGAGCCATTGGCGCCAGTCCTGCGCGCCGGGGCAGGCAGCATAGGCGTCGGCATAGATGTCGCGCGCCATGCTGCCCAGCAGCATGGCCTTGTCTTCGACATGCCAGTAGATCGCCGGCGCCTGGACCCCGAGATGCGCGGCGACCTTGCGCATGGTCAGGCCGTCGAGCCCCTCCTGTGCCAGCACCGCAAAAGCGGCGCCGATCAGCCGGTCGCGGTCGAGTTCGGGTCCATTGGGTCTGCGCACCCCCCATCCCTTGACTATTTAACAACGTTAAATCAATCTGGCTGGGCGAGATGGGAAAAGGCAGGTGCCGTGATGCGCTATGTTCGAAATGCCTGGTACGTCGCCGGCTGGTCGAAGGACCTGGCGGTGGACAAGCCGCTGGCGATGACGATCCTGGGGGACCGGATCGTGCTGTGGCGGACGGCTTCGGGCGGGCTGCACGCGCTGGAGGATCGCTGCGTCCACCGGCTCGCGCCCTTGTCGCTCGGCCGCTGCGAGGGCGAAAGACTCCGCTGCATGTATCACGGGCTGCTCTTCGATCCCGATGGCAAGGTCGTCGAGATTCCGGGCCAGGAACTGGTCCCGCCCAAGGCGCGCGTCCGCGCCTACCCGGTGGTCGATCGGCATAGCTGGCTCTGGGTGTGGATGGGGGACCCCGCCCGCGCCGACGCGGCGCTGATCCCCGACGCCGTCGGGCTCGACCGGCCGGACTATGTCCTGGGCCACGGGCAACTCGATTACGCAGCCGAGGCGCGGCTGATCAACGACAATCTCCTCGATTTCAGCCACCTCACTTTTGTCCATGCGCAAAGCTTTGGCTCGGGGCCGCAATTTGCCAGCACGCCGGCGCGGATAACGCCGCTGGCGCGCGGCATCCGCTACGAACGATGGACCGAGAACAGCTATGGGTCGGCGTCGCGCAGGAGCGCGGAGCCGATGGACAATTTCATGACCTATGATTTCCTGCTTCCCGGCATCCTGCTCATGACGGGCGGCGTCTTCCCGCTGGGCACCGCACAGGCCGTGGCGTTCGCCGCCCCGGACCTGGGCACGGCAGTGAGCGGGGTCACCTTCACCAGCCAGGCCGTGACTCCGATGACCGACAGGACGGCGCGCTATTTCTTCTCCTGGGGTCCGCACCGCGCGCATGGCGACGAAGCCCAGCGCGACATTCTGATGGGCATCGCCGCGCGGGCGTTCGACGAGGACAAGGTGATGATCGAGGCGCAGCAGCGGGTGATCGACATGACGCCGTCGCCGACGGTCATGCCGACGGCGCATGATCGCGGCGTGACGTTGTTCAACCGGCTCGTCGACAGGCTTGTCCGCCAGGAGGAGACCGCCGCGCGCGACGCTGCCTGACACCCGTCTTAACCGGTGACCGCGGACCGCGAACGGGGTACAGCCCCCCGGTGACTCCGCTTCTCGGCCTTGCCCTGTCCGCCATCGCGATGACGCTGATCGTCGGCGTGCGCTATCTGCTCGCCTCGGGGGCGTTCGCGCTGGCCACGCGCGCGCGGCATCCGGGGCTGTATCGCGGGCTCGACAAGCAGATCCGCCGCGAAATCTGGTGGAGCCTCGCCTCGGCGGCGATCTATGGCATTCCCGCGGGGCTCGTCGCGTGGAGCTGGCAGCATCTCGGCTGGACGCGAATCTACACCGATCTCCATGCCTGGCCGCTCTGGTATCTGCCGGTATCGGTGCTGCTCTATCTCTTCGCGCACGATAGCTGGTTCTATTGGACGCACCGCTGGATGCACCGTCCGCGCTGGTTCCGCATCGCGCATGCGGTCCACCATGCCAGCCGCCCGCCCACCGCCTGGGCGGCGATGAGCTTTCATCCGGTCGAGGCGCTCACCGGCGCTGTGGTAATTCCGCTACTGGTCTTCGTGATTCCGGTGCATGTCGGCGCACTCGGGGTGGTCCTGACGATCATGACCGTTATGGGTGTGACCAATCACATGGGTTGGGAGATGTTTCCCGATTTCGTCACGCGGGGGCGTGCCGGCGGGTGGCTGATCACGGCCAGCCACCACCAGCGCCACCACGACTTCTATGGATGCAATTATGGCCTCTATTTCCGCGTCTGGGATCGACTGTGCGGCACCGACAAGGGGCTGGGCACCTTCCGTGGCCCGCGCGGCGGCGGCGATCGCGTGCCTGGCGACGCTGGGCGGGTTCCTGCCGGTCGGCAGCCTTGACGTAGAGGTCGGCAATCTCCGCTCGAGCCGGGGCGTGCTGCGGCTGTGCATGACCGCGGCGCCGGGCAATTTCCCCAGTTGCAAGGATGGCGGCAACGGCATCACCCGCACCGTCGCGGCCCAGGCCGGGCGTTTCCGCATCGATGGCCTGCCCCCCGGCGACTATGCGGTGGCGATCATCCATGACGAGAATGGCAATGGCAAGCTCGATACGGTGATGGGCATCCCGCGCGAAGGCTTTGGTTTCTCGCGCAATCCGGCGATCGGCTTCGGCCCGCCGCGCTTTTCCGCCGCGCGCTTCGGAGTCAGCGCTGGTGCCGAAGAGCAACAGGTTCGGATTCGCTACTTGTTCTAGGAACCGGCGGGCAGGGGCGGCGTTTCGCACCTGCAACATTCCCCCGGAGTTCCACCATGGCCCTGCGCCCCGTCCTGCTTATCGCCGCGCTCGCCGCGGCATCCCCTGCGTTCGCGCAGGAAACGCCCCCTCCCGCCGATACCGGCGGCGATTTCGCGATCGTCGGCGCAGGCGCCGCAATCCTCCCCGATTACGAAGGCTCGAACGACTATCGCTTCACCCCGGTGCCCGCCGCTGCCGGGCGGCTCGGCGGGTTCAATTTCCAGCTCGTCGGCAACCGCCTCAGCGTCGACCTGCTCGACGATGGCCCCGGCCCCGGCTGGGACATCCAGGCCGGGCCGGTCGGGGTGCTCAATCTCAACCGGACGAGCATCAAGGCGATCGAAGACACGCGGATCAAGGCGCTGGGCAAGATCAGCACCGCGGTCGAGGCGGGCGCCTATTTCGGCATCGGCCGGGTCGGCGTGATCACCAGCGATTACGACCGGCTCTCGGTCACCGCCACCTATCGCCACGATGTCGGCAGCGTCCATGGCGCGGGGGTCTTCACCCCCTCGATCACCTATATGACTCCGCTCAGCCGCAAGGCGATGGTCGGCATCTTCGGCTCGGCGGACCGGGTCGAGCATGGCTATGCCAGCACCTATTTCGGCGTGACGCCGCAAGGGTCGGCGGCGAGCGGCCTCGCAGTCTATGATCCGCGCGGCGGGTGGAAGAGCTGGACCGCCGGCGTGGGCGGCGCAGTGTCGCTGACCGGCGACCTGACGGGCGGGCTCCAGCTCGTCGCGGGTGGCACCTATAGCCGGATGCTCGGCGATTTCGCCGATTCGCCGATCGTCAGCGTCGCGGGCGCCAAGGGCCAGTGGATCGGCGCTGCGGGGTTCGCCTTCAGTTTCTGATGCGGGCGGCCAGCGATTTGCGTCAGCAAATCGCGGACTCGCCACGGCGGGCAGCGGGGCCGGCGCAGCCGGCTCCGTCTGACGGCGTGGCGCTGGACGTGCCCCCGCTAACCGCCTACAACACCGTCATCCCCGGGGGAGCGCCGACCCGCGCTTGAGAGGGGGGCAGGAGCCCCCGACCCGCTGAACCTGATCCGGTTGACACCGGCGTAGGGAGGGAGCGGTTCTTCACCCAGCCGTCTCTCCCGTCTTTTAGGAGTAGACGCGCATGGCCGACATCCCCGCAAAAGCTGAAATCGGCGTAACCACCGGCCCGATCCGCGGCTCGCGCAAAATTTACGTCGGCGACCGCCGCGTCGCGATGCGCGAAATCCATCTCCAGCCGGGCAGCGGCGAGGACCCGGTGCGCGTCTATGACACCTCCGGTCCCTATACCGATCCCGAAGCGCGGATCGACATCAAGGCAGGGCTCCCCGCGCTGCGCCGCGACTGGATTCTGGGCCGCGGCGACGTGGAAGCGGTAACCCCCCGCGAAGTCCGCCCCGAGGATAACGGCCAGCTCGGCCCCGATCGCAGCGGCGGCGTCGAACCCTTCCCCAATGTGATCAAGCGCCCCTTACGCGCCAAGCCGGGCATGAACGTCAGCCAGATGCACTATGCCCGGCGCGGCATCATCACGCCCGAAATGGAATATGTCGCCGAGCGCGAAAATCTCGGCCGCGCCCGCCTGGCGGAATACACCCGCGACGGCGAAAGCTTCGGCGCCTCGATCCCCGATTACGTCACCCCCGAATTCGTCCGCGACGAAGTCGCCCGCGGCCGCGCGATCCTCCCCAACAACATCAACCACCCCGAATCCGAACCCATGGCGATCGGGCGCAATTTCCTGGTCAAGATCAACGCCAATATCGGCAACAGCGCCGTCGCCTCGAACGTCGCCGCCGAAGTCGACAAGATGGTCTGGTCGATCCGCTGGGGCGCGGACACGGTGATGGACCTCTCGACCGGCCGCAACATCCACGACACGCGCGAATGGATCCTGCGCAATTCGCCCGTGCCGATCGGCACCGTCCCCATCTATCAGGCGCTGGAGAAAGTCGGCGGCGTCGCCGAGGATCTGACCTGGGAAATCTTCCGCGACACGCTGATCGAACAGGCCGAACAGGGCGTCGACTATTTCACCATCCATGCCGGCGTCCGGCTCGGCTATATCCCGATGGCGGCGCGGCGCGTCACCGGCATCGTCTCGCGCGGCGGATCGATCATGGCGAAATGGTGCCTCGCGCACCATAAGGAGAGCTTCCTCTACGAGCGCTTCGACGAAATCACCGAGATCATGAAGGCGTATGACATCGCCTACAGCCTCGGCGACGGCCTGCGCCCCGGCAGCATCGCCGACGCCAATGACGAGGCGCAGTTCAGCGAGCTCTACACGCTGGGCGAACTCACCCACCGCGCGTGGAAGAGCGACGTCCAGGTCATGATCGAAGGCCCCGGCCATGTGCCGATGCACAAGATCAAGGAGAATATGGAGAAGCAGCTCGAAGTCTGCGGCGAGGCGCCCTTCTATACGCTAGGACCCCTCACCACCGACATCGCGCCCGGCTACGACCATATCACCAGCGGCATCGGCGCCGCGCAGATCGGCTGGTACGGCACCGCGATGCTCTGTTACGTCACCCCCAAGGAGCATCTGGGCCTGCCCGACCGCGACGACGTCAAGGTCGGCGTGGTCACCTACAAACTAGCCGCCCACGCCGCCGACCTCGCCAAGGGCCACCCCGCAGCCCAGGTCCGCGACAACGCCCTGTCCAAGGCACGCTTCGAATTCCGCTGGCGCGACCAGTTCAACCTGTCGTTGGACCCGGACACGGCGGAGCAATATCACGACCAGACCCTGCCAGCCGAAGGCGCCAAGACCGCGCATTTCTGTTCGATGTGCGGCCCGAAATTCTGCTCGATGCAGATTTCGCAGGAAGTCCGCGCCTTCGCGGCGAAGCAGAACCAGGGCGTCGAGGGGTTCCTCGCGACCGGCCCGACGGGGGCTGAGTCTGCGGCTGCGAGCAAGGCGGCGGCGCTCAAGGGCATGGAGGAGATGAGCCGGGTGTTCAAGCAAACCGGCAGCGAGCTGTATATGGGGGCAGGGGGGCGCGAGCACGACTGATCCCTGCTCGGGACGAATCCTCTCCGAAACGGAGAAATCTCGCTCCGATCCCGATGGGAATCCCGCTAGCCTCGGCGCGGGGTTCACATCGGGGAGGGGGCCGTGGCAGGTCGAGGCGATACTGGCTGGCGCAGGAGCGGGGGCGGGAAGGGGCTATACGCCGCGTTGGCGCTGCTCGCTTCGTCTCCCCCGCCCGCCGCGCTCGCCCAACAAACCATCGTTCCCGCCCCGCCGCTCGCGCGGGACTTTTCGGACATCACCACTGCGGCGGCCGCGGCCAAGCTGGTTCGCAAGCATCTGCTGGTGCGGATCCACTTTTTCCCAACCGAGTTCGGCGGCCCCAACACCCGGCCCAATATCGGCTATGTCACGCCCGAAGCCGCCGCCTCGCACGCGCTGCTGATCAAAATGCTGGCGGCCTATATCGAGCGGGGTCGGCTCGACCATCTTGAAATCGTTCCCGAATATAGGGGCTCGGGCATCGTTCCCATCCGTATCCGGATGACCGCGACCCACAGCCGAAGCAGCGAGCGCTACGAGCGCGCGATCGAAGTGTGGGACTGCGGCCTATGCCCGCCGCTCGATCCGCTGCCCGATCCGGATGCGGAAGGCGACTTGACCGTGTGAGGGCGCGGTGCGGGTGGTCGCGCTCGACCGGAGACAGCAGCGTTGATGCATCCGGCTATGCGCTTCCGCTTGAGCGCGAGAATTTGGTCGGTACAGTCGTCTTTACCACCAGCGTTCGTTCGGAAAGGACCCCCCATGCCCCCCGAACCCCACCCCCTCGCCACCCCCCAGACTGCGCGCGCCGCGATCCGCGTCGGCGATCGACTCGCGCTGGAGGCGGAGGTGCGCGTCACCCCGCTCGGGCTGATCGCGATTGGCGGGCTGGTTGCGGCGGTGCTGTTGTCGGTGCCGCCGATCGTCCGCGCCGCGCGCGGCGTGGCCTCCGCGCGGCTGCCCGAATAGCGCCGCTTCCAATGTAGGATTTCATCTGCTCCAAGCTGGTGGATGGAACCGCACCCGCCCCCCGACTCGCCCGCCCAGCGCCCCCATTGGACCCCCGCGCGGCAACGCATCTTCCTCGCCGCGCTGCTCGAGACGGGCAGCGTCGCGCGTGCGGCGCGGGCGGCGGGGATGTCGCGGTCGAGCGCGCATCGGCTGCGGCTCCGGCTCGCGGGAACGCCGTTCGACCGCGCCTGGGACCAGCTTCTCGCCGAGCATGCCCGGCGCCTCGCCAATCCCTTTGGCGACGATGCGCTGCCCGCCCCGGCGCAATCCGGGCGCGCACCCGGCGCGCCGGCGGCGCCGCGGTGAGGCGCGGGTGGCGCGCCGGTGTCGCGCGGGTGGCGCGTCGCCGCGGCGTTCCCGCAGCGTCGCGGGCGCGTCGCGCCGATCAGCCCCAAATGCCTAAACTTCGACAACTTCAGGCGAACGCGCGCGCCTCAATACGCCCCCGGCACCTCGCGCTGCATCGGCGTCGGCTGGCTCGGCACCAGCAGTCCCTGCTCGGGCTGGCTGCCGGTCAGCCGCACCCGCTCGCTGCTCGCAGTCGCGGCGCCGGTGCTCGCGCTGATCGCGGTGCAGCTCCGCCCCGCGAGATAGTCGAGCGCGACGCGAGTCGAGGCTTCGGCGGGGTCGCCCAGCGGATGCGATATGTCGTCGACGGCGCGGCAGCTCGCCTCCATCGTGCCCGCCAGCCCGTTGTAATAGGCGCCCTGCCGCGCGCTGTTCTGCACCGCCAGCGCAATCACGCGCAGCCGGTCGTCGCATGGCGTGCGGTCCAGCGCGATCTGGCCGACCGGCTTGCCATAGGTATTGGCGCCGATCAGCGCGGCGTTGGCGTGGAGATAGGGGATGAAGGCATTCATCACCAATTCGCTCGCCGACGCGGTCCCGCCGGTGCCGATGAATGCGATTTTGATCGGCGAGACCGATTCGGCCTGCGGGCGGAAATAGCGCGTGGTGTTCTCGGCGGATTTTTCGGGGCGGAAGGTCACGTAATCGAACACGTCCGACGTCGATCGGTTGCCCCCCAGCAAATCGCCCATCAGCTCGGCGATCGAAATCAGCCCGCCGCCATTATAGCGCAAATCGACGATCAGCTTGGTCACCCCCGCCGCGCGAAACTGAGCGAACGCGCTGCGCAGCGCCGGGTCGGCGGTCTCGATGAAGCTGCGCAGATTGACATAGCCGATCTTGGTCCCGCCATCGTCGAGGATGCGCGCGCCATAGCGGCTGGATACCGGGGTGAGCGCATACTCGGCCTTGGCGATCGTGACGGTGCGCGTGCCCGCCGCATCGGTGACGCGCAGCGTGCGCGTAGTGCCGGTGGTCGATGGCCCCAGCGCGTTGGTGACGCCGTCGGTGCCTTCGGCCGCGAGGATTGCCGATACCGTGCGCAGGCTGGCGGCGCTGGTGCCGATCGCGACGATCTCGGTCCCGCGGTCGATCCCCGCGGTCAGCGCGGGGGTGTTCTCGAAGCTTTCGGCAACGAAGATGCGGCCCGCGGCGGAGTCATAGCCCAGCCGGAAGCCATAGCCTGCGCTCGAACCCGATGCGTAATAGGCATTCTCGGCGGCGATCGAGGTCAGATAGGTGAAGTAGCGGTCCTTGTTCTGCGCCCGCGCCGTCGCGGTCAGCGCGTCGATATAGGCATCGACGCTGGCATAGGGGCTGGGGTCCAGGCTGGCGGGCAGCGTGTCGGGGAACAGATACCATTCGTTGAGCTGCGCCGCCGCCCAGGTCTGGCGCTCGCGCAAGGTGCAGCCGGTGGATGCGGTCGGCGTCGGTGTCGTGGTGGCCGCCGGCGACGGGGTGGGGGTGGATGCCGGGGTGGCGGTGAACCCGCCGCCGCTACCGCCGCCACCGCCGCACGCGGCGAGCAGCGAGGTGATGCTCAACAGGCACAGGAAACGCGATGTTTTCATTCGACTCCCCCCTTTGTCGAGCGAGGCTAGAAACAAACCGTGCCGGTGTCAGCCGCTATTGTTGCCTGCGCGTAAGCTATCGTAAAATCGGGCTTTTGTAAGGAACTGCCACAGTCCGCCACCCATTATAGTTGCAGCAAAGCACCACAGGAGAAGATGTCATGGCCACGGCCAACTATAGCGGCGCCCAGACCCGGGCGCCTCGGGCGCCCCGGGCGCTCGTCTCGTCGGATCGCGTCGAGGGCACTTCGGTCTATGCGCCCGACGGCGAGAAGCTGGGCGCGGTACATCACCTGATGATCGACAAGGCGAGCGGCCGGGTCGACTATGTCGTGATGAGCTTCGGCGGGCTGTTCGGGCTGGGCGAGGATTATTACCCGCTGCCCTGGGACGTGCTCGAATATGACGTCGCTCGCGGCGGCTATGTAACCCAGATCGATCGCGCCGCGCTCAACACCGACGCCCCGCATTACAGCGCACACGACGAACCCGATTGGGACAGCGCGTTCCCCGCGCGGCTCGACACGCATTATGAGCGCGCCCGGCTGTAAGCGCCCTCGTCAGGCGGTGATTTTTCCGCTACCCTCCCGGATGCGCGGCCAGAGCTTCGGCGCGCTCCCGGGGGGGACCAGATATGCTCGTCGGGCTTACGCTTGCGCAGTTGACGGAATTGCACGTCGTCATCAGCCTCGTCGCGATCGCCGCGGGCGGGGTGTTTTTCGGGGCGCTGGCGCTGGGGCGATGGTGGAACGGGTGGAACGACCTGTTCCTTGTCTTCACCGTGCTGACCAGCGTCACCGGATTCTTCTTCCCGCCAAAGCCGATCGGCCCGCCCTTCGTCTTCGGCGTGATCTCGCTCGTGGCACTCGCCGGGGCGCTCTATGCGCTGTACGGGCGCGGTGCCGCCGGGCGCTGGCACACGGTCTATCTCGTGCTGGCGCTGTTCGCGCAGTGGCTCAACATGGTGGTGCTGGTGGTCCAGAGCTTCCAGAAACTGCCTGCGCTCCATGCCCTTGCCCCGCTGGGCGGGGAGCCGCCGGTGCTCGCGGCGCAGGTGCTGGTCGCCGCGCTGGTCGGCGGTGCGGCGTGGCGGACGCTGTGGCACCCGGTGCCGATCCGCCGCGGTTAAGCCTGGGCGAACCCGGACAGCGGCGCAGTCGGCGCCATGGCCTCGGCGCGCCGATCGACACGCTTCCACGCCTTTTCGTGGAAGAAGAATGCGACCGCGTTGATGCACGGCTCGATCAGCGCGATCCCGCCCGCCAGGGTCAGCGATCCGGTAAAGGCATAGGCGACCGTGAACCCCACGGTCAGGTGAATCGACAGGTAAGTCAGCGTCTTGGCAAGATCGCGGGGCATCGGGCGGGTCTCCACTGGGCAAGCGCCAAATTAGTGCGAAGGAGTTGCAACAGCCAACGCAACGCCTCGCCCAGTGTGATCGATCCCGCCACTCGTCGCCGCGGGTCAGCGTTTCCGCACGAACTCCGCGCGGAGCACCAGCCCCTTGATCCCGTCGAACTTGCAGTCGATTTCCTGCGCGTCGCCGGTCAGCCGGATCGACTTGATCAGCGTGCCGCGCTTCAGCGTCTGCCCCGCGCCCTTGACGGTCAGGTCCTTGATCAGCGTCACCTGGTCGCCATCGGCGAGAAGGTTGCCCACCGAATCGCGCACTTCGACGGCATCGGCGCTCGCAGCCTTCGCCTTGGCATCGGCGGCGCTGATCCATTCGCCGGTTGCTTCGTCATACACAAAGGCGTCGTCGTCATCGGCCATCAGGCGGGTTCTCCATGGAGTGCGGGCAAGGCCCAGTCGATCGGCCTTAGTCCCTGCGCCTTCAGGAAGCTATTCGCCTGCGAAAAAGGGCGCGATCCGAAAAACCCCGAATGCGCCGACAGCGGCGAGGGGTGCGGCGCCCTGAGCACCAGATGCCGCCCGCCGCGATCGGTCGAATCGACGAACGCCGCCTTTTTCTGGGCATGGCTGCCCCATAGCAGGAACACCACCGGCTCGGGCCGGGCGTTGACCAGCCGGATCACGGCGTCGGTGAATGGCTCCCATCCGCGCTTCTGGTGCGATGCGGCCATGCCCTGCTCGACGGTGAGCACCGCGTTGAGCAGCAGCACGCCCTGCTTCGCCCAATGTTCGAGGAACCCGTGGGCGGCACGCGGGATGCCGAGGTCCGACTCCATCTCCTTGAAGATATTGACCAGGCTCGGCGGGGTCCGCACCCCCGGCTGGACCGAGAAGCACAGCCCATGCGCCTGCCCCTCGCCATGATAGGGATCCTGCCCGAGGATCACGACGCGGACGTCCTCCAGCGGCGTGAGGTCGAGCGCGCGGAACCAGTTGTGGGACGCGGGAAAGATCCGCTTCCCCGCCGCCTTCTCCGCCTTCAGATACGCACGCAGCGCCGCCATATAGGGGCTCGCAAACTCGGCGCGCAGCGGCTCCAGCCAGCTCGGGTGCAGTTTCGGTTCGGCCATGACGATGCCCTAACCGGCGTGTACCGCCGTCACCAGATAGTTCAGCGTCTCGTCCGCGCCGATGACGAACCCCCGCGCTGGCGAGAAGCCCAGCCCGGCGCGGTTCACCACGTGCATCCCCGCCGCCTCGATCAGCGCGATCAGTTCGTCGGGCTTCAGGAACTGGCTCCAGTCATGCGTGCCCTTGGGGATCGCGCCGGTGCCCTCGCCCAGCGTGATCATCGCCAGCCGCGACAGCGGCGTGCGGTTGGGCGTGGAGAGGATCAGCAGCCCACCCGGCGCGACCAGCCCGGCCAGCGTCGCGACGAACGCGGCGGGATCGGTGACATGCTCGACCACTTCCATCGAGGTGACGAGGTCGAACCGGCGCTGCCCAAGCTGCTCGACTTCGCCGGCGATATACTCGATCGCGAGCCCCCCGGCCTCGGCATGTGCCCGCGCTGCACCGATATTCTCGGGCGCCGCGTCCACGCCGGTCACCGCCGCGCCCATCCGCGCCAGCGGCTCGGCGAGCAGCCCGGCGCCGCATCCTGCGTCCAGCGCGCTGCGTCCCGCCAGCGGCGCGAATCCGCCGGCATCGCCGCCCCAATGCGCGTCCACCGCGTCGCGGAGATAGCCCAGCCGCGCAGGATTCAGCCTGTGCAGCATCGCCGATGAGCCCTTTGGATTCCACCAATCGGCCGCCAGACGACCGAAATGTTCAGCTTCTAGGGGGTCAATCGTTGCTTTGGTTGCGTTCGCCATGCCGCGCTCCTATCAGGCCGCCTCATCTCTCCCAAGGCCCGGAAACAAGCAACCAGCCATGGCCCGTATCGTAATGAAGTTCGGCGGCACCTCGATGGCCGGCATCGAGCGTATCCGCAATGTCGCCGCACGCGTGAAGCGCGAGTGGGAGGCGGGCAACCAGATTGCCGTCGTCGTCTCCGCCATGGCAGGGGAGACCGACCGGCTCGTCGGCTTCTGCCGCGAGGCGTCGTCGCTATACGACACCCGCGAATATGATGTCGTCGTCTCGGCGGGCGAACAGATTACCAGCGGGCTGCTGGCGATCGCGCTCCAGGCGATCGGGGTGCCTGCGCGCTCGTGGCTCGGCTGGCAATTGCCGATCCATACCAGCAGTGCGCATGCCTCTGCCCGGATCGATTCGATCGACACCGTCGCGCTCGACGCCAGCCTGGCGAACGGCGAAGTCGCGGTCATCCCCGGCTTCCAGGGCGTGACCGAGGAGGGGCGCGTCACCACGCTCGGGCGCGGCGGATCGGATACCTCGGCGGTCGCGATGGCGGCGGCGATGCAGGCTGATCGCTGCGACATCTACACCGATGTTGACGGCGTCTACACTACCGACCCGCGCATCGTGCCGCGCGCGCGCAAGCTGAAGCGCGTCACCTATGAAGAAATGCTCGAACTCGCCAGCGTCGGGGCCAAGGTGCTCCAGACCCGCTCGGTGGGGCTCGCCATGAAGGAAGGCGTCCGCGTCCAGGTGCTGTCTTCGTTCGTCGACGCCGATGGCGCGAGCGAACCCGGCACGCTGATCGTGGGCGAAGAGGAGATCGACGATATGGAACGCCAACTCATCACCGGCATCGCGCACGACAAGAACGAAGCCAAGATCACGCTTACCGCCGTGCCGGATCGGCCGGGTGCGGTCGCCTCGATCTTCACCCCGCTCGCCGATGCGAACATCAACGTGGACATGATCGTCCAGAACATCGCGCATTCCGCCGGATCGACCGACGTGACGTTCACCGTGCCGACCGCCGAGCTGGCCCGCGCGCTCGACGTGCTCGAGCGGCAGAGCGGCGAGATCGGCTATGTGAAGCTGGTCCACGATACCCGCGTCTCCAAGATCTCGATCGTCGGCGTCGGGATGCGCAGCCATGCCGGCGTCGCTGCGACGATGTTCAAGACGCTGGGCGAGCGCGGGATCAACATCCAGGCGATCACCACGTCGGAGATAAAGGTGTCGGTGCTGATCGAGGAGGATTACACCGAATTGGCGGTGCGCGTGCTCCACACTGCCTATGGGCTGGACGCAGAGGATGCGGCGGCCTGAGCATCAGGACGGGAACGCTTCCGGGCGCGTGCCGCCTGAAATTCGCTCCCTCGGGCACCGCCAGACACGCTTCGGTCGTTTCCTGACATTATTCGGTCGCGTTGCCGCCCCATCCATGGTGTTGGTCGCGGATCGTGAGGGCCTCCCCCCTCGTCCGCCTTCGTTCGAGGTTCAGACCCAAGTCCATGGAAGCGACGAAGCGGACCCTGGTGCCGGAATGGCTCCGCAACGTGTTCGGGCGGCGCGGCGCGGCGTTCGTGCTTGCGCTGCTGGTCGAACTGCTGATCGCGCTGCTGCTGCTGTGGATGTCGCCGACGCTGCCGGGCAAGAAGGACGCGGCAGGGCCGACGGTGTTCGGGATCAACGTCGACGGCGACAAGCCGAGCGAAAAGGCCGAGGCGGCCAAGGAAGCATCGAAGCGCGCCGCGCCGCGCGAAGTCGCGCCGGTCACGCCGCCGCCCCCGCCCGAGATCGTGCCCCCGCCGCCGCCGGTGCCCAACACCGCGAACCCCATGCCCTTCATCCGGATGACGCGGCGCGATTATGCCGATGCCGATATCGCCAAGGCGAAGTCGGGCGCTCCCGCTGCGGCCGGCGATTCGAGTGCCGAATCGGGCGATGCAGCCGGCGCGATGGCGGGCGACAGCGAGGCTATCGGCACCGCGCCCAATGGCGAGCCGCTGTATCCGGTCGAATGGTATCGCCGCCCGACGCATGCGCAACTCGACCCCTATCGGTCGCCGCGAAGCCGCGGCCCGGGCTTCGGACTGATCGCGTGCCGCACGATCGCACGCTACCAGGTCACCGATTGCCAGGAACTTGGCGAAGGGCCGCGCGGATCGGGCAATGCCGGAGCGGTGCGGCAGGCGGCGTTCCAGTTCCTCGTCGTTCCGCCACGCAAGGGCGGCAAGCCCCTGATCGGCACTTGGGTCGCGATCCGCATCGACTATATCGAGCAGCCGGCTAGCCCACCCAAATAACCCACTTGGCGCGTCAAGGCTTGCGGCGGCGCCTCCCCCACGGCTAGGCCTGCGCGCATGACAACCAACAGCATCGGCGCCGAGCGCCTCGCCCGGCGCATGGCGCGCGGCACCGCATTTCTGGGCAGCGAGGTCGCGATCCTGTGCGGCGCGATGTCGTGGGTGAGCGAGCGCAACCTCGTCGCCGCCATGTCCAACGCCGGCGGCTTCGGGCTGATCGCGTGCGGCGCAATGACTCCCGAACTGCTCGACCGCGAGATCGCCGCGACAAAGGCGCTGACGACCAGGCCGTTCGGCGTGAACCTGATCACGATGCACCCGCAGCTGATGGACCTGATCGAAGTGTGCAACCGCCACGGCGTGACGCATGTCGTGCTGGCGGGCGGGCTGCCCCCTGCGGGGAGCCTCGATGCGATCAAGGCCAATGGCGCCAAGCTGATCTGCTTCGCCCCCGCGCTCAGCCTCGCCAAGAAGCTGATCCGATCGGGCGTCGACGCGCTGGTGGTCGAGGGGATGGAAGCCGGCGGGCATATCGGCCCGGTGTCGACCAGCGTGCTCGCGCAGGAAATCCTGCCCGAAGTGTCCGAGCAGGTCCCCGTCTTCGTCGCAGGCGGCATCGGGCGCGGCGAGGCGATCGCCGGCTATCTCGACATGGGCGCGGCGGGGGTCCAGCTCGGCACGCGCTTCGTCTGCGCGACCGAGAGCATTGCGCATCCGGCGTTCAAAAAGGCGTTCCTGCGCGCTTCCGCCCGCGATGCGATCGCCAGCGTCCAGATCGATCCGCGCCTGCCCGTCATCCCGGTGCGTGCGCTCAAGAATGCGGGCGGTGAGCTGTTCACTGCCAAGCAGCGCGAAGTCGCCCAGTTGCTCGACGAGGGCAAGGTGGAGATGATGGAGGCCCAGCTCCAGATCGAGCATTATTGGGCGGGCGCGCTCCGCCGCGCGGTCATCGACGGCGATGTCGAGCATGGCTCGCTGATGGCGGGCCAGTCGGTGGGCATGGTGACCAAGGAAGAGCCCGTCGCCGAGATCCTCGCCGCGCTGATGGCCGAGGCCGCGCACGCGCTGGAGAAGCGCGCGGCCTAGGGGAGGGGCTCAGCGGGCGCGGCGGACCGGCGCCTCGGCGTTGCAGATCTCGACGCCGCCCGCTGGCACCTTGAAGAAATCATTCTGCCGGTTCTCGCGCGCCTTGATCCACGCCGCGAAGCGCGGATTGTCGGTCGCGCGATATTGGAAATGCGGGCGCTCGTCCTCGGGCAACTGGCTGGCGAGCCGCACCGACAGGATCGGCAGCCGCTCGCTCTCTTCCTGGTATACACCGAGCGTGCCGGTGCCGCGCGGCAGGCTCGACAGCCACTGAATGCCCTCGACCACCCTGCCCACCAGCGCGATGTTGCGGTCGAGGTGGCGCGGGGCGTGCCCGATCACCGTATAGAGCTCGCTGCCGCTCCCGGTGCTCGGCGCCAGGTCGCGCGCGACGCCGACCATGCCATAGCAATGCGTCAGCCAACTGGTCTTGCCGTCGGTCGCCAGCGGCCAGCCATCGGCGCTGTGCCCGGTGCGCGCGGCATAGGGGTCCGGGCGGGTAAAGCTGGTGACCCCCACAAACGGCCCGCCCCATTCATATTCGGCGGGCGGATTGGCGATCACCATCGGCGGCAACGGCTTGGTCTCGGTCGCGTCGCCCCATTGCGCGACGTAGTTGTCCTGCACCCGGTACACGCTGGTCCCATCCCACCAGCGCGCCTCGGCCAGCTTGCGGATATTGGCGACATGCGCCGGCGCGAAGCGAGGGGCGAGGCGGATATAGACCTGGTGCCCGCCCTTGAGCGTGATCACCAGCATCTCGTTGTCCGGAATAAGCTGCCAGTCGGAGTCGATCGCATCGGCAGGGGACGGGGCAGGCGCGGTCTGGCCAAGAACCGGTGCGGCAAGGGCGATGGCGACAAGCGCGAGGAGGGGCTTCAACATGCCCCGAAACTGACACGCCGCCGAGCGCTTGCCTAGCCCGCCCGCAGAAGCTAGGGCACGCGCTTCCCGGTAATGCGGAGCGGTGGCCGAGTGGTCGAAGGCGCTCGCCTGGAAAGTGAGTATACGCCAAAAGCGTATCGAGGGTTCGAATCCCTCCCGCTCCGCCACCTGCCTGTTCCCAGCGGTCCGCATCGGACCACCGGAATCGACTTTTCTCTCCTGAAATCCAATACTTAGCAGACCGGTTCGGCCTTGGCCGTTCGTAGCCGTTCGCGCCCATCCGGCGAATCGGAGGGGCAAAAACGAGGTACGCGCGGTCGAAAAACGAGGT